>NZ_LT629796.1:2041000-2361500 GCF_900106065.1 Pseudomonas mandelii
ACTCGGCGCAGTTCCGGTGTGCGCGGTAGTTCCGGCAGGCTGAGGAATTCGCGGCGAGCAATGGCGTGGGATTGCTTGACCATGTAATCCAGCGGCTTCAGTTGTCGACGCAGCAACAGCGCGCCCAATACCGCGCTCACCGCACCGCAAATCAGCAACCAGCCGAGGCTGCCCAACGCGCTCTGCCAAAGCTTGGCCAAGGCGAACATCGGATGGCTGACCACCTCGACCCGCGCCGCCTGTTCCCAGCCACGGCTGACCAGCGCATCGCCGCCGGCCGGTTCCAGGCCGATCATTTTGACGAACCAGTCCGGCACGTTGTTCACCGCTGGAATGCCGCTGCGCTCGACGATGGTCTGGTCAGTCTTGAGGTCGACCACGCGGATGCTCGCGTAATAGCCGCTGTCGAAGATCGAACTGACCAGCAGCTCGACCATCGCCGGGTCGTCGATGTTCGGCGTCAGGGACAACGCCAATGCCGTCGCGGCGTCCTGGGCGTGGGAGCGCAACTGGTTGACGTACTGGGTCCGCGAGCTTTCCAGGCTGACCATGAAGCTGCCGGTGAAGGCGACCACCAGGAACAGACAGATAGCGATCAACAGCTGTTTGAACAAAGACATCTGAGCGCGTGCTCCTAGTTAGTCGTTTCGACCGGAAAACCTTCGGCCTGCATTTTCTTCAAAACGTCCTGCCAGCGTGACAGGCGTTTGGTATCTCCGACCTTTTTGTTGCCCTTGGCGCCCGGCAACCACAACCCTTCGGCATTGAAAGAGTAGACCGGCAGCAAGTCGGTTCGTTGGCTGGCCGGTTTTATTGCATCGATCAGGCTGTCGAGCACCAGCGGCATGGCCTCGGGGCTCGAATAGTAAGTCAGCACCATGTGCGCCCGGTTCAGGCGCAACGCCTTGACGTAGGTAATGCGCAGCTTGTCACTGGAAACGCCGAGATGGCGCAGGCTGAAGTACTTGGCGATCGCATAGTCTTCGCAGTCGCCGGCGCCCTTCCACAGGGCTTCGATGGGTGTTTCCCAATAATCGACCTCATGCCAAAGGTCGATGTCCTCAACGTAACGCACCTGCTTGTTGAAAAACTGGTTGACCACATTGAGCTGTTCCAGCTCGCTGGCCTGCTTCTGCGTGGCCAGCAGATGCTGCCAGGCATCGATGCGCGGCTTCCCGTCACCCAATGGCCCATACAAGGCCTGCGCCTTGCGGCTGATCAGCGAAAAATCCCAATCGGCATGCAGCCCGCCCAGCATGGCGCCAGCCAGCAGCAACGCGCAGCACAGCCAGCGCAAAGTCCGAGGGATCGCGAAACGTACCGCCAATGCGAGGCATCCAGGTCAGGCAGGTGAAATTCGGTTGATGGTGCAGGTTAGCCCGTTAAAAGACAATGGCACGGTGCAATCACTGGCAACGCGCTAGACTTTGAATGGTAGGTGACATGAAACGTCGCGGGCTGCGGTCTTTTGTCCGTTTGACAAGCTGCATGGCAGTCACTAGTGTCCATTTGGATCCAAATATTTCAGCCAATCAGGGTGCGTAGTTGTGACACAGAAGCCCAACCCCCTCAGCAGTATCAAGGTCAACGGGCCGATTCCCGCTCACTTGGCACGCTCGGTGATCGAAGAAACCCTGCGATCGGCCATTCTAGACGGGCGCATTCCCTGCGGCACCGCGTTGCGCCAGCAAGATTTGGCCGACCTGTTCGGCGTCAGCCGCATGCCGGTGCGTGAAGCCTTGCGCCAACTTGAAGCCCAGGCGCTGCTGAATGTTATCGCCCATAAAGGCGCGGTGGTTGCACCGCTGGTCCAGGGCGATGCCGTCGAAACGTATGCATTACGGATTCTGTTGGAATCCGAGGCACTGCGTTTGTCGATTCCCTTGTTGGAAAAGGAAGACGTCGAGCGGGCAGCCAAGCATATCGACGACCTGGAAATGGAGCACGATTACAGCGAAATCGGCCGCCTCAATCGGCTCTTCCACATGGCGCTTTATTGCAAGGCGCCTAACCAGCGGCTATTGCGGCTGGTCGAGGACGGGTTGAACGAAGAAGAGCGCTTCCTGCGCTTTAATCTGGAAGCCATGGGCTTGGGCAAGTTGTCCCAGGAAGACCACCGAGCGCTGTTGCTGGCCGTCGAAGACCGCAACGTCGAGCGTGCGGTCGAGCTGCTCAAGCATCACCTCAATCGCGGTGTCGAGGTCATCACGCGCTACCTCAACAGCCCCGAAGCGCTTAACAAGAAAACCCCCAGGTAACTCCCGGCGCCAAGCCTGGGCGCGCAGTCCGAACTGCGCGCCGCGCTTGCTGTGAATAATCTACTTACACATCCCCGCTTCAGCCACCGCACGCCCCCACCCCAAGCCTGCCTTCGATTCGCCTCCCTCAGGTTCCATCAATACGCCAGCAAAGATGACGGCCGGGCGATAGCGGCGGCCGTGATTTACGCTCACTCTTGGGCTGCCAACGAATAATGAACGGGCGACGCGCCGCCATGGCGGCACAGTCCTCGCACCAAGAACCTACGGAAGGAGTCTTGTCACGGGAAAGGAAGCACCGGCGTCAATCCCAGCCAACTTCCACCCCCTTGAAGCATTCAACGGAACAACTTTGAAAGTTGCTTTGAGTGAGGCATTCACTCTTCATTTGAATTTTGACGATACTTCGCCGAAAGGAGCAACTACGCCCAAATAAAACTGATACTTATAGTTTTATTAGAACTTGTCGCGTTCAAGAAAGTTAAACTCTCAAATAATACAAAAATAACTTGCTCGATACTTTATTCGTGTATTAGTTTTTCTCCGCCGCCAGCAAATCCGGCACCCAAACGACTGTATCGCACTTAATGAGATCAATTTAGTTGAGGCATTCGCTCGCCAACAAAAATGTTAGACGACCGTCACTTATTGATCACAACACCCTTAACGGCACTTCAGATCACTTATAGGCTCGCTCATGAAAACGAATAAAGACCGACTCAACCAGAAGAAAGCAGAACTTAGTGCACACCCGATCTTTTCTGAAATACATTCGCTGTCGGTACTTCAACGGTTCATGGAAACCCATGTCTTTGCGGTGTGGGATTTCATGTCGCTGACCAAACGCCTGCAACAGGAGCTGACCTGCGTCCAACTGCCCTGGTTGCCGCCGCGAGATCCGCAGGCCGCGCGTCTTATCAATGAGATTGTGCTGGGTGAAGAGTCCGATGATCGCCCGGCCCAAGGTCATTACAGTCATTTCGAGTTGTACCTGGATGCGATGCGCGAAGTCGGTGCCAGCACGGCGGCCGTGGAACGCTTCGTGGCGTTGCAACAAGAAGGCGTGAGTTACGACGTGGCGCTGCAAAGCGTTGATGTCGATCCGGCGGCTGCGCAGTTTGTACGGCACACCTTGCACACCGCGCTGCATGCGCCGGGACACAGCGTTGCCGCAGCGTTTTTGCACGGTCGTGAGAGCGTTATTCCGCAGATGTTCCAACGGATTCTCGACGACTGGGGCATCGGCATCGAGCAGGCGCCCACCTTCCGTTACTACCTGGAGCGGCACATCGAAGTCGACTCCGAGGACCACGGCCCCGCCGCTGAAAAACTCCTCGCCCGGCTGGTCGACGGCGATCCGCAACGCGAAGCGGACGTCTACGCCAGCGCCATTGCCGCCGTGGAAAGTCGCATTGCCTTGTGGGACGGCCTGCGCCTGAGCATGAGCGAACCGGTTGCGGAGGTGAACGCATGAACGCCGCCGACTACCAATCCTTCGCCGACGCCTGGGAAAGTCGCGCGACCATCCGCACCCGCCCGCGGCGCGTGCTGGAGAACGACGGCAAGCTGATCTATCCGTTGAGCCGCCAACCGTTGGTGCTGAGCGAGACCTTCCTGCGCGAATGCCCGGAACAACGGGACTTCGCGCTGGTGCAGACGCTCTACAAATTCATCAACGACGTGGTGATTTTCGAAACCGAGATCGTCGACAAGACCGCCCGCAGCATCGCCAAAAATCGCTTCGCCGTGGCGTTCCCGTTTGCCTGTCGCTATGACGCCATGACTGTGGTGGTGGACGAGGATTACCACGCGCTGGTGGCCATGGACTTCATGCAGCAGACCGTCGCCATGACCGGCATTACGCCAATCCAGCTGCCGGATGAAATCGAGCTGAGTCGGGCGATCCCGGCGGCCGTGGCCCTCGCACCAGAGCATCTGCGCAGCGCGGTAGAACTGATCTGCGTGGCCATCGCCGAGAACACCGTAACCGGCGATGTCGCGGCGTTCGCCAAGGACGACACGGTCAAGCAGTCGATCAAGGGCCTGATGGCCGATCACTTGCTCGACGAGGGCCGCCATTCCGGGTTCTGGTCGCGGATGGTGCGCATTTACTGGCACACCGCGAGCGAAGACGACCGCCAGCTCATCGCGCAAATCCTGCCAGTGTTCATCGGCCATTACCTGACCAACGACATCCAGAAGTCCTTCGATTTCCGCTTGATCGAAGCCTTGCAGATCAGCGACGCGGCACGCCAGGCACTCAAGAACGAGATCTCGGGGCTGGCCTTCCCGATCAATCGTCATCACCCGCTGGTCGCCAACATCGTGCGGTTTTTCCGCAGCAGTTCGCTGCTGGATTCGCCGTGCGTGCAAGACACCCTCAGCGACTACCTGGTTTAACGAGGAGAACATCATGAGACGTCTCGACATTCTGCTCATTGGGCAAAGCCAGGCCTTGACCGACCTGGCGCTGGAACTTGAACAACAGGGTCATTCGCTGGTGCGGCTCGATGCGTTTGAGGAGGCGCCGTTGTTTGATCTGCTGATTGACGACGCCAGCCAGGCGTTTTCAGTCCCGAGTGATGCGCCGCATCTGACACTGCAACTGGGAATTGGCGTGCCGAACGTCACCGGTCTACCGCCGATTGACCTGCTGTGCATGCAAGGATCAACGCTGTTCACGCGCGTGCCAATTGCCGATGAACCTAGCGGAAACGGCCAGGCCTTGCGCCTGCGAGCGGTGGCGGAACTGGTGGATCACGTCTCACTGCTGGTCAGCCGATTCTCCCGGGACGCCGAGTATTTTCTCTGCGCTGAACCGGCTGCGGCAGCCCATTTTGAACAGGTGGACAATCTGCTGTTTTTAGAACGCCTGGCGTTCGTTCATCAACTCAACAACACCGCTCAACCGTGGCTGCAAGAACTCGCCCGGATCCCGATGATCGAGCGCCTGCAACAACGCTTCATCGAGTCCGCCGAACGACCTGCGCTGAACATCGACGGCACATCGCTGAGTTATCGGCAATTACACGCCCAGAGCCGTGCGATCCAACAACGCTTGCTGCCGTTGCTCGCACAGCATCAAGGCCCGTTGGTGGTGGGGATCTGCCTGCCGAAATGCAGTGCGTTGTATGCAGGGATCCTGGCGATTCTGGGCAGCGGCGCGGTGTACTTGCCGCTGGAGCCGAGCCATCCACTGCAACGTCAGCAGTACATCCTTTCGAATGCAGGAGCGGTGTTGTTGCTGCATGACGGCCAGCATCCCCTCGCCGATGAAATGCCGGGGCTGGACATCAGTCGCATCGACTTCGCTGACGTCGCCCTCGGTCAACCCTTGATGCGCCAGCGCCCCGCTCTCGACGCGCCCTGCATGGCGCTCTATACCTCGGGCACCACCGGGCATCCCAAAGGCGTGCTGCTCAGCCAGGCTAACCTCGCGCACTTCACCGCGTGGTATGCCGACTATGTGCAGCTGACCGAACACAGTCGGGCCTTGCAGTTTTCGTCGTTGAGTTTCGACTCGTCGCTGATCGATATTTTCCCGACCCTGCTTCAGGGCGCCGAACTGATCGTGCCGAACGACGACCAGCGTCGCGATCCGTTGCAACTGGTCGAGCTGATTCGCCATCAACGCCTCAGCCATGCATTTTTACCGCCAGCGCTGTTGAGCATTCTGCCGCTGGATCAGCTGCAGGTCCTGGATCATATAATGACCGGCGGCGATGTCTGCGAACCCTACGTTATCGAGCAGCTCACCCGTCAGGGCAATCTCTACAACCTCTATGGCCCGACCGAAGCCACGGTGCTTATTACCGCGCGCCAACTGCGCGCTGGCGACAACAACCGCACCCTCGGGTCGCCGATTGCCAACAGCCAGGTGCTAATTCTCGATGAGGCTTTTCAGCCGGTGGCCGAGCAGGTCGTCGGTGAGTTGTACATTGTCGGGCCGGGGGTGTGCCTGGGTTATCTGAACAACCCGCAGCAGACTGCCGAACGTTACCTGGACATGAACTTGCCAGACGGCCAGCGCCTGCGCGCCTACCGTACCGGCGATATGACGAAATGGACCGGCGACGGTATCGAGCTGTGCGGACGGCGGGACAATCAGGTGAAAATCCGCGGCTTTCGCGTCGAGCCGGAAGAGATCGAACGCTGCCTGCGCGACAGTCAGTTGTACCGCCAGGTGGCGGTGGTTATCGACAGCCAACGGCGGATTCTGGCGTTCCTCGCACAACCTCAGGAGAACCAAACGGGCGCCGCGCGCGAAGCCTTGAAGGCTCATGCGATGCAGTTTTTGCCGGACTACATGCAACCCATCGCCTGGACTGAACTGCCGAGCATGCCGTTCGCCAGTAACGGCAAAGTCGACCGCAAAGCGCTGCTGGCGATGCCGGTGAATGTTGCCGAAAACACGACACGGCGCTTGCCCGCCAGCGCCGATGAAGCGCTGTTGCTGGAGATCTGGGCTGAGCTGCTGGAGTTGCCGGCCAGCGATATTTCGACCGACGAAAGTTTCTTCAATCTGGGCGGCCACTCGATTCTGTTGTCACGGATGTTGCTGCGATTACGTGAAGAATTCGGCCGCAGCATCTCGATCAATCGCTTCATTGAATTGCCGACTATTGCGAAGCTGGCGACATTGGTGCGCGGCTCCGGCACCGAGGAAGTCCTGAGCGCGCAAGCACTGGCGGATGCCTTCCGCGAGCTGGATATTCAGCCACTGCCCATCAGCCGCATGGGCGATGTGCACAAGGTGATCGTCACCGGCGCAAACAGTTTTGTCGGTGTGCATATCGTCGAAGCGTTGCTGGCGTGGGGCGTCACTGAAGTGGCCTGCCTGGTGCGCGATGGCGGTGGGCAATCGGCGGCTGAGCGCTTCGCTCATGCGTTGCGGGAAAACCGACTGGAGCACCTGGACCTGAGTCGGGTGCAGGTTTACGCGGCAGACATCACTCGCCCGGCGTTGGGGCTTGATGCGCACGTTTACGAGCGCCTCGATCGAGAGTTCGGCGCGCTGGTGCACAACGCCGCCAACGTCAATCACGTGCTCGATTACGAGTCGTTGGCGCGGGACAACGTCGAGCCGATTTTCGAATGCCTGCGGCTGTGCGAGGGGCGCAGCAAGAAGATCTTCAATTTTGTCTCCACGCTGTCGGCGTCCAGCACGATTGCCGACGATGGCCGAGTGCTGGAATTACCCGCAGCGCAGACACCGCCGATCTACATCAAGAACGGCTACAACCTGTCCAAGTGGGTCGGCGAACGGATCCTCGAACGAGCGCGTGAACGTGGGGTGCGGGTCAATCTTTATCGCCCCGGCAACATCAGCTTCAACAGCCTCTCCGGCGTCTGTCAGCCGCACAAAAACCGCTTGATGCTGATGCTCAAGGGCTCGATCCAGCTCGGCCAGGTGCCGGAGTTTTCGCTGAATTTCGACCTGATGCCGGTGGACTTTCTCGCTCGCTTCATTGGCTTCCATGCCAGCCGTTATTCGTCTGAAAAAGCGGTGTTCAACCTGCACAACCCCGAGCCCCTGAGTTGGGACGATTACGTCGCGTCATTCCGTGAGGCGGGCCGGGAGTTCTCCATGGTCAGCGTCGCCGACTGGCAACAGCAACTGGGTCGGGTCGACAGCGACAACGCGCTGTTCGGCGTACTCGGTTTCTACCTCAACGGCTTCGAGGAAGACATCGGCGACATCTCGATGATCGGCCACGACAACGCCCAGGCCGGCGTTCGGCAGATGGGCGCGCACTACCCGGAAAAATCACCCGCACTGCTGCGTCGCGGTTGCGACTACCTCAAAGAAATCAATTTCATCTGATTCATTCAAACCCAATGGAGCAAGACCATGAACAATCTGCAACCCGATACCCTGATCAAAAACCCGCAAGGCTGCCACGTCGTGTCCTCGGTGGAGGTGCCGGCGGATGCCGCGCAGGTCTGGGCGGTGGTCGGCAACTTTGCCGGCTTCGATCAGTTCATTCCGGCGCTGTCGCACATCGAGATGACGGGCGAAGGCGTGTCGTCGCTGCGCAAGAAATTTTTCAAGGACGGCAACCTGGTGGTCGAGCAACTCAACTCGCGAAATGACCAGGCACTGAGCATGACGTGGACGACCATTTACAACACACTGGGCGTGGCCAATTTGTGGGCGGCAATGAGTGTTGAACCGCTTGGTGCGAACACGTCACGGGCGACCTGGACCATCATTGCCGAACCGGCGCAGGGAGGTGCCGAGGCGTTGCCGGGGTTCAAGGATTTCGTGCAGGGGTTTGCGGATGACGCGATGAATAATGTGTTGAAGCTGTTTGTGTAGAGCATTGGTTCAGCGGTGACTTTTCTACCGCTTTCGCGGGCAAGCCTCGCTTCTACAGGGTTTTCCATGCCCTGTAGGAGCGAGGCTTGCCCGCGAAGAACGATAACGCAGTAGAACTGACCCGAATCAGATCTTGAAGCTATCGACCAGTTGCTTCAACCGGTTCGCCTGCAACGACAACGCATCACAATCCTTCAACGTTTCATTGAGGTTCGCCACGCTCTGCTGGTTCAACAAGTTGATCTGGTTGACGTCGACATTGAGGGTTTCCACTACCGCCGTCTGCTCTTCGGTCGCCGCGGCCACCGACTGGTTCATGCCGTCGATTTCGCCGATGCGCTGCGTCACGCTGACCAATCGCAGGCCCGCCTGATTCGCCACTTCGACACTCTCTTCACTGGAGAGCTGACTGGCATTCATGGTCGTCACTGCTTCGCGAGAACCGATCTGCAGCGAGGTGATCATCTTGTGGATCTCTTCCGCCGACTCCTGTGTGCGATGCGCCAGGTTGCGCACTTCGTCCGCCACGACCGCAAAACCACGACCGGCTTCACCGGCACGCGCCGCTTCGATGGCGGCGTTGAGCGCCAGCAAGTTGGTCTGCTGGGAGATGCCTTTGATCACATCCAGAATGTGCCCGATGTTGTCAGTGCTGGCGTTCAGGGTTTCGATCTGGGTGCAGGACAGGCTGATTTTCTGCGACAACTCGGTCATGGCCAGGATGGTTTTCTCTACTACCTGACGACCATCATCCGCCTGCTCGCTTGCACCGCTCGCATGCTGCGAAGCATCGGCAGCATTGCGGGCGATTTCCTGGGTGGCGGCACCCAATTGGTTGATGGCGGCAGCCACGCTGTTGGTGCGCGCGCTTTGCTCATCGGAGCCGACGATCGAAGCGTTGGACGATGCCATTACGCGCTGCGACAAATCGTGGACCTGGCGGGTCGCCGAGGACACTTCGGAAATCGATGCGTGAATCCGCTCCACGAACTGGTTGAACGAACCACCCAACTCGCCGAACTCGTCTTTGCTTTCCACGGCCAGACGACGGGTCAGGTCGCCCTCGCCCTGGGCGATGTCCTGCATCGCGCGGCCCATGGTGGTCAGCGGACGCATCAGCACGTTGATCAGCAGGCTCAACAGCACGGCAATCACACTGACGGCGATGAACATTGCAATCAACGCCGAAGTGCGGAATTGACTCAGTGGTGCGTAGGCCTTGTCCTTGTCGATCGACAGACCGATGTACCACTCGGCATTCGGCAAACCGATCACCGGGGTGAACGAGAGGATGCGGTCCTGCTTGTTCAGGGTGACGTCCTGATTGCCCTTCTCGATGCGCACGCCAGAGTTTGGATAAATGTCCTTCAGGTTTTTCATCACCTGGTCTTTGTCCGGGCTGACGATCACCTGACCGTCGGCACTGACCAGGAACGCGTGGCCGATGCCACCGAAGTCCACCGAGTTGATGATCTTTACCAGGGTCTCCAGGCTCAGATCACCGCCGACCACGCCGAGCAATTCACCGTTCTTTTTCACCGGCATGGCGATGGTCACCACCAACCCACCGACGGCGGCCATGTACGGCGGCGTCAGCATGGTCTTATCGGCAGCCACGGCTTGTTTGTACCAGGGACGCTGACGCGGATCGTAACCGTCCGGCATCTTCGCGTCAGGGCGTTGGGTGAACACGCCGTTGGCCTGGCCGACGTAAGTGAACTGGAAGTTCGAGGTGAGGGCCGGTTGATCAACCAGTCCGGGAAGGTCCGCATTGGCGCCTTGATGAGCGACGTTCTGGGCGAGGTTTTCCAGCACCAGCACACGGCCGCTCATCCAGTTCTGCACGCTGCTGGCGGTCAGATCGCCAGCTTGCTGGACGGAGGACTCGAGGTTTTGCCGGATCGTGTTTCGCTGCAGATAGTCGTTGTACAAAGTGAACAACGCAAAAGCCAGCACCACGACGCCAGAGGCGGCCAGAAGGATTTTATGGCTGAACTTGAGATTCATTTCATGGGACTTCTTATGCAAAAAGTGGGGATGCGTTCCAGGTGCAACATTCCATGTAACAGCGCAGGCGGAATTCTTCGGTCGCGCTACTTTGGTGCACGCATGTCTCACTAGTCTTTCGGCACTAGTCGGAGAAATCTTAGGGGTTTGTATGAAATGACCGACATTCCCGCCGAACGGCGCTCTAGAGCCGTTGGAGCTCGATGCACTTATTGGACATCAACACTGGGCAAGGGTGTGGCGCAGAAGTGGCATGACTCGCGGGGGATAATGACCTGACGTTTTTAGGAGCCAAAACGACAAAACCCCTGTCTGCGTTAGCAGACAGGGGTTTCGGAATTCAATCTTGACGATGACCTACTCTCACATGGGGAAACCCCACACTACCATCGGCGATGCATCGTTTCACTGCTGAGTTCGGGATGGGATCAGGTGGTTCCAATGCTCTATGGTCGTCAAGAAATTCTGTGACCAGCCCGTTACAGTCGTAACGTGCCAGCAAAATTGGTGACTTCTACTAAAACAAAACCCCTACCTGCATACGCAGATAGGGGTTTCGGAATTTAATCTTGACGATGACCTACTCTCACATGGGGAAACCCCACACTACCATCGGCGATGCATCGTTTCACTGCTGAGTTCGGGATGGGATCAGGTGGTTCCAATGCTCTATGGTCGTCAAGAAATTCGGTAGCCAGGTCGCTTGCCTTACGGCGCACGCTCCAGCGAATGGGTATGTGATAGATCTCGGTGTTTGTGAACAATCGAACTTTCGGTTCGTTTCGTCTTCACACACCGCAATCTGGTGCCTTTTCAGGTCAGCAAATTGCTTGGGTGTTATATGGTCAAGCCTCACGGGCAATTAGTATTGGTTAGCTCAACGCCTCACAGCGCTTACACACCCAACCTATCAACGTCGTAGTCTTCGACGGCCCTTCAGGGGACTCAAGGTCCCAGTGAGATCTCATCTTGAGGCTAGTTTCCCGCTTAGATGCTTTCAGCGGTTATCTATTCCGAACATAGCTACCCGGCAATGCCACTGGCGTGACAACCGGAACACCAGAGGTTCGTCCACTCCGGTCCTCTCGTACTAGGAGCAGCCCCTCTCAAATCTCAAACGTCCACGGCAGATAGGGACCGAACTGTCTCACGACGTTCTAAACCCAGCTCGCGTACCACTTTAAATGGCGAACAGCCATACCCTTGGGACCGGCTTCAGCCCCAGGATGTGATGAGCCGACATCGAGGTGCCAAACACCGCCGTCGATATGAACTCTTGGGCGGTATCAGCCTGTTATCCCCGGAGTACCTTTTATCCGTTGAGCGATGGCCCTTCCATACAGAACCACCGGATCACTAAGACCTACTTTCGTACCTGCTCGACGTGTCTGTCTCGCAGTCAAGCGCGCTTTTGCCTTTATACTCTACGACCGATTTCCGACCGGTCTGAGCGCACCTTCGTACTCCTCCGTTACTCTTTAGGAGGAGACCGCCCCAGTCAAACTACCCACCATACACTGTCCTCGATCCGGATAACGGACCTGAGTTAGAACCTCAAAGTTGCCAGGGTGGTATTTCAAGGTTGGCTCCACGCGAACTGGCGTCCACGCTTCAAAGCCTCCCACCTATCCTACACAAGCAAATTCAAAGTCCAGTGCAAAGCTATAGTAAAGGTTCACGGGGTCTTTCCGTCTAGCCGCGGATACACTGCATCTTCACAGCGATTTCAATTTCACTGAGTCTCGGGTGGAGACAGCGCCGCCATCGTTACGCCATTCGTGCAGGTCGGAACTTACCCGACAAGGAATTTCGCTACCTTAGGACCGTTATAGTTACGGCCGCCGTTTACCGGGGCTTCGATCAAGAGCTTCGCGTTAGCTAACCCCATCAATTAACCTTCCGGCACCGGGCAGGCGTCACACCCTATACGTCCACTTTCGTGTTTGCAGAGTGCTGTGTTTTTAATAAACAGTCGCAGCGGCCTGGTATCTTCGACCGGCATGGGCTTACGCAGTAAATGCTTCACCCTCACCGGCGCACCTTCTCCCGAAGTTACGGTGCCATTTTGCCTAGTTCCTTCACCCGAGTTCTCTCAAGCGCCTTGGTATTCTCTACCCAACCACCTGTGTCGGTTTGGGGTACGGTTCCTGGTTACCTGAAGCTTAGAAGCTTTTCTTGGAAGCATGGCATCAACCACTTCGTGTTCTAAAAGAACACTCGTCATCAGCTCTCGGCCTTAGAATCCCGGATTT
Source organism: Pseudomonas mandelii (assembly GCF_900106065.1). Taxonomy (NCBI): domain Bacteria; kingdom Pseudomonadati; phylum Pseudomonadota; class Gammaproteobacteria; order Pseudomonadales; family Pseudomonadaceae; genus Pseudomonas; species Pseudomonas mandelii. The sequence continues at coordinate 2,053,837 of NZ_LT629796.1, forward strand.
ACCTAAGATTCCAGCCTACCACCTTAAACTTGGACAACCAACGCCAAGCTGGCCTAGCCTTCTCCGTCCCTCCATCGCAATAACCAGAAGTACAGGAATATTAACCTGTTTTCCATCGACTACGCTTTTCAGCCTCGCCTTAGGGACCGACTAACCCTGCGTCGATTAACGTTGCGCAGGAAACCTTGGTCTTTCGGCGTGGGTGTTTTTCACACCCATTGTCGTTACTCATGTCAGCATTCGCACTTCTGATACCTCCAGCAAGCTTCTCAACTCACCTTCACAGGCTTACAGAACGCTCCTCTACCGCATCACCTAAGTGATACCCGTAGCTTCGGTGTATGGTTTGAGCCCCGTTACATCTTCCGCGCAGGCCGACTCGACTAGTGAGCTATTACGCTTTCTTTAAAGGGTGGCTGCTTCTAAGCCAACCTCCTAGCTGTCTAAGCCTTCCCACATCGTTTCCCACTTAACCATAACTTTGGGACCTTAGCTGACGGTCTGGGTTGTTTCCCTTTTCACGACGGACGTTAGCACCCGCCGTGTGTCTCCCATGCTCGGCACTTGTAGGTATTCGGAGTTTGCATCGGTTTGGTAAGTCGGGATGACCCCCTAGCCGAAACAGTGCTCTACCCCCTACAGTGATACATGAGGCGCTACCTAAATAGCTTTCGAGGAGAACCAGCTATCTCCGAGCTTGATTAGCCTTTCACTCCGATCCACAGGTCATCCGCTAACTTTTCAACGGTAGTCGGTTCGGTCCTCCAGTTAGTGTTACCCAACCTTCAACCTGCCCATGGATAGATCGCCCGGTTTCGGGTCTATTCCCAGCGACTAGACGCCCTATTAAGACTCGCTTTCGCTACGCCTCCCCTATTCGGTTAAGCTCGCCACTGAAAATAAGTCGCTGACCCATTATACAAAAGGTACGCAGTCACCCAACAAAGTGGGCTCCCACTGCTTGTACGCATACGGTTTCAGGATCTATTTCACTCCCCTCTCCGGGGTTCTTTTCGCCTTTCCCTCACGGTACTAGTTCACTATCGGTCAGTCAGTAGTATTTAGCCTTGGAGGATGGTCCCCCCATATTCAGACAAAGTTTCTCGTGCTCCGTCCTACTCGATTTCATGACTAAGAGATTTTCGCGTACAGGGCTATCACCCACTATGGCCGCACTTTCCAGAGCGTTCCGCTAATCTCAAAGCCACTTAAGGGCTAGTCCCCGTTCGCTCGCCACTACTAAGGGAATCTCGGTTGATTTCTTTTCCTCAGGGTACTTAGATGTTTCAGTTCCCCTGGTTCGCCTCTTAAGCCTATGTATTCAGCTTAAGATAACCATCTTATGATGGCTGGGTTCCCCCATTCAGACATCTCCGGATCAAAGTCTGTTTGCCGACTCCCCGAAGCTTTTCGCAGGCTACCACGTCTTTCATCGCCTCTGACTGCCAAGGCATCCACCGTATGCGCTTCTTCACTTGACCATATAACCCCAAGCAATCTGGTTATACTGTGAAGACGACATTCGCCGAAAATTCGATAATACTCAATTAAGAGCAACTCACAAATTTTACCTTAGCCTGATCCGTTACCAGTGAAAGTAACGTTCAGTCTATCTTTCTATCACATACCCAAATTTTTAAAGAACGATCTAGCCAAAGACTAGAAATCAACATTCACCATCATCACAATGGAATGCTCATTTCTAAGCTTTCAACAAACAGAAGCAGTAGTGGTGGAGCCAAACGGGATCGAACCGTTGACCTCCTGCGTGCAAGGCAGGCGCTCTCCCAGCTGAGCTATGGCCCCGTATTTCTACAGGTTCCCACACAAAATTGGTGGGTCTGGGCAGATTCGAACTGCCGACCTCACCCTTATCAGGGGTGCGCTCTAACCAACTGAGCTACAGACCCAATTTCGGGCTGCTTCTTATCGTCTTCTTCAATGAATCAAGCAATTCGTGTGGGAACTTATGGAGCAGCTGATGTCGTCGATTAAGGAGGTGATCCAGCCGCAGGTTCCCCTACGGCTACCTTGTTACGACTTCACCCCAGTCATGAATCACACCGTGGTAACCGTCCTCCCGAAGGTTAGACTAGCTACTTCTGGTGCAACCCACTCCCATGGTGTGACGGGCGGTGTGTACAAGGCCCGGGAACGTATTCACCGCGACATTCTGATTCGCGATTACTAGCGATTCCGACTTCACGCAGTCGAGTTGCAGACTGCGATCCGGACTACGATCGGTTTTCTGGGATTAGCTCCACCTCGCGGCTTGGCAACCCTCTGTACCGACCATTGTAGCACGTGTGTAGCCCAGGCCGTAAGGGCCATGATGACTTGACGTCATCCCCACCTTCCTCCGGTTTGTCACCGGCAGTCTCCTTAGAGTGCCCACCATTACGTGCTGGTAACTAAGGACAAGGGTTGCGCTCGTTACGGGACTTAACCCAACATCTCACGACACGAGCTGACGACAGCCATGCAGCACCTGTCTCAATGTTCCCGAAGGCACCAATCCATCTCTGGAAAGTTCATTGGATGTCAAGGCCTGGTAAGGTTCTTCGCGTTGCTTCGAATTAAACCACATGCTCCACCGCTTGTGCGGGCCCCCGTCAATTCATTTGAGTTTTAACCTTGCGGCCGTACTCCCCAGGCGGTCAACTTAATGCGTTAGCTGCGCCACTAAGAGCTCAAGGCTCCCAACGGCTAGTTGACATCGTTTACGGCGTGGACTACCAGGGTATCTAATCCTGTTTGCTCCCCACGCTTTCGCACCTCAGTGTCAGTATCAGTCCAGGTGGTCGCCTTCGCCACTGGTGTTCCTTCCTATATCTACGCATTTCACCGCTACACAGGAAATTCCACCACCCTCTACCATACTCTAGCTTGTCAGTTTTGAATGCAGTTCCCAGGTTGAGCCCGGGGATTTCACATCCAACTTAACAAACCACCTACGCGCGCTTTACGCCCAGTAATTCCGATTAACGCTTGCACCCTCTGTATTACCGCGGCTGCTGGCACAGAGTTAGCCGGTGCTTATTCTGTCGGTAACGTCAAAACAGATACGTATTAGGTAACTGCCCTTCCTCCCAACTTAAAGTGCTTTACAATCCGAAGACCTTCTTCACACACGCGGCATGGCTGGATCAGGCTTTCGCCCATTGTCCAATATTCCCCACTGCTGCCTCCCGTAGGAGTCTGGACCGTGTCTCAGTTCCAGTGTGACTGATCATCCTCTCAGACCAGTTACGGATCGTCGCCTTGGTGAGCCATTACCTCACCAACTAGCTAATCCGACCTAGGCTCATCTGATAGCGCAAGGCCCGAAGGTCCCCTGCTTTCTCCCGTAGGACGTATGCGGTATTAGCGTCCGTTTCCGAGCGTTATCCCCCACTACCAGGCAGATTCCTAGGCATTACTCACCCGTCCGCCGCTCGCCACCAGGTACAAGTACCCGTGCTGCCGCTCGACTTGCATGTGTTAGGCCTGCCGCCAGCGTTCAATCTGAGCCATGATCAAACTCTTCAGTTCAAACATCTTTGGGTTTTTAAGAAACCCTAAACTTGGCTCAGCAATCGTTGGTTACATCTTTGATTTCTCGCGGAGTAACTTGTGATGCTGATAATCTTGTTGACTATCAGTCTGACTCCACAAGCACCCACACGAATTGCTTGATTCAGTTGTTAAAGAGCGGTTGGTTAAGATCTTTCGTCTCAACCGAGGCGCGCATTCTACAGCAGCCTCTGTTGCTGTCAAGCGGTTATTTTCAGAAGTTTTCAAAGTTTCCTTTGCAACTTCAACCACTTGCGCTTCCGATCTCTCGTTAGCGGGAGGCGAATTCTACAGCGTTACTCGCTGCTGTCAACACCTCTTTTTCTCCGCTTTCGACCGAGAAGATCGAACCGTCAATCAAGCCAAACAACCCCGCCTGATCAACTCCTTCTGGGCTTCGATAACCTGAAGCAACTCGCTGTCGAAAACTGCGTAACTCTTTGTTTACCAAGGAGTTTTCCGTTTCGACTGCGCCGGAAGTGGGGCGAATTATAGACTTCCAGAATCTGCCGTCAACCCCTGATTTGGCTTTTCTATCAATAACTTGCAGAAAGCCGGAAAACAGACCGCTTCCTTCTATATAGGAGAGCAAAACCACCCCTCTATATAGAAGGAATCTTCAGAGGACCCCCGCCACTTTGAAAGCGGCGACCGTTTCTGCATCCAGACCCAACACCCGCTGCAGAACCTCCAGCGTGTGCTCGCCCAATAACGGAGGCGCATTACGATACTCCACCGGCGTTTCCGACAGGCGAATGGGGCTCGCTACCTGTGGCACCATGCCTGCTAGCACATGGGGTAGCTCGATCGCCAAACCACGCGCCTTGACCTGAGGATCAGCAAACATCTGAGCCAAGTCATTAATAGGTCCGCATGGCACACCCGCCTGCTCTAGCTGTAACACCCACTCAGCGGTGGTCTTGAAGACAGTCGCCTGACGGATCAGCGGGATCAACACCGCGCGATTCGCCACCCGCAGCTTGTTGGTCGCGAAGCGTGGGTCATCCGCCCACTGAGGCTGCCCAGCCACCTCCGCAAACTTGCGGAACTGCCCGTCATTACCCACGGTGAGAATGAAGTCTCCATCCGCCGTAGGAAAATCCTGATAGGGCACGATGTTCGGATGTGCATTACCCAGGCGCTTGGGCGCATTACCCGTAGTCAGATAGTTCATCGCCTGGTTGGCCAGGCACGCAACCTGAACATCCAGCAACGCCATATCGATATGCTGACCACCACCGTCATGTTCCCTATGGGCCAACGCGGCAAGGATCGCTACCGTCGAATAGAGCCCCGTCAGGATGTCTGTCAGCGCCACACCGACTTTCACCGGCCCTGCGCCCTCATCTCCCTCAGGTCGACCGGTCAGGCTCATCAGCCCGCCCAGACCCTGGATCATGAAGTCATAACCCGCGCGCTTGGCGTAAGGCCCGGTTTGACCAAACCCGGTAATCGAGCAATAAATCAGATTCGGATTGATGGCTTTAAGCGACTCATAGTCCAACCCATAAGCCGCCAGGCCACCGACCTTGAAGTTCTCGATCAGGATGTCCGACTTGGCTGCCAGCTCACGTACCAGCTTTTGCCCTTCTGGACGCGTGAAATCGATGGTCACCGATTGCTTGTTGCGATTGGCCGACAAGTAATAGGCGGCCTCGCTGGTGTTCTCGCCATAGGCGTCTTTCAGGAAGGGCGGTCCCCAGGCACGCGTATCGTCGCCATTGCCCGGACGCTCAACCTTAATCACTTCGGCGCCAAGGTCGGCAAGGATCTGCCCGGCCCAAGGCCCGGCCAGCACCCGCGATAAATCCAGTACCCGTAGATGCGAAAGCGCGCCCATGGACGTTCTCCTATTAATAGAACGCCTGGATGCCGGTTTGCGCGCGACCGAGGATCAGTGCGTGGACGTCGTGCGTACCTTCATAGGTATTCACCACTTCCAGGTTGACCAGGTGGCGAGCAACACCGAATTCATCGGAAATGCCATTACCGCCCAACATGTCACGCGCCATACGCGCGATGTCCAGGGACTTGCCGCAGGAGTTGCGCTTCATCATCGAGGTGATCTCGACTGCCGCCGTGCCTTCATCCTTCATACGACCCAGACGCAGGCAGCCTTGCAGTGCCAGGGTGATCTCGGTCTGCATGTCGGCAAGCTTCTTCTGGATCAGCTGAGTGGCGGCCAACGGGCGACCGAACTGCTGACGATCCAGGGTGTACTGGCGAGCGGTGTGCCAGCAGAACTCGGCAGCGCCCAAAGCGCCCCAGGAAATGCCGTAGCGCGCGGAGTTGAGGCAAGTAAAAGGGCCTTTCAAACCGCGGACGTCAGGAAAAATGTTCTCTTCAGGAACAAACACGTTGTCCATGACGATCTCGCCGGTGATTGATGCACGCAGGCCAACCTTGCCATGGATCGCCGGAGCACTCAGGCCTTTCCAGCCTTTTTCCAGAACAAAGCCACGGATGTCGCCCGCATCATCCTTACCCCAAACCACGAACACATCGGCAATCGGACTGTTGGTGATCCACATCTTGCTGCCGGTCAGGTTGTAGCCGCCTTCCACTTTGCGTGCACGAGTAATCATCGCGCCCGGGTCGGAACCATGGTTAGGCTCTGTCAGACCGAAGCAGCCAATCCACTCGCCCGAGGCCAGTTTCGGCAGGTACTTCTGCTTTTGGGCTTCAGTGCCGAATTCATTGATCGGCACCATGACCAGCGAGGACTGCACACTCATCATCGAACGGTAGCCGGAGTCGACACGCTCAACCTCACGAGCAATCAGCCCGTAGCTGACGTAGTTCAGACCGCTGCCGCCGTACTGCTCGGGAATGGTCGCACCCAACAGGCCCACTTCGCCCATCTCGCGGAAGATCGCCGGATCGGTCTTTTCATGACGGAAAGCTTCAAGCACGCGCGGTGCGAGCTTCTGCTGAGCGAATTGCTCGGCAGTGTCGCGGATCATGCGCTCTTCTTCGGTGAGCTGTTGATCCAGCAGCAGGGGATCGATCCAGTTGAAGCTAGCTTTACCGCCCATGAGTGTGTCCTCTCGAATCGGGTCAAATAACGTGGACTGATCCTAGGCCTGGTCCGGCATTACGGCAAACGAGGATTTTGCATACTGTTGTGCTAATTTCTCACTCCGTAACGTCGCGAAATAGCCTTTATGCGATGTATTAGTGAGGTTGGAGTACATGCGCCGGAAAATCCCTAGCACCACCGCCCTGATCAGCTTTGAAGCGGCAGCGCGCCACGAGAGCTTTACCAAAGCGGCGCAGGAGCTTTCGCTCACTCAAGGCGCCATTTGCCGACAGATCGCCAGCCTCGAGGAGTTCCTCAGCGTAGAACTTTTCCGACGCTCGCGGCGCGGAGTGAAGCTGACGGAAGCCGGACTTTCCTACAGTCGCCGCGTAGCAACCCAGCTTGACGCGGTCGAGCGGGACACCTTGTCCGTGATGGGGCAACAGGGCGCCAATGTGATCGAGCTGGCCGTCGTACCGACCTTTGGCACCCAATGGCTGCTGCCACGCCTCAAAGACTTCCAGCACAAACACCCGGAAGTGACGGTCAACCTCACCAACCGCACACGCCCCTTCCTGTTCGCCGATACCGACTTCGATGCCGCGATTTACTTTGGTGATGCGGATTGGTCGGGTACCGAATCCCACAGGCTAATGGGCGAAAATCCGATGCCGGTGTGCAGCCCTACGCTACTGCGCAAAAAAGCCAATCTGACACCCGATGAAATCGCCGAAATGCCCCTGCTGCAACAGACCACGCGCCCTTATGCCTGGCGCCAGTGGTTCAACTCTCAGCACCTGAATGTGCCACGGGACATGACAGGACCGCGCTACGAGCTATTCTCCATGCTTGCCCAAGCGGCGATGCACGACATGGGGATCGCGCTGATTCCGCCATTCCTGATTCAACGCGAACTGACGGAGAAGCGCCTGGTGATAGCCAACACTCAGGCGCTGTCGAGCATCAAGGCCTATTATCTGATGATTCCGGAGCGAAAGGTCGAATCGGCGTCTCTACGGGCATTTCGCGATTGGCTGGTCACCCAAGCACAAAGCTACAGCCTAGAAGGGTAAAGGCTTACCGGCGTTAGCTGACCCCGTAGTCAACAAAACCAAAGCCCTACAGATATACGTTTTTGTCGCATATTCGCAGACTGTACCGACAAGCAGTACAAACGTCCCACAAGTGCCTGCCGACGTGGCTTTGAGCCTCCATTCACCAGCAATGACGCCTCATTCACCGTGCCGATGTGTAAATTCTTGAAATTCGGCCAAAATCCTTACAAGGCACGGCCTGCAAGGGATTGAGGCGGTCGGTTGCGACATTCGGTCACGGGGTGACTTGTAGTTAATTTTCCGTCACCCGTCATAATCCCTTGAAGGGCACAAAGTTCGCCTGCAAAATGCCGCGCCCCGCCCAGATTTGGCGGGATCGTGCTGATCGGCCGCCCCAGCCGCACCATCCGAAGTGCCTGGGTTTACTCAATAAGATCACGCAGGAGATTTGACGTGCACATTGGTGTTCCTCTCGAAACCCAGACGGGTGAAACGCGGGTTGCTGCAACCCCGGAAACCATCAAGAAGCTGATCGGCCAGGGTCATAAGGTCACTGTGCAAAGCGGCGCCGGCATTAACGCCAGCGTTGTCGACAGTGCTTATGAAGCGGCAGGCGCAACGATTGGCAGCGCCAACGACGCGTTTGGTGCCGAGCTGATTCTCAAGGTGGTCGCCCCCAGCGACAGCGAGCTGACGCTGATTAAAAGCGGCACCGTTGTGGTCGGCATGCTCAACCCGTTCAGCAATGAAACCATTGCCAAGCTGGCCGAGTGCGGCATTACCGCGTTCGCGCTGGAAGCGGCTCCGCGCACCTCCCGCGCTCAAAGCCTGGATGTGCTGTCCTCCCAAGCGAACATCGCCGGCTATAAAGCCGTGTTGCTGGCCGCTCACCACTACCCGCGCTTCATGCCGATGCTGATGACGGCTGCGGGTACCGTGAAAGCGGCGCGCGTGCTGATTCTGGGCGCCGGCGTTGCAGGTTTGCAGGCGATCGCCACGGCGAAACGCCTGGGGGCAGTGATCGAAGCGTCCGACGTGCGCCCTGCAGTTAAAGAGCAGATCGAATCCCTCGGCGCCAAGTTCGTCGACGTACCGTATGAAACCGATGAAGAGCGCGAATGCGCTGTCGGTGTCGGCGGTTACGCCCGGCCAATGCCCGCCAGCTGGATGCAGCGTCAGGCCCTGGCCGTGCACGAACGCGCCAAGCAGGCTGACATCGTCATTACCACCGCACTGATCCCGGGCCGCAAGGCGCCGACGCTGTTGAGCGCGGAAACCGTGGCGCAGATGAAGCCAGGCTCGGTGGTCATCGACCTCGCCGCAGCCCAGGGCGGCAACTGCCCGCTCACCGTGGCCGACCAGGTCGTGGTCGAGAATGGCGTGACCATTTGCGGCCCGACCAATCTGGCGGGCGCGGTCGCGGCAGACGCTTCGGCCCTGTACGCACGCAACCTGCTGGACTTCCTGAAGCTGGTCTTCAACAAAGAAGGCCAGTTCGAGATCAACCTCGAAGACGACATCGTCGCCGCGTGCCTGATGTGCCGCGACGGCCAAGTCATCCGCAAAAACGCCTAAGCAGGGATTCAGACGATGGAAGAGCTTATCTCCCCCGGTATCTACAACCTGATCATCTTCGTGCTGGCGATTTATGTCGGTTATCACGTGGTCTGGAACGTAACGCCTGCATTGCACACCCCCCTGATGGCAGTCACCAACGCCATCTCGGCGATTGTCATCGTCGGCGCCATGCTGGCCGCCGCGTTGACCGTGACGCCACTGGGCAAAACCATGGGCACCCTCGCCGTGGCGCTGGCCGCGGTAAACGTGTTCGGTGGTTTCCTGGTCACCCGCAGAATGCTTGAGATGTTCAAGAAAAAAGCCCCGAAAGTAAAAGAAGAGGCGCCCAAGTAATGAGCATGAACCTCGTAACGACGCTGTACTTGATTGCGTCCATCTGCTTCATCCAGGCGCTCAAAGGCCTGTCGCACCCGACCACGTCGCGCCGTGGCAACCTGTTCGGCATGCTCGGCATGGGCCTGGCGATTCTCACTACCGTAGGCCTCATCTATAAGCTGGGCGCTGAGCTGGCCACCGCCGGCATCGGTTATGTCATCGTCGGCCTGCTGGTCGGCGGCACCGCCGGGTCGATCATGGCCAAGCGCGTTGAAATGACCAAGATGCCGGAACTGGTCGCTTTCATGCACAGCATGATCGGTATGGCTGCGGTGTTTATTGCGATCGCGGCGGTCGTTGAGCCGCAATCGTTGGGCATCGTCAAACAGCTCGGTGATGCGATTCCGGCGGGCAACCGTCTGGAACTGTTCCTGGGTGCGGCTATCGGTGCAATCACCTTCTCCGGCTCTGTGATCGCTTTCGGCAAGCTGTCGGGCAAGTACAAGTTTCGCCTGTTTCAGGGCGCACCGGTACAGTTCGGTGGCCAGCACAAGCTGAACCTGTTGCTGGGCCTGGCCACTCTGGCGCTGGGCATCACCTTCATGCTGACCGGCAACCTCAGTGCCTTCGCGCTGATGCTGGCCCTGGCCTTCGTGCTGGGTGTGTTGATCATCATCCCGATCGGCGGGGCCGACATGCCGGTGGTGGTGTCGATGCTTAACAGCTACTCGGGCTGGGCAGCCGCGGGGATCGGCTTCTCGCTGAACAACTCGATGCTGATCATCGCCGGTTCGCTGGTGGGTTCGTCCGGTGCGATCCTCTCGTACATCATGTGCAAGGCGATGAACCGCTCCTTCTTTAATGTGCTGCTCGGTGGTTTCGGCAATACGGCAGACGCGGCTGGCCCGGCCGGTTCGAAAGAAGCCCGCCCGGTTAAATCCGGTTCGGCTGACGACGCGACCTTCCTGCTGACCAACGCCGACACCGTGATCATCGTTCCGGGTTACGGCCTGGCGGTCGCTCGGGCGCAACATGCGCTTAAAGAGTTGACCGAGAAGCTGACCCATCGCGGTGTGACCGTGAAGTACGCGATCCACCCGGTTGCCGGTCGCATGCCTGGCCACATGAACGTGCTGCTGGCCGAGGCCGAAGTGCCTTACGACCAGGTGTTCGAGATGGAAGACATCAACTCCGAGTTCGGTCAGGCCGACGTAGTGCTGGTGCTCGGCGCCAACGACGTGGTCAACCCGGCCGCGAAGAACGACCCGAAATCGCCGATTGCCGGTATGCCGATTCTCGAGGCGTTCAAGGCCAAGACCATCATCGTCAACAAGCGCTCGATGGCCAGCGGTTATGCCGGCCTGGACAACGAACTGTTCTACCTCGACAAAACCATGATGGTCTTCGGCGACGCCAAGAAAGTCATCGAAGACATGGTCAAAGCTGTCGAGTAAAACCTGCTCCAACGCAATACCCAAAACCTCAGCCTTTAGTAGGCTGGGGTTTTTTTATTCCCCGTGAAACCCGACCAAAGGCTCTAAATCAGGCCTCTGCATTCGACCATGGTAGCGGGACGGATTTTTTTCAAATCACTAGACTGCACACCTTGCTTCCGTTGCCCGAGATAACCATCCATGTACCGTGATCGTATTCGCTTGCCTTCGTTGTTGGAAAAGGTGATGAGCGCCGCTGACGCTGCCGCTCTGATTCAGGACGGCATGACCGTCGGCATGAGTGGTTTCACTCGCGCTGGCGAAGCCAAAGCCGTCCCCCACGCATTGGCCGAGCGCGCCAAAATCACCCCGCTGAAAATCACGTTGATGACCGGCGCCAGTCTGGGCAATGACCTCGATAAACAGCTCACCGAAGCCGGCGTACTGTCGCGACGCATGCCATTCCAGGTTGATAGCACTTTGCGCAAGGCGATTAACGCCGGCGAAGTGATGTTCATTGACCAGCATCTCTCGGAAACCGTGGAGCAATTGCGCAACCAGCAACTCACGCTGCCGGACATCGCCGTGATTGAGGCCGTGGCGATCACCGAGCAGGGCCATATCGTGCCGACCACCTCGGTTGGCAACTCGGCCAGCTTCGCGATTTTCGCCAAACAGGTGATCGTCGAGATCAACCTCGCGCACAACCCGAATCTCGAAGGTCTACACGACATCTATATCCCGACCTATCGCCCGACTCGTACACCGATTCCGCTGGTAAAGGTTGACGATCGCATTGGCAGCACCGCCATCCCCATCCCGCCGGAAAAGATTGTCGCGATCGTGATCACCAACCAGTCCGACTCGCCCTCCACTGTCCTGCCGCCGGACGTCGACACCCAAGCCATTGCCGATCACCTGATCGACTTCTTCAAGCAAGAAGTGGCTGCCGGGCGCATGACCAACAAACTCGGCCCGTTGCAGGCCGGGATCGGCACCATCGCCAACTCGGTAATGTGCGGCCTGATCGACTCGCCATTCGAAGACCTGACCATGTATTCCGAGGTGCTGCAGGACTCGACCTTCGACCTGATCGACGCCGGCAAGCTGAGTTTTGCGTCAGGTAGCTCGATCACCCTGTCGAGCCGGCGCAACGCCGACGTCTTCGGCAACCTCGAGCGCTATAAGGACAAACTGGTCCTGCGGCCACAGGAAATCTCGAACCACCCGGAAGTCGTGCGGCGCCTGGGCATCATCGGCATCAACACCGCTCTGGAGTTCGACCTGTACGGCAACGTCAACTCTACCCATGTCTGCGGCACACGCATGATGAATGGCATCGGCGGTTCCGGGGACTTTGCGCGCAACGCGCACCTGGCAATCTTCGTGACCAAATCCATCGCCAAGGGTGGCGCGATCTCCAGCGTGGTGCCGATGGTCAGCCACGTCGACCATACCGAGCATGACGTCGACATCCTGGTGACGGAGATTGGCCTGGCCGACCTGCGTGGCCTGGCACCACGGGAGCGAGCACGGGTGATCATCGACAACTGTGTGCACCCGGACTATCGCCAGGCGCTGGATGACTACTTTACGTCGGCCTGCGCATTGGGCGGGCACACCCCGCATATCCTGCGCGATGCCCTGCGCTGGCACATCAACCTGGAAGAAACCGGACGAATGCTGGCGGTCTGATTCAGCAAAAAAACAGCTGACGCAAACACAGTTGTGTCAGCTGGCCTTGGCCACACTAGATTTTGTTTAAAACTGTACTGCTGTACTGGTCATTTCCTACCGTATTTGCCTACCCATTCAAGCGAAAACATCAAAATCGCACCAATATAGTGCCGACAGGTACAGTTGCCTCAATTTCGACCAGTACACCCCCTATTAACAGTTAACTGGTCCCTCACAATACAGGTGAACTGTATCTACAGAGACTAGCCAAACGAGAGGATCATTGGCATCAGTTAAACCACTACCTAATCCCGCCACAAGCGGAAGGATGTCAACCATGGAACGTACACTCAGTTCCGAACTGTTCTTCGAAGATACCGCTGCAAAAACCCAGGCTTCCATGCCTCTTCGCGTTATTGCCAACCTGATGCTGTGGCAGCGCCGCATCTCCAGCCGCCATCAACTGGCTCGTCTGGATTCGCGTCTGCTGGCTGATGCCGGGATTAGCGAAGCACAACGCTACGAAGAGCTGAGCAAGCCGTTCTGGCGCTAAGTTAGCGTCGCTGGCTCTGACCCACCGGGTCCACCGCCAGCACTCCAAATTGAAAAAACAAAGCCCGTCGTGGGAAACCACGACGGGCTTTGTCGTTTTCGGCCCTAGTCGGCGGCCGTACAAAAGGGTTAGCCGACAATGAGTACAGTTTTAATATTTATCATATTGCACCAGTACAATTTTACGACAGTGTATCTGTAGGCCCAGTGTCGCTGCGCTCAACATGAAGTCCTGACTCTCCGGCAAAAGGACTTCGCGCCATGGATAACTTACTGAATGTTTCTGCCCCCGCCCTTCTAAAGAAGCCTCGACTCCACAGACTTAAACGATTGCTGCAGTCGCTCGCCGCCGCCCTTGAGAGAGCCAGAACCCGGCGTTTGCTGGGCCAGCTCAATGATCAGCAACTCTCGGACCTAGGCATCAGCCACGCGGATCGGATTAATGAATTGGATAAACCGTTCTGGCGCTAGGCCGCTGCTTTAACAGAAGGGACTGTTCGAACCGATAAAAGCAGGCCTAATATCAAGCCAGAACGTGGCGAGCGCTGTTCGACAGGCGTCTGACTCAACAGCTACCTCAACACCTCTCAATCGGTTATCCAAAGGAGTTACACCATGTCCCGTCTTCGTCTGCTCAGCGCTGCAGCCCTGCTTGCCGTGGCTGCCAATTCCCACGCGACCAGCTTTATCGTGACCACGGATGCCGTCGTAGGCGCACTTAAGTCCAGTTCCGATGCAACCTCCGATGTCACTTCCTCCTTTCGCGATGACAAGATCGTGCGCGCTGCCCGTGACGACGCCGCCAGCTTCGTCGCCAGCGAAGGCGCCATTCGTGGCGTGAAACTGGAAAGCGCACTTGACCACATCCGCCACCAGGCTCCTCAGCTAAACGCCACTGATGCACAGCTGGCACAGGCCATCCTGACGATCTAAGCAACGCTGTCACATGGGACACGCCTGTCGTGTCCCAATGTTTCGGCACTGGCTCTAGCCCGGGGATTGCGCTAGCCTTTGGACTCGCTTTCGACAAACGAGTCTCATGCGTCTTCTTTCAAAGCAGCTTTTCATTTCAGTATTTCTCGCGGCCTGCTGGTCGGCCCCGACCTATGCCTTCGACGCGTTCAACTTGTCGACCCAAGGCATCGTCGTCACGGGTTACGCCACCAGCATGGTGACCGCCGCCCCCTTCGACCGTAAGCTGCTGATCGCCGCACACGATGACGCTGCGGCGTTCATTGCCAGTGACGGCCAACTACGCGGAGCGCAACTGGAATCCGCGTTGATTTACTTGCGCCGCAGCCAGCCAAAACTTCATGCAAGCGACCTTGAACTGGCGCAGGCAATTCTCGTCCAATAGTTATCCTTTGTCCTTGCGGAGTCGTTCCATGCGTAGCCCTCTGATTGCTGTTGCCCTTGGCCTGCTTTTATTGGCCGATGTGACCCAGGCGCACACCTTGGTTGCCACCAGCAACATCCTCATCAATGCCACCCAACGCACACTTGATTTCACTTCCGATACCACGACGTCCATTCGCGACTCGAAAATTATTCGCGAAGCCCACGATGATGCCGCGAGTTTCGTCGCCAGCGATGGGGATATTCGTGGTGCGCATCTGGAGGCCGCCTTCAGTACATTGCGCACCCGTGTGCCGGAAGCCCGGGACGCCAGTGATCAGGTGCTCGCCGAAGCCATCCTCGCACTGTGAGGTCGCCAAACGCCTGGCTGCTGGCCGGGCTGATGTTGCTGCTGTGCAACACGGCCCAGGCTGGCTTGCAATTACGACTCAAGACCGAGGGTCTGAGCGCCGAACAACAGCAAGCCAGTCAGGCGTTGCTCGATGAAGCCATGCAGGCCTTGCCGCCACGTTTTATCGAAAAACTGGACCGGCGCATTGATGTTGGCTGGACCGACGACATGCCGAGCAATGCCTATGGCCAGGCTTCGCTGGTGTCCGAACTCGACCTGAACCGCAACCTGCTCGCCAGCCTCACGGACGGCAGCGCTGCCACCAAAAAAACCTATCGCCCCCACGTCACCGTCCGCCGCGAAATGCTCGCAACGGTGTTGCATGAACTCACCCATATTTACGACCGTTCGCGCCTGTGGCCGGACGCGGAACGTACGCTGATCCAGCGCTGTACCCGGCGCAACAACAGTTCCGGCCTGATCGGCATCCCGGATGAATGCCGTGGTCAATCCGACCGCCGCTTTACCCTGAGCGATGATCCGCGCTTGCTCGACCTGGCCGGTTGGCCGCAATACGTCGGTCGCCGTGGCGAGCGCGAGCAGCACAACCGGCAGATCGCCCGCAGCCCGGACATCTACGAAACGAGCAGTCCCAAAGAGTTTGTCGCGGTCAACATGGAGTATTTCCTCCTCGACCCGAGCTATGCCTGCCGTCGCCCCGCGCTGTATCGCTACTACAAAGAACATTTCGGCTGGGCTCCCGCCGCCAAGGACCCGTGCAGCAAATCCTTTGCCTTCCTCAATGCCGGCAACGACTTTGCTAAACAACCGCTGGGCCAAGTCGATCCGGAACGGGTGTACGCCGTCGACTATCTGCTGGCCGAAGCCAACCAGAACTGGGTCAGTCGCTGGGGGCACAGCATGTTGCGCCTGGTGATCTGCGCGCCGGGTCGGCCTCGCGGGCCAGATTGCCGACTGGATCTCGACCAGCACCTGGTCTTGTCCTACCGCGCCTTCGTCGGCGACGTGCAGCTCTCGAGCTGGGATGGGCTGGTGGGTAAATACCCCTCGCGCCTGTTTGTACTGCCGTTGGCCCAAGTGATCGACGAATACACCAAGACTGAACTGCGCAGCCTGGCCTCGGTACCGCTGAACCTGACGCGCAACGAAATTGAAGACGTGGTGGAACACGCCGCCGAGATGCATTGGAGTTACGACGGCAATTATTATTTCCTCTCCAACAACTGCGCGGTGGAAGGCTTGAAGTTGCTGCGCAGCGGCAGCAACAACGCGAAACTGGTCGGGCTCGACAGCATCATGCCCAACGGCTTGCTGGAAGTGATGAAGGGCCGCGGACTGGCGAATACCAGCGTGCTGGATGACCCACGCGAAGCGTTGCGCCTGGGTTACCGCTTCGACTCCTTCCGTGATCGTTACCAAGCGATGTTCGAAGTGCTGAAAAAGCACTTGCCGATCAAGCAGGAAAAAGTCGAAGACTGGCTGGCATTAAAAGCTGACGAGCGCCGGCAATGGTTTGAGCAGGCTGACTTGCGCACCAGCGCGGCATTGCTGTTGCTGGAGCAGGCAAGCTTCCGTCAACAACTGGTGCTGGCCCAGGATGAAGTGAAGCAGCGTTATCTGGGCGCACGGGAATTGAAGAACGGCGGTATGGACAAGGCAAACGCGACCTTGCAGCAAATTCTCGCTAATAGCGGCTTCCTCAGTCGTCCCGCAGAGCTGCTCGGCACCGGCGGTTACGGATTGCCTCAACCGAATGAATGGCAGCGCCTGGAATCGGAAAGCAACCTGCGGCAGAAGCAGCTTCAGCTGCTGACCGGCGATCTGGACAAGGAAGTCAGAGCGCTGCTCGAACCAGGCCGGGCAGCGGAGATGGCCGCCAATGAAGCCAACCTGAAACTGGTTGGCGAACATTTGCGCAAATTGCATAAAGCAGCAGGCGGGCTGGAGTTGCCATAAGCAAGAAGGCGTCGTGGATGATCCATGACGCCTTCTTTGCCTGCACGTTAAATCAAAGCACCCCTTCCAGAATTTCATAGACGATCCCGGTGCCCACGGCGATCAGCACAATGTCGCCCCCTGCACGGCGCCATTCGTAGCCCGGGTAATGCGGCAGCCGCCCCAAGGCACGATTATCCAGACGCTCACCGTAATAGCCGTGAGGCAATGGTCGACCACGCACCAGATGAACACCTGGAGGAGGGGGTGCCCCGCGTACAAAATAGCCGTGGTTATCGTGAATAGTCTGGCGCACCGGGCCGAAGTCCCGTGGCGGAGGGCCGCCGCGATGATTGTCCTGCGGGCCACGGTGGTCATCGCCATGGTTGTCACCACGGTTATCGTAATGGCCCTGCGGCGGGCCGCCGCGGTCGTGATCGTCGCGCTGATCGGCGCTCGCATGCAGCAGCGGCGTGGCACTGAGCATCAGCACGCCCAGGCTGGCAATCAGACGTTTCGGCATTTTCATCAGGTCTTTCCTCACTGCACACACAGCAAAAAGGGCTTCAGAACGTAGTCCTGAAGCCCTCGGTCTTGCTGTTTAGTCTGTGCCGCGAGGCTCTAATTCCTCTGTATCAGGAACTTTACCTTCAGCTGACGCGGGCCTTACGCACGCCTTCAGCCAACGCCGAGCAAAGGCTCAGCACGCCATCAACCGCCTGCGCCGGCGTTGAGGCATTGGCGATGTGGTCGATCAATGCCGAACCCACCACCACACCATCGGCCAGACGCGCGATGGACGCCGCTTGCTCCGGTGTACGAATGCCGAAACCGATACTGATCGGCAGGTCGGTGTGGCGACGCAGACGAGCAACCGCTTCTTCAACGTGTTCCAGCGTCGCCGCGCCCGCCCCGGTCACACCGGCAACCGACACGTAGTAGACGAAGCCAGAGCTGCCGTTCAGAACGGTCGGCAGGCGCACATCGTCGGTTGTCGGCGTGGTCAGGCGGATGAAATCCAGTCCGGCGGCCTGCGCCGGCTCGCACAGCTCACCGTTATGCTCCGGCGGCAGGTCGACCACGATCAAACCATCAACACCGGCCTCCTTGGCGTCGGCGATGAAGCGCGGCACGCCGTACATGTGGATCGGGTTGAAATACCCCATCAGCACCAGCGGCGTCTCGGTATTGCCTTCACGGAACTCGCGAACCATTTGCAGGGTTTTCGCCAGGTTCTGCTTGGCGCCAAGGGCGCGGATGTTGGCCAACTGGATGGCCGGGCCATCGGCCATTGGATCGGTGAAGGGCATGCCCAACTCGATCACATCGGCACCCGCACCGGGCAAGCCTTTGAGGATCGCCAGGGACGTGTCATAGCTCGGGTCGCCAGCGGTGACGAAGGTCACCAGGGCGGCGCGATTCTGTTCCTTGAGTTCGGCAAAGCGCGTTTGCAGGCGGCTCATCAGTGTTTCTCCTGCTTCGATTGTTCCATGTGGTGCATCACGGTTTGCATGTCTTTGTCGCCACGACCGGACAGGTTGACCACCATCAGGTGATCTTTGGGCAGGGTCGGTGCGCGCTTGAACACTTCGGCCAAGGCGTGGGCGCTTTCCAGTGCAGGAATAATCCCTTCCAGGCGGCAGCATTTGTGGAACGCATCGAGGGCTTCGTCGTCGGTCACCGAGGTGTACTGAACGCGGCCGATGTCATGCAACCAAGCGTGTTCCGGGCCGATGCCTGGATAGTCGAGGCCGGCCGAGATCGAGTGGGCGTCGATGATCTGGCCATCGTCGTCCTGCAACAGGAAAGTACGGTTGCCGTGCAGCACACCCGGAACACCGCCGTTCAGGCTGGCGGCATGCTTACCGGTTTCAATGCCGTAACCGGCGGCTTCCACGCCAATGATTTCGACGCTTTTGTCATCGAGGAACGGGTGAAACAGGCCCATGGCGTTGGAACCGCCACCGATGCACGCCACCAGGCTGTCCGGCAGACGACCTTCCTGGGCTTGCAGTTGAGTACGGGTTTCTTTGCCGATAACAGACTGGAAGTCGCGAACCATCGCTGGATAAGGGTGCGGGCCGGCCACGGTGCCGATGAGGTAGAAGGTGCTGTCGACATTGGTCACCCAGTCACGCAACGCTTCGTTCATCGCGTCTTTCAGGGTGCCAGTCCCGGCGACCACCGGGATCACTTCGGCGCCCAGCAGCTTCATGCGGAACACGTTGGCCTGTTGACGTTCGATGTCGGTGGTGCCCATGTAGATCACGCAATCCAGGCCGAAACGTGCAGCCACGGTCGCCGTCGCCACGCCGTGCATGCCGGCGCCGGTCTCGGCAATGATGCGTTTCTTGCCCATGCGCCGAGCCAGCAGGATCTGGCCGATGCAGTTGTTGATCTTGTGCGCGCCGGTGTGGTTCAGCTCTTCGCGTTTCAGATAAATCTTTGCGCCGCCGCAGAATTCGGTCAGGCGTTCGGCGTAGTACAGCGGGCTTGGACGTCCGACGTAGTCCCGTTGGAAGTAGGCCAATTCTTCTTTGAATGCTGGATCTTCCTTGGCCAATTCGTATTCACGGGCCAGGTCGAGCACCAACGGCATCAAGGTTTCGGCGACGTAACGGCCGCCGAACGAGCCAAACAGGCCGTTGGCGTCGGGGCCGTTGCGCAGATTAGTCTGGGTCATGGGTCGCTCCAGTGGGATTCGTGAGATGACAATGACGGTCACTCTACCCCTGACGTCCCAGCCTGAAAACCGATAAGATCGCCACAACCTGTCAGGAAAACTCACAGATCCCATGAGCCACGACCTTCCCCCGCTCAACGCCCTTCGCGCCTTTGAAGCCACGGCACGGCTGAACAGCGTCAGTCAGGCTGCCGAACAGCTGCACGTCACTCATGGTGCGGTCAGCCGACAACTCAAGGTGCTCGAAGAACACCTCGGTGTGAGCCTGTTCATCAAGGATGGACGCGGCTTGAAACTCACAGATGCCGGCGTGCGTTTGCGCGATGCCAGCGGTGAGGCCTTTGAACGTCTACGCACGGTTTGCGCAGAGCTGACCCAAAGCACCGCTGACGCTCCATTTGTTTTGGGTTGCTCGGGCAGTTTGTTGGCGCGCTGGTTTATTCCACGCCTGGGACGACTGAACGCGGACTTGCCCGACCTGCGCCTGCACCTGTCGGCCGGGGAAGGCGATCTCGATCCGCGACGGCCGGGGCTCGATGCCCTGCTGGTGTTTGCCGAGCCGCCATGGCCGGCGGACATGCAAGTCTATGAGTTGGCCAGCGAACGAATCGGCCCGGTGATGAGCCCGCGTTTCGCGGGTTATGAAAGGCTGCAAGCTGCGCAGGCCACAGCGTTATTGAACGAACCCTTGCTGCACACTACCTCGCGCCCACAGGCTTGGCCGAGCTGGGCACAGCAAAGTGGCCTCGACGCCAAGGCGTTGAAGTACGGTCAAAGTTTCGAGCATTTGTATTATTTGCTGGAAGCAGCCGTAGCGGGGCTGGGGGTGGCGATTGCGCCTGAGCCGCTGGTGGCTGAGGACTTGAAGGCCGGTCGCCTGGTTGCGCCTTGGGGATTCAGTGAAACCCCGGCGCAACTGGCCTTGTGGCTACCCAAGCGCGCCGCGGACGGGCGCGCTCGACAGTTGGCGCAGTGGCTCAAGGCCGAGCTGCACCAAACCGATCAGTCGCCGCGCTTGAACAGCAGATAAGCCGCAAGCAGACCCAGTGCGCCGACAGCGACGCCCGCAGTAGTCCAAGGGTGTTCCTGGGCGTAGTCCCGAGTGGCAATCCCGGTTTCGCGGGTTTTGACTTTGACTTCTTCATACGCATCGCTGAGCAGATGGCGCGAATGTTTCAGCGCGTTCTCGGCGTTGCCTTTCAGCGCTTTGAGGGTTTTACGCGACTCGTCCGAGGCGTCGTCTTTCAGATTTTCCAAAGATTTCAGCAGACTCTCGATCTCGGCTTCCATGCTTTGCAATGAGGCTTTACGTAAAGAGGTGTTGGCCATGGTGGCTCTCCTTCATTGATGATGAGTAGCGTGTGTTGGTTGGGACTTCAACGGTTCGAGAAAGTGCAGTAAATCTGAACTTCTGCATGGCATTAGCCGACAGAAGTAATACGAAAAATCACTGCTAGGCTGTATTTCACACCCAAGGAGAACGCCATGACTGACCATCACACCTACAAGAAAGTCGAATTGGTTGGCTCGTCCACCAGCAGCATTGAGGACGCCATCAATAACGCGCTGGCCGAAGCCAATAAGAGCATCAAGCACCTGGAATGGTTTGAAGTGACCGAAACCCGCGGGCACATCAAGGATGGCAAGGCCGCTCACTTTCAGGTGACGCTCAAAGTCGGGTTCCGGATTGCCAGCAGCTGAGTTTGAGCTAGTCTCCTGAACTTGCGCGCTGGCCGAATGCCATAGGGAAATGGCAAAGCGCTACATGAGTGCCTCCGGCTGATGGCTGGATGCTCCCTTTGATCCGACCAGGGAATGCGACAGATGAAGTATTTTATTTTAGCGGTAGGTTTGTTGAGCCTTGCAGGAACAGCCTTTGCTGACGGCAAATCGTGCGAAGAGCTGAAAGCCGAAATCGCAGCAAAACTGGATGTCAAGGGCGTTGCCGGCTATTCACTGGAAATCGTCGATAAAGGCGCTGAGGCCGGCGGAACAGTCGTCGGTACCTGTGAAAAGGGCACCAAGGCAATCGTCTACAAGAAAGACTGATGTCCCTTACAAATCAAAAAGCCGACGCAATGCGTCGGCTTTTTTGTGTGGCGGCGTCGGCGCCTCAGCCCTTCATGACCTGCGCCAGCAGCTCATAGGAATGCACCCGATCCGCATGTTCGTAAAGGTCGCAGGTGAAAATCAGCTCGTCCGCCTGAGTCTGCTCGATCAGCACTTCAAGCTTGGCGCGGATCTTCTGCGGGCTGCCCACCATCGCCAGCCCGAGGAAATCGCCGACGGCTTCCTTCTCATGTGGCAGCCACAGGCCATCCATGGTTTTCACCGGCGGACGCTGCACCAGGCTTTGGCCACGCATCAACGCCAGGATGCGCTGATAGACCGATGTCGCCAGGTAATCCGCCTGCTCGTCAGTGTCAGCGGCGACCAGCGGCACACCGAGCATCACATACGGCTTATCCAGCACCGCCGAAGGCTTGAAGTGATTACGGTAGACGCGAATCGCCTCGTGCATGAAGCGCGGTGCGAAATGCGAGGCGAAGGCGTAGGGCAAACCGCGCTCACCGGCCAATTGTGCACTGAACAGGCTGGAGCCCAGCAACCAGACAGGGACATTGGTGCCGGTGCCCGGCATGGCGATGATTCGTTGGTCAGGCGTGCGTGGGCCGAGATATCGCATCAGCTCCGTAACATCTTCCGGAAACTCGTCGGCGCTGCCGGAACGCTCGCGACGCAGGGCGCGTGCGGTCATTTGATCGGAACCGGGGGCGCGCCCCAAACCCAGATCTATCCGGCCTGGATACAGGCTTTCGAGTGTGCCGAATTGCTCCGCGATCACCAGCGGCGCGTGGTTGGGCAGCATCACGCCGCCGGAGCCGACACGAATGGTCGACGTGCCACCGGCCAGGTAGCCGAGCAATACCGAGGTGGCCGAACTGGCGATGCCGTCCATGTTGTGGTGTTCGGCGACCCAGAAGCGGGTATAGCCTAATTTTTCGACATGCTGCGCCAGGTCCAGGGAATTACGCAGCGACTGGGCCGCGCTGCCGTTCTCGCGCACGGGCACCAGATCAAGGGTCGAAAACTTGATATCGGACAGTCGTTTCATAAGCCTGCTTCTCCAATGGTGGGCGCAGGTTTTTCTTGCGAACGAAAACCTGCCGAATCTATAAGCGTGCTTCATGCAATGAGGGCATATACCCGAGATTCAATAGCCAGGCCAAAAAATCCTACAAAAGCAGTAGGACTTTATGAGATGAGGTGAACTTTGCACAACCGTCTACCCTCAGAACCCTAGCAACCGAAAACCATGAAGGTGCGACGCTCGCACCGGATCTTGAGGAGGCAGACATGGCTATTACGAAGAAAGCATCGGCTCATTGGGAAGGCGATCTGAAAACCGGCATCGGCTCGATCTCTACTGAAACCGGTGTACTCAGAGAAGCGCCCTACGGCTTCAAGGCTCGTTTCGAAGGCGGCAAAGGCACCAATCCGGAAGAGCTGATCGGCGCGGCGCATGCGGGATGTTTCTCGATGGCGTTTTCGATGATCCTGGGTGATGCCGGGCTCAAGGCTGACAGCATCGATACCAATGCTGAAGTGACCCTGGATCAAGTCGACGGTGGTTTTGCGATCACTGCGGTGAAATTGATCCTCAAGGCGAAAATCCCCGGGGCGACTCAGGCGCAGTTCGAGGAGCTGAGCAACAAGGCCAAAGAAGGCTGCCCGGTGTCCAAAGTGCTGAATGCGAAAATCAGCCTGGATGCGACGTTGGTCAGCTGATGATCAGGCGTTGAATGTACCGACGCCTTCGCGACCCGACCCGCTCGCGAAGGCGAACTTGTAAACAACACAATTCCAACGATAAAGCTGCGCTTTGTGAGCGGTGTCAGAACTCGCTTTGCAAAACTGTGGTCGAATAAATGACAGCCGCTCAAGCGCAAAAACTGCGCGCGGCCTCAAGGGAGCTTCAACCATGAAACGTTTTGCCTTGGCGATTATCGGTTGCACGCTGGCCACTTCGGCCCTGGCGGCACCGAAATCCTGTGAAGAACTCAAGGCCGAGATCGAGGCCAAGATCCAGGCCAATAACGTCTCGTCCTACACCCTGGAAATCGTCACCAATGACGAAGTCCACGATCAGAACATGGTCGTCGGCAGCTGCGAAAACGGCACAAAGAAAATCATCTACCAGAAAAACGACCGCTGATTCACCTCACGGGACGCAATAGGTCTGCCGATCTTCAGCGACGATCTCCCGCTTTGCATTGAACAATCGGGCGCTTGGGGTGAAGGCGATCGAACGGCCTTCCAGCACATAACGCTGGCCGGCTTCGAAATGATCGTATTTGACGGTCAGGTAGCACAGCCGTTCCGTGGGGGTGTTCATCATGTTCATGCCCCCACCACCGGGCACCTCAAAGTCGAACCTGACGACCAGCTCATGGCTGCCGGGCGTCACCTGGAAAAAGCGCCCGTCACGCAATCGCTGTTTGTCCAGTCGCTCTGCCATCAGCAACCTGTCGTTGGGGAATGGCGTCGAGAAGTCGATCCAGGCCATCTGCGGATTTACCGCCGGTAACGGACTCTGGCAGCCGGCAACCACGCCTGCCGCGAGCAACAGCATCAATCTGCGCATGATGAATGTCCCAAAAGATGGTCATTCAGCATAGCGCCGATCAGCTGCTTTGGCAGCCAGCCGGCGTGCCTTGGCCAATCACTTTTCGCTGTTGATCATAGAGCTTTGCCCATGGCCGGAAGCCGATATTCCCCGCTTGCAGCTGATATCGCTCACCGGCATTGAAGTCGTTGAATTTCACGTTTAACTGGCAGTCACGCCACAGCGGCTCGGCGTCGGGGCCGATGTTGGTGGGCTGGACCGCAAACTGGTAGCGCACCGTCAGCTCATGACGGCCCGGATGCACCTCGAAATACCGCTTGTCGGTAGAGGCCTTGTCATCGACTTCCAGCGCTTGCAGGGCGGTGTCTTCTTGCTGTGAGTCCAGTTCGATCCATGCTTGCGACGGATCATGGTGAGGTAAACCGAAACCGGCACAGCCGGTCAGCATCAACAAGCCTCCCGTCAGCATCAATTTGCGCATAGCGGAGCTCCAGTCAGGCGGGATAGTCTTGCGGGCAGACTCTCCAGGGATGATTTTATTTTGATCAGGCCGCTTCCAAGCCTTGGGTTACTTGATCGCGTTTTGCGGATTTTGTTTCCGGGTATGTTGCTTTTATTCCTCAGCGGCTGCGCCAGCGTCAGCTATTACAGCCAGTTGGCCAGCGGTCAGCTGCAATTGCTGCGGGCCAGGGAGCCGGTGGCCCAGGTGCTTGCCGATCCGTCTCGCGATCCGATGCTGCGTGCGCACCTGACCCAATCGCAAAAGGCCCGGACATTCGCCAGCCAACAGCTGCATCTGCCGGATAACCAGAGCTACCGTCTGTACGCCGACATTGGCCGGCCGTTCGTGGTCTGGAACGTCTTTGCCACGCCGGAATTTTCCCTGACAGCACAAAACCATTGCTTCCCTATCGCCGGTTGCGTCGCCTATCGCGGTTACTACAGCCAGAGTGCTGCCCGCGGCGAAGCGGCCTTGCAACGCCTGAAAGGTATGGACGTGTCCATTGGCGGCGTCGAGGCCTATTCGACGCTCGGCTGGTTCAACGATCCGATTCTCAGCTCAATGATGGGTTGGGGCGACGAGCGGCTGGCAACGCTGATCTTCCACGAGCTCGCGCACCAGCGCTTTTATGTGAAGGACGACACCGAGTTCAACGAGTCCTTCGCCACCTTCGTCGAGCAGGAAGGCACCCGGCAATGGCGGGCATCACGCGGTCTGGCAGCGGACAATGGCGCGCAGGCGCAGCATCGAGACCAATTTATTCAATTGGTTATGGATACCCGCACGCGGCTTGAAAATCTCTACGCCCTGCCACTGCCCGCCGACCAGATGCGCCAACGCAAAGCGGCGGAATTCGAACGTCTGCGCCATGACTATCGACAGCTGCGCGATAGCCAATGGGCCGGGGATAAACGCTATGACGCGTGGATCAACGCGCCAATGAACAACGCCCGGTTGTTACCGTTTGGGTTGTATGACCAATGGGTGCCGGCGTTTGCGGCGCTGTACAGGCAGGAGGGTGGGGACTGGCTGAAGTTTTATGCCGCCGTCGAGCAGCTTGGTGCGTTGCCAGTGGTTGAGCGCAAGGTAGCGCTGAAGGCATTGACGGGGTCATAAAATCTGGTGGCTGGGCGGGCCTCTTCGCGGGCAAGCCTCGCTCCTACGGGATCTATGTTGCTTTTGTAGGAGCGAGGCTTGCCCGCGAAGGCGTTTTCAACCTCACAACCAGATCGCGTCCCATAGCGGATAATCCCCTACCCTCTCGACCAAGCCAGCTCGCAACGGATTGGCGACGATGTAGCGAGCAACTGCCTGTAGATCTTCTTCCTTACGAATGGCGCGATCGTGATAACCATGTTGCCAAACCGGACCTTGGCGTCCTGCCGAGCGATTAAGCGTTACTGCGATGCGTGATTTGGTTCGAGCCATCAAACTGGGTAACTGAATATTCTGTAACTCGATCAGCCAATGGAAATGATCGGGCATGACGACCCAGGCCAGTGACGTCGCAAACCCTTCCTGCTCAGCAGTTTTCAGGGCATCGACTACCAGTCGCCCACTCTTGAAGTCATGGAATAACGGTTGCCGGTTCAAAACGACGGCTGTCAGGAGGTAAATCTGTCCGGGCTCCGAATATCGGCCGGTGCGCAATCGATGAGCATGTTTTAGCTCTGTCATTAATGATCCTCCTTGATCGTGACCTCAGACTTTGAGCCTAGGACGATTAGAAGGGACTTGGGTGGTAACTGTTGCACAGGATGTATCTGGGCGGGCCTCTTCGCGGGCAAGCCTCGCTCCTACGGGGTCTATGTTGCTTTTGTAGGAGCGAGGCTTGCCCGCGAAGGCGTACTGATCAACGCCGCAAAAACGCCTGATGCATCTCTTCCAGCGTCTCAAAGTGATAGGCCGGTGCTTCTGCGCTCAATTCTTCCGGGCTGCCAAACCCATAACCGACCGCCACCGCATCCAGCCCATTGCTGCGCGCGCCGATCAGGTCGTGTTTGCGGTCGCCGATCATCAGGGTGTTGGCCGGGTCCAGGCCTTCTTCGGCCATCAGGTAGGCAATCAACTCGACTTTGTTGGTGCGTGTCCCGTCCAGTTCGCTACCGTAAATCACCTTGAAGTGCCTGGCGAAGTCGAAGTGCCGGGCGATTTCCCGGGCGAACACCCACGGCTTTGAGGTTGCGATGAACAACTGTCGCCCTTGCCCGCCGAGGGTTTCCAGCAGCGGTGTGACGCCGTCGAACACACGGTTCTCGTACAGGCCTGTGACCTTGAAGCGTTCGCGGTAGAAATTCACCGCTTCCCAGGCCTTGGGCTCGTCGAAGTCGTAGAACTGCATGAACGCCTGCAACAACGGCGGGCCGATGAAGTGTTCGAGCTTGGTCAGGTCGGGTTCATCGATCCCCAGTTTGCTCAGGGCGAACTGGATCGAACGGGTGATGCCCTCGCGCGGGTCGGTCAGGGTCCCATCGAGATCAAACAAAACGGTTTGGTAATGCATGTTGAATCCTGAATAAGGGCGCAGGGTCAGAGCTGGTCGTAGCCTTCAGCCAGATGCAAATTCTTGAGCTTCACGTAGTTCGCCGCGCTGTAGGTGAAAAAGGCATTTTCCTTGTCCGTCAGCGGGCGGATTTGTTTCACCGGGCTGCCCACATACAGGAAGCCGCTTTCCAGACGCTTGCCCGGCGGCACCAGACTGCCAGCGCCGACAATCACATCGTCCTCGATCACCGCACCATCCATGACGATGCTGCCCATGCCGATCAGAATCCGGTTGCCTACACTGCAGCCATGCAGCATGACCTTATGGGCAATGGTCACGTCGTCTCCGATCAAGCAGGGAAAGCCATCGGGATTGAACGGCCCGGCATGCGTGATGTGCAGCACGCAGCCATCCTGAACGCTGGTGCGCGCACCGATACGGATGCGGTGCATGTCGCCACGGATCACCGTCAGCGGCCAGACAGAGCTGTCTTCGCCGATTTCAACGTCGCCGATCACCACCGCCGAGCCGTCGACAAAAGCGCCTTTACCCAGTAGCGGCGTGTGGTTCTGATACTTGCGAAGGGTCACGATAGGCTCTCTCTCTTTTGCTGATAGCTGCGGTGAGCGTCGATTGTAATTAAGATGGCCCCATGTTTCTTCCAGCCAAGGTGCCAACCGTGAGCGTGAACAACCCTCTTTTGCAGTCCTACGACCTGCCGCCCTTCTCGGCGATCCGGGCCGAACACGTACAACCGGCCATTGAACAGATCCTGGCTGACAACCGTGCCGCCATTATCGAGATCCTCAACAGCCAGGGCAAACAACCGACCTGGGCCGGCCTGGTGCTGGCGATGGACGAACTCAATGATCGTCTGGGCGCCGCCTGGAGCCCGGTCAGCCACCTCAATGCCGTGTGCAACAGCGCCGAATTGCGCGAAGCCTACGAGTCCTGCCTGCCGGCCTTGAGCGCCTACTCCACCGAGCTGGGCCAGAACCGTGAACTGTTCGATGCCTTCGAAGCCTTGGCCAACAGCCCGGAAGCCGCCGGTTTCGACGTGGCGCAGAAAACCATCCTGGAACACGCCCTCCGAGACTTCCGTCTGTCGGGTATCGATCTGCCGGACGCCGAGCAGAAGCGCTACGCCGAAGTGCAAAGCAAATTGTCAGAGCTGGGCAGCCGCTTCTCCAACCAGCTGCTCGACGCGACTCAAGCCTGGACCAAGCACGTGACCGATGAAGCCGCCCTCGCCGGCCTCACCGATTCGGCCAAGGCGCAAATGGCCGCCGCAGCCCAGGCCAAAGATCTGGATGGCTTCCTCATCACCCTGGAATTCCCGAGCTATTACGCGGTGATGACCTACGCCCAGGACCGTGCCTTGCGCGAAGAAGTCTACGCCGCCTATTGCACCCGTGCGTCGGACCAAGGCCCGAACGCCGGTCAGAACGATAACGGCCCGGTCATGGAAGAAATCCTCGACCTGCGTCAGGAACTGGCCAAGCTGCTCGGCTTCGCCAGCTTCTCGGAACTGAGCCTGGCCACCAAAATGGCTGAATCCAGCGATCAGGTCCTCAGCTTCCTGCGCGATCTGGCCAAACGCAGCAAACCGTTCGCCGCCCAGGACCTGGAACAGCTCAAGGCCTACGCCGCCGAACAAGGCTGCCCGGACCTGCAAAGCTGGGACAGCGGTTTCTACGGCGAAAAGCTTCGCGAACAACGTTACAGCGTTGCCCAGGAAGCACTGCGCGCCTACTTCCCGATCGACAAAGTACTGGGCGGCCTGTTCGCTATCGTCCAGCGCCTGTACGGCATCGAGATCGCCGAACTGAAAGGCTTCGACGCCTGGCACCCGGATGTTCGCCTGTTCGAAATCAAGGAAAACGGCCAGCACGTCGGCCGCTTCTTCTTCGACCTCTATGCCCGCGCCAACAAACGCGGCGGTGCCTGGATGGACGGCGCCCGTGACCGTCGCCGCACCATCAGCGGCGTGCTGCAAAGCCCGGTGGCCAATCTGGTGTGCAACTTCACCCCAGCCGACAGCGGCAAACCGGCCCTGCTGACCCACGATGAAGTGACCACCCTGTTCCACGAATTCGGTCACGGCCTGCATCACCTGCTGACCCGCGTAGAACACGCCGGCGTGTCCGGCATCAACGGCGTGGCCTGGGATGCGGTGGAGCTGCCAAGTCAGTTCATGGAAAACTGGTGCTGGGAGCCGGAAGGCCTGGCGCTGATCTCCGGTCACTACGAAACCGGCGAGCCGCTGCCTCAGGATCTTCTGGAGAAAATGCTCGCGGCGAAGAACTTCCAGTCCGGCCTGATGATGGTGCGCCAACTCGAGTTCTCGCTGTTCGACTTCGAACTGCACGCCACCCACGGCGACGGTCGCAGCGTGCTGCAAGTACTCGAAGGTGTGCGTGACGAGGTCTCGGTCATGCGTCCACCGGCCTACAACCGCTTCCCGAACAGCTTCGCCCACATCTTCGCCGGCGGTTACGCAGCGGGTTACTACAGCTACAAGTGGGCTGAAGTGCTGTCGGCCGACGCCTTCTCGAAGTTCGAAGAAGACGGCGTGCTCAATGCCGAAACAGGTCGTGCGTTCCGCGAAGCGATTCTGGCGCGTGGCGGTTCGCAGGAACCCATGGTGCTGTTCGTCGACTTCCGTGGCCGTGCGCCATCGATTGACGCACTCTTGCGCCATAGCGGCCTGAGTGAGGACGCGGCAGCATGAGCGAGGGGCCTGTGATCACGAAGAAACGCTTTATCGCCGGGGCGGTCTGCCCGGCCTGTAGCGAGCCGGACAAATTGATGATGTGGAACGAAGACGAGGTCCCGCATCGCGAATGCGTGGCCTGCGGTTATTCGGATACGCTCAATGAACAAGGTCTGTCGGTGCCCAAGGAATTGGGCACGCGGGTCAACACTTCGGCGCTCAAGGTGCCGGACGCCAAGGTTCAGGCGGTGCAGTTCTTCCCGAACCCGAAGCTGAAGAAGAAGCCTGACGAGCACCATTGAGTCAACATCACCTTCCACCCTTAGACCGGGTGGAAGGTGGTATCTATTTACCACCCTTCCCCCGCGCTTCTTCCTTAGGCTGAATCCTTCAGCCCTACTCAAGGAAGACGCCATGCCTGATAACAATCCGCTGCTACAACACTGGGACCTGCCGCCCTGGCCGGACATTCGCGCCGAGCACCTGGTGCATGCCATCGACACCCTTGTTGCCGACAACCGCAAGGCCATTGCCGGGATTATCGCGAGCCAATCCACGACCCCGAACTGGGATGATCTGGTATTGGCCGTTGATGAAACCGATGCGCGTCTGGATGAGGCCATGGGCGTCATCGAAACCCTTTCAATGGTGAAACATGAGGGTAAGGCCTGGGACGCAGCCAGCGGGACTTGCCGCGATGCCGCTGCGCAGTACAAATCTGAAAAGATGGGTAATCATGCACTGTTCCGGGCTTATCAGCGGCTGGCGCAAAGTCCCGCTGCGGCGAATTACGATGAACCGCGCAAAGCGGTTTTGAACAAAATTCTGCGCCGGTTTCGCTTGTCCGGCATCGACTTGCCCATCGAACAACAGCAGACGCTGGCCCGGCTGAATCGTGACATCGGGGTGCTGCAAAGCCTGTTCCTGACCAACCTGGAAGGCGCCAGCGCAGCCTGGAGCAAGCGCATCGATGACATCTCGCAGTTGCGCGGTTTGTCTGCGGCGACACTGGAGCGTCTGACAGTCAACGCGCAACAGGCAGGGCACGACGGCTGGCTGATGCGTCTGGACCAGGACACCTACACTCGTGTCATGGCCTATGCCGAAGACCGATCCCTGCGCGAAGAATACTTTGTCGCTTACTCCACCCGGGCTTCCGATCAAGGCCCCCACGACCGGCAATTCGATAATGGTCCGGTGCTGGAGCTGCTGTTGTCCATGCGTCATCAGAAAGCCAGGTTGCTGGGGTATGAGAACTTTGCGCAACTCAGCCTCGTAACGGAAATGGCCGAGTCCACCGAGCAAGTCACCGGTTTCCTGCGGCGGCAAATCGTGCAGGCAACACCGGAACTCGAGAAGGACGCACAAGAACTCAAGGCGTTTGCGCTTGAGCGCGGCATGACTGAAGTCCATCCTTGGGACCACGAGTTTCTCGCCGAACAATTGCGCCAGCAACGTCTCGGCGGGGCGCTGAAAAACCTGCGAACGTACTTTCCACTGGACGGGACTTTGCAGCGGCTCTGCCTGTTCAGCGAGCGCATGTTTGGCATCCGGATCGTCGAACAGAAAGAGTGCAGTCGCTGGCATGACAACGTGCGTCTGTTTGAAATCAGCGAGCATGGCCAGGTCGTCGGGTACATTTACCTCGACCCTTTTCATCGGGACGAAGCGCCGGACTTTGCCTGGACCGCCACGCCACGTAATCGACGGGTGAACGCCGAAGGTCGATTGACGCTGCCGATCGCCGTGCTTCATGGCAACTTCACGCCCGGGATTGCCGAGCATCCTTGCCTTCTCGCTCATAAGGACCTGCGGGTTTTGTTCCATGAGTTCGGCCATTGCCTGCAGCACGTTCTGACCCGCTCGCCTCACCATCGCCTGTCCGGTATCACCCAGCTGGGACGCGATTCGGCAGAGTTCACCGGGCAATTGTTCGAGCTTTGGTGCCTGTCAGGGGAGTTTCTGCTGTGGCTGGCCGCTCACCACCAGACCGGCGAGCGCCTGGCCGAAGCGCGAGTCGACGCCGCATTGGCAGCCATCCAGACCCAGACCAGCCGGCAAACCGCAGAGCTGTTAATGTCCGCGTTGTTTGACTTCGAATTGCACCGCAGCCAAGGCGATGGCCGAAGCGTTGAACAGATCTTCGATGACGTGCAGCGCGAGATCCCTCACCTGCAACTGCCGCCTTACTGTCGGTTCGCCAACAGCTTCGATTACCTGGTGACCGGGTACGCAGCGTCGGTTTACGCCTACAAATGGTCGGGTGTACTGGCGACCGAGGTGTTCAAACGGTTTCAACGCGAGTGGGTATTCAACCCGCAAACCGGCAAGGCCTTTCGCGAAGCCTTTTTTTCGCCGGGGGATTCGCGATCGCTATTGGTCGCCCTGGAAGAATTCCTCGGACAACCGATCGCCGACAGCTTTTTCGCAACGCCGTCCAGCAGCCGCTGCCCACTGAACTGATGCTTATTCGACGTGGGCGGACTGGAACCAACTCTTCATGGAACAGGCCGCAAACGGACTGGTGCTGCAATCGCCGTTGGCGAGCGCGGTCCGAAGCTTGTCGGCATCGGCCTGCATCATGTAACGCACACCGTCCTTGAAATGGGTGCTGTCACCAAAGCCGCCTTGGGTCATCTCGTTCAGGGCGTCTTCCTTGCTCCAGCCTTGCACCACCACCCGATACATCGCCGCCATCAGGCCGGTGCGGTCCGAACCGTGTTTGCAATGCATGAGCACCGGGCCGTGGGATTCGGCGGTCTGGATGGCACGAAGGGCCTTGAGCACCTGGGCGTCATCCACGTGATTGGTGCGATAGGGCAGCTGCACCTGAGTAATGTCCGGCGTGGACAACCAGCTTGAATCCGACTCGGGCAGAAAATTGATGACGGTCGCGACGTTGAGTTTCTTCAGCAGCGATACGGCGCCGCTGTCGGGCAAAGCGCTGCGGTAAAGCGTCGGGGTCATTTGGTAGAGGTTGTATTGCGCCTCTACCGATTGAGCCCATTCCGCCGGGCGGGGCGATGCGCTGTCGTCAGCGAAGGCCACCGTCAGGTTGAAAAGTGCGGCCAGCGACAACAGGAGCGTCACAGGAAAGAGGCGCGTTAAGGACATGCTCGGACGACCGTGTGTGAAGAAGTGGATAGATGACTCACAGCTTCGGCCCTGAACGGTCAAAGGCCCGTGAGTCAACCGTCAAAGAATTGTGAATCGAACAGTTCATCCTGCTTTCATCGCGCGACCTACACAATTCAATAACACAGAAGCGGCACGGAAATTTTCGCACCGCTTATAAGTGCTTAGTTCAAAGACATACTCATGCAGTTTTTATACAAGCCTGCGTTCAGTAGCACTCAAGGATTAGTGATTTTCGAATAAGCTTTCGCCAGGGCCAGCAGAACGGCCTTGTCTTGCGCGTCGATGTCACCATCACCGTCCACATCAGAACGAGCGGCGCCCATGGTGAAGGTCACGCCGCCGTCATTCGATACAGCCTCGCGGGTGCTGGAGTCCAGCAGGGAGTAAGTGCTCGTGCGGTTTTCCGGGTCATAACCCTCCTCCTTTAACGCAAACTGCATGGAAACCCGAACTTCTTTTGGACTAACGATAGAGGCGGGCAACAGCTGAAGAAAGATACCGCGCTGATTGTAATTCGACATTCATTAAATCCTTTTAATGTTTTAAACACGACAATTTCGCGTGAAACGAATACTACTAATGAAGTTTATAATTGCGCCACTTGCGATGTGTTTCTCATGATTGCAAATATTTGATAGAACCCATCAATACTCCAACAAATCCAAAACTAAATAGGCCGTAGGGAGCATTCCGTACGGCCTCACCAATACTTACTTCAACATTTCAGCGGCGGCAGCCGCAAGGCGGATGAATTTTTTATCATCGGCGGGATCGAAATCCCCATCACCATCGGCGTCACCTTTAACGTCAACCTTATCGTAAACACCTTTCTTTTTTGACGCCGAAACGGAAGTTGAAAACTCGAGCTCCTTCTTTTTGTCATAGAACTCGAGCAAGACTTCTGGGACTTTATCGTTGTTCAAATCTTCAATGGAAATGCGAATCTCTTTAACGGCCATCATGACACCTCGTGAGTCAGTCAATTGAGAGGGAGGTTCCATTGAATTGGAATCCTCCAACCCAAAGTAGGCCGCCCACTCACAAGCTGTCTACTGTCATACATGACAGGTGGCTGTATATCCAGTACTGTTCAGCGCCTTCAATTTCCGCTACTCGCCTTGAATTTAATGACTGTGTTTGCAAGATCAAAAAGCAGTTGCTCATCCTCCATATCAATATCTCCATCTTGGTCAATATCGCCATGCACGGAAGCCTTATTGAATGTTGTCGAGCCATTTTTCTTAGAAACCAAAACCGCATATGAATTAACGATAGTGTCGCTAAAATTCCCGGAGCCCAGATCGAAGTCAGTTTCCCGAGTAACAAATTCTATTTTGACCTCTTGAACTCCGTCTTTATTAACGTCGAGTACCGTCAACAATATCCCTTTACTCGTCTCCATAACCAAATCTCCTATGACGTAAACGTGAAACAGCGGCCAGATATCGGTGCCTTGTTATTCATAGGATGTATTTCTTGCCCCGTCTACTGTCAAACATGACAGGTATATACACAACCAGTCCCCTCTACCTTGGAGAACACGCCGAACGGAGCTAGGCAAATCTTGTTGCTTCTAATACTGTGTATTTATACAGCTAGCAGGAGCTCAAATGGCCATTCCTATTCCCCCTCGCGGCCGCGGCACCGCCACCAACCCGCACAACCGCTTCGCGCCGAATCGCTCGGTGGCCGAGGATGACGGCTGGTATCAGGAAGCGCCCGTCACGCAGGGCACACAAGTGCGCATCGAAACGGCGAAAACCATCATCACCCGCAACAATTCCCCGGACTTGCCCTTCGACCGCTCGATCAACCCTTACCGCGGCTGCGAGCACGGTTGCATCTACTGCTACGCGCGCCCCAGCCATGCCTATTGGGACATGTCACCCGGGCTCGATTTCGAAACCAAACTGATCGCCAAGACCAACGCCGCCGATGTGCTGGAAGAACAGCTGTCCAAGCGCGGCTATCAATGCGCGCCGATCAATCTGGGCTCCAACACCGATCCCTACCAGCCGATCGAGCGCGAACACAAAATCACCCGCAAGACCCTTGAAGTGCTACTGCGTTACCGGCATCCGGTGACCATCATTACAAAGGGCTCGCTGATTCTTCGGGACCTGGATCTGCTGGCCGAACTCGCCGAGCAACGGCTGGTGGCGGTGATGATCAGCCTCACCACCCTCGACGATGAACTCAAACGCATCCTCGAACCGCGCGCGGCTGCGCCCAAGGCCCGGCTACGTGCCATCCGGGTCATGCGCGAAGCCGGGATACCGGTGGGCGTGCTGTGTTCGCCGATGATTCCGATGATCAACGACAGCGAACTGGAAAGCCTGCTCACCGAAGCCCATGCTGCCGGTGCCCAGAGCGCCGCCTATATGATGTTGCGGCTGCCGTTGGAAGTGGCGCCGCTGTTCGAAGAATGGCTGGCCGCCCACTATCCGCAGCGTGCCGCTCATGTGTTGAGCCTGATCCGCCAGAGCCGTGGCGGGGAGCTCTACGACAGTCGGTTCGGAGCCCGAATGCGCGGTGAGGGGCCGTTTGCCGATCTGTTGGCGCAACGCTTTGCCAAATCGATCAAACGGTTGGGGCTCAATCATCGCGAAGGTTTTAACCTGGACTGCGACGCCTTCTGTCCGCCAGGTCGCCAGATGTCGTTGATTTGAGGACAATTGGCCTATGGTTGAGTAGGAGGAAAAGCACTTGGCCATTAGGCTGGTCACGTTTTTTGTGACCTGGAACACACGTCCTAGAGCGCTTGATTCAGTTTGAGTTAAGTTTCGACAGATACCTTGTTCATCGAGTGACTGACGGGTCGAGATCTTCGGCCTGGATGTTTTTTAAACAGCCACTGGCTTCACACCGGACAAAACGGGAAAATTCCCTGACTCCGCCAAAGAGGATGAATCATGAGTGACAAGGATAAACAGCCGTTGGCTGCGTCGGCTTCAGCCCAACCCGTGGCGGAAACCGCCGATGCAGCGCTGAAGCATATCGTTGACGGCTTTTTGCATTTTCATCACGAAGTTTTTCCCCAGCAGGAAGAACTCTTCAAAAAACTCGCCACGGCTCAGAGCCCTCGAGCGATGTTTATCGCCTGCGCCGATTCGCGCATCGTTCCTGAACTGATCACCCAAAGCGCCCCCGGCGACCTGTTCGTGACCCGTAACGTCGGCAACGTTGTGCCGCCTTATGGGCAGATGAACGGCGGTGTTTCCACGGCCATCGAATACGCGGTCCTGGCCCTCGGCGTACAGCACATCATCATTTGCGGGCACTCCGACTGTGGCGCGATGCGCGCCGTGCTCAACCCGCAAAGCCTGGAAAAAATGCCCACGGTCAAAGCCTGGCTGCGTCATGCCGAAGTGGCGAAATCGATGGTCCAGGAAAACTGCCATTGCGCTGACGAAAGCGAAAGCATGCATGTCCTCACCGAAGAAAACGTGATCGCCCAGCTTCAGCATTTGCGCACGCACCCTTCGGTCGCCTCGCGCATGGCTAACGGTCAGCTGTTTATCCATGGCTGGATCTACAACATCGAAACCAGCGAAATCAGAGCTTACGACGCGGACAAAGGGTGTTTCCTGCCGCTTGATGGCAGCCATCCGATCCCCGTGGCGACGCCCAAAGCGCGCTTCTAAATCCTCCCAGGTGTGGTTTAGCCGAGGTTGCTGATCAAGCAGCCTGGCTTTGCCACGCCTGAAGAAAACTTCGGGAGAGTCACCATGCGTGCTGCTCAACTCAAAGCTGTTCTGCCACGGGAGCTGCTGGCGTCCGTGGTTGTGTTTCTGGTCGCCCTGCCCTTGTGCATGGGCATCGCCATCGCCTCGGGCCTGCCGCCGGCCAAGGGTTTGATCACCGGGATCATCGGTGGACTGGTCGTCGGTTGGCTTGCAGGTTCGCCTCTGCAAGTCAGCGGCCCGGCGGCGGGTCTGGCGGTGCTGGTTTTTGAACTGGTGCGCCAGCATGGTGTTGCCATGCTCGGTCCCATCCTGCTGTTGGCGGGTTTTCTGCAACTGATGGCCGGGCGCTTCAAGCTGGGTTGCTGGTTTCGGGTTACGGCGCCAGCGGTGGTGTACGGCATGCTCGCCGGGATTGGCGTGCTGATCGTGTTGTCGCAAGTGCATGTGATGCTGGACGCCGTGCCCAAGCCTTCGGGACTGGATAACCTCGCAGCCTTCCCGGCGGCCGTGATCCAGGCCTTGCCTTCCCTTGGCTGGCAGGCTGGGTTGCTTGGCCTGTCGACGATTGCGGTGATGTGGCTGTGGGAAAAATTCCGTCCGCACTCTCTTCGCTTCATTCCCGGCGCACTGCTTGGCGTAGGTCTGGCGACGGTGGCCAGCCTGATGCTCGCCTTGCAGGTCAAACGCGTGGAAGTCCCGGCCAACCTGGCAGAAGCCATCGACTGGCTGAAGCCTGCCGACTTGCTCAATCTGGCCGACCCGACGTTATTGATCGCCGCTTTCGCCGTGGCCTTCATCGCCAGCGCCGAGACCCTGCTCTCCGCAGCGGCGGTGGATCGCATGCACAGCGGCCAGCGCTCCGATTTCGATCGGGAGTTGTCGGCACAGGGCGTCGGCAACATGCTCTGCGGCCTGCTTGGCGCGCTGCCCATGACCGGCGTGATCGTGCGTAGCTCGGCCAACGTCCAGGCTGGCGCCACCACGCGAATGTCGGCGATCTTCCACGGTCTGTGGTTGCTGGCTTTCGTGTTGTTGCTGTCCAGCGTGCTGCAAAGCATTCCGGTGGCAAGCCTGGCGGGTGTGCTGGTGTACACCGGTTTCAAACTGGTCGACCTCAAGGCCTTTCGCGGCCTGGGCCGTTATGGCCGGATGCCGATGTTCACCTACGCCGCGACAGCGCTGGCAATCATCTTCACCGACCTGTTGACCGGCGTGCTGATCGGCTTCGGGTTGACCCTGGCCAAACTGGCCTGGAAGGCCTCGCGGTTGAAAATCAGCCTGATCGACCTGCCGGCCGACGGTGAGATGGAGTTACGACTGACGGGGGCCGCAACCTTTCTCAAGGTGCCGGCGCTGACCCAGGTGCTGGGGACCATTCCCCCAGGCGCGACAGTGCATGTGCCGCTCAATAACCTGAGCTACATCGATCACTCGTGTCTGGAGTTGCTTGAGGAATGGGGTCGGGCCAATGCGGCCAAGGGGTCGAAGCTGATTATTGAAGCGCGGGGGTTGAAGCGTCGGTTGGAGGGGCGTTTACGAACCACCTCGGGAGTGGGCTCTACGGCGTAGAAGTAACCAATGTGGGAGCGAGCCTGCTCGCGAAGGCGGTGTATCAATCGACATAAATGTTGAATGACATATCGCAATCGCGAGCAGGCTCGTTCCCACAGGGGACGGTGCTGATTCTAAAGAATCAAGCCGCCGGCTGATCCAGCTCCAGCCCTACGCCCAGCTGGCGCGACAGGCACGGCCAGCGCTTCCAGGCGGCGCCGGTGTCCGGGCTGTTGAGTTTTTCGCGGTAGGCCTCCACGGACTCCAGCGCGAAACTGTCTTCATTGAGCATCTCATCCACAGCGTGATGCACCGCCTCATCCAGTTGGTTGGCAAAATCCTCGCCGATCAGTTGGTGAGCAATCAGGTTGGCGACCGTCATGTCCAAGGGGATCAGTGGCTGGCCAAAATGCTTGATGTACAGGTCATTGACCTCTTCCACCAACCGATGCGCCAGATAGGCTTCATCCAGCAGGCTGTCCAGGCCGACATGACCGGCCATGATTGCCGGTGGCTGGAGGAAGAACTGCTCGGCGATCGTCAGCACCGGCTTGATCTGTGATTCGATACCCGCTTCCCTGGCGACTTCATTGGCTGCGTCCAGCAGGTCCGGCACTTGCTCTATGTACGCGGCCACAAAACGCGTCATCACGCCGTTGGCGTCGACATCCGGCAATTGGATGGCGGAGTGAAGGTGTGGCAATTGATTTTCAAGCTGACGAGTCAGCAGGCCGGTCTCGGCCTCGTGTTGTTGGGCTTTTTGGATCTGCTCGCGCAATGCGGCGGTGTTCATGAAAACTCCAGGAAACAAAGGCAATGAAATAGGGAAGACATAACTTAGCTTGCTTATGAAAAATGCTAAGACGCATTTGTCATAATTGTTTCATCCTTGAGACGCCTCCGTTATATCGATTTGCCACCACTCGTCTGCATCCTTCTCCATTCGTGACCTTGAACGCAAGTCCCAGCTGTTTCAGATCATTTACGCCATCACGTTGCGAGGTAGCAGTCGCTGTCTATACTCGGGTGGGAATGGAGTTAGCTGATGACGCCCGACTGCACACGCAGCAAGGCTCGGCGATTCAAGTTTCGTAGTCTGAAAAAGCCGCTCCCTTGCCGCAGGTGAAAGCCGGCGGGATAACAAGAACGATAAGGGGAACCCGCAATGATGCGACATCCACACGTCTGGATGGGCCTCCTGTTGTGGTCGATTTTCAGCCAGGCGCAAGCCGCCTGGACTGTGAATATGGCGCCGGGAGCGACTGAAATCAGTCACGCAGTATTTGACCTGCACATGACCATTTTCTGGATCTGTGTAGTGATCGGCATCATCGTCTTCGGCGCCATGTTCTGGTCGATGATGGTCCACCGCCGCTCTACCGGGCAGGTGGCCGCAAAATTTCATGAAAGCACCACCGTCGAAATCCTCTGGACCATCGTGCCCTTCCTGATTCTGGTGGCCATGGCGGTTCCTGCGACGGCAACCCTGATCAAGATGTACGACGCCAGTGAGCCGGATATCGATATCCAGGTCACCGGCTATCAGTGGAAGTGGCACTACAAATACCTGGGCCAGGACGTCGAATTCTTCAGCAACCTGACGACCCCTGCCGACCAGATCCACAACAAGGAAACCAAGGGCGAGCATTACTTGCTTGAGGTCGACAAGCCTTTAGTGCTGCCGATTGGCGCCAAGGTGCGTTTCCTCGTGACGTCCGCCGACGTTATCCACTCCTGGTGGGTGCCGGCTTTCGCGGTCAAGCGCGATGCGATTCCGGGGTTCGTCAACGAAGCCTGGACCCGCGTCGACAAGCCCGGCATCTATCGTGGCCAGTGCGCCGAACTGTGCGGCAAGGACCATGGCTTCATGCCGATCGTGGTCGAGGTCAAGGAAAAGGCCGATTACGAAAAATGGCTGGCCGAACGCAAGGCCGAATCCCTGCAGCTTAAAGAACTGACCAGCAAGGAATGGACCCTCGACGAGCTCAAGGAGCGCGGCGACAAGGTCTATCACACCGCCTGCGTCGCCTGTCACCAGGCCGAAGGTCAGGGCTTGCCGCCGATGTTCCCGGCGCTCAAAGGCTCGAAAATCGCCACCGGACCGAAGGAAGGTCACCTGAGCATTGTCTACCACGGCAAGCCGGGTACCGCGATGGCGGCGTTCGGCAAGCAGCTCTCGGAAGTCGATATCGCGGCGGTGGTGACCTACGAACGTAACGCCTGGGGCAACAACAAAGGCGACATGGTCACTCCTAAAGAAGTGCTGGAGCTGAAACAGGCGGAAAGCAAATGACCCGGTCTATTGCGCAACCAAGGAACCGGTCGGGGCAGCGCGCCCCGGCCTGCCCAGCCCATCTGTTTGCAGGAGACACGCCATGAGCGCCGTCATCGATGACCATGGTCATGCCGATCACGCCCACGGTCCCGCCAAAGGCCTGATGCGTTGGGTGCTGACCACCAACCACAAGGACATCGGCACGCTGTACCTGTGGTTTGCGTTTTCCATGTTCCTGTTGGGTGGCTCGTTCGCGATGGTGATTCGCGCCGAGCTGTTCCAGCCGGGACTGCAAATCGTCCAGCCGGAATTCTTCAACCAGATGACGACCATGCATGGTCTGGTCATGGTGTTCGGCGCGGTGATGCCGGCGTTCGTCGGCCTCGCCAACTGGATGATCCCGTTGATGATCGGCGCGCCCGACATGGCCCTGCCACGGATGAACAACTTCAGCTTCTGGCTGTTGCCGGCGGCGTTCATCCTGCTGGTGTCGACCCTGTTCACCCCCGGTGGCGGACCGAACTTCGGCTGGACGTTCTACGCCCCGCTGTCGACGACCTACGCACCGGAAAGCGTGACGTTCTTCATCTTCGCCATCCACTTGATGGGGATCAGTTCGATCATGGGTGCGATCAACGTGATTGCCACCATCCTCAACCTGCGCGCCCCCGGCATGACGTTGATGAAGATGCCGCTGTTCGTCTGGACGTGGCTGATCACCGCTTTCCTGCTGATCGCGGTGATGCCGGTGCTGGCCGGGTGCGTGACGATGATGCTGATGGACATCCACTTCGGCACCAGCTTCTTCAGTGCCGCCGGTGGCGGTGATCCGGTGTTGTTCCAGCATGTGTTCTGGTTCTTCGGTCACCCCGAGGTGTACATCATGATCCTGCCGGCCTTCGGTGCCGTCAGCTCGATCATCCCGACCTTCTCGCGCAAGCCGCTGTTTGGCTACACCTCGATGGTCTACGCCACGGCGAGCATCGCGTTCCTGTCGTTCATCGTCTGGGCGCACCACATGTTCGTGGTCGGCATTCCGCTGGTGGGCGAGTTGTTCTTCATGTACGCCACACTGCTGATCGCGGTGCCAACCGGGGTGAAAGTGTTCAACTGGGCCAGCACCATGTGGCAAGGCTCGCTGACCTTCGAGACACCGATGCTGTTCGCGGTGGCGTTCGTGATCCTGTTCTCCATCGGCGGCTTCTCCGGGCTGATGCTTGCCATTGCCCCGGCGGACTTCCAGTACCAGGACACCTACT
This sequence comes from Pseudomonas mandelii, assembly GCF_900106065.1. NCBI lineage: Bacteria > Pseudomonadati > Pseudomonadota > Gammaproteobacteria > Pseudomonadales > Pseudomonadaceae > Pseudomonas > Pseudomonas mandelii. The sequence goes on from NZ_LT629796.1 coordinate 2,095,580, forward strand.
TCGTGGTCGCGCATTTCCACTATGTATTGGTGCCGGGGGCGATCTTCGGGATCTTCGCGTCGGCCTACTATTGGTTGCCGAAATGGACCGGCCACATGTACGACGAAACCCTCGGCAAGCTGCATTTCTGGCTCTCGTTCATCGGCATGAACATGGCGTTCTTCCCGATGCACTTCGTGGGCCTGGCGGGCATGCCGCGGCGGATTCCGGACTACAACCTGCAATTCGCCGACTTCAACATGGTGTCGTCGATTGGTGCGTTCATGTTCGGCGCCACGCAGATCTTCTTCCTGTTCATCGTAATCAAGACCATCCGCGGCGGCCCGCCAGCACCCGCCAAACCGTGGGATGGCGCGGAAGGCCTGGAGTGGAGCATTCCGTCACCAGCGCCGTATCACACCTTCACTACGCCGCCGGAAGTGAAATGAACACACAAACCTATGTGGGAGCGAGCCTGCTCGCGAAGAACGATGACGCGGTCTGCCTGTTAAACCGCGGTGTTTGCTTCGCGAGCAGGCTCGCTCCCACAGGGTTCGGCGAAGAGGTTGGAAACCATGGCTGACTCGATTTCGATGAAGAAGCTGGTCACCCGCCTGCTGATGGTGGTGGTGGCGATGTTTATCTTCGGGTTTGCCCTGGTGCCGATCTATGACGTGATGTGCAAGGCGTTCGGCATCAATGGCAAGACCGCCGGGCAGTACGAGGGCGAGCAGACGGTCGACACTTCGCGACAGGTGCGTGTGCAGTTCCTGTCGACCAACTCCGCCGACATGTCCTGGGATTTCTATCCCAAAAGTGACGAACTGACGGCCAACCCGGGGGCAGTGAACGAGATGATTTTTATCGCGCACAACCCGACCGACAAACCGATGAGCGCCCAGGCAGTGCCGAGCATCGCACCCAGCAACGCGGCAGCGTACTTCCACAAGACTGAATGTTTCTGCTTTACCCAGCAAGTGCTGCAGCCCGGTCAACGGATCGAGATGCCGGTACGTTTCATCGTTGACCGCGACATGCCCAAGGAAGTGAAGCACCTGACGCTGTCCTACACGCTGTTCGATATCACCGCCCGACATCCACCGGTAGCTGTAAACACTGGCGGCTGAGCGTGCCCGATAAGGAGAACAATAAATGGCAACTCATGAACACTATTACGTACCGGCCCAGAGCAAATGGCCGATCATCGCCACCGTCGGCATGTTCGTCACCGTGTTCGGCCTGGCCACCTGGTTCAACGACCTGAAGGCTGCGCGGCCGGAATCCCACGGCCCGCTGATCTTTTTCGTCGGCGGCCTGCTGTTGGCTTACATGCTGTTCGGCTGGTTCGGCACGGTAATCAAGGAAAGTCGCAGCGGGTTGTACAGCGCCCAGATGGATCGCTCGTTCCGCTGGGGCATGAGCTGGTTCATCTTTTCGGAGGTGATGTTCTTCATCGCCTTCTTCGGTGCACTGTTTTATGTGCGGCATGTGTCCGGTCCGGCGCTCGGCGGTGAAGGCGCGAAAGGCCTGGCGCACATGCTGTGGCCGAACTTCGAGTTCGTCTGGCCGCTGTTGAACAACCCGGATCCGAAACTCTTCCCGGCACCCAAGGACGTTATCAGCCCCTGGGGCCTGCCGCTGCTCAATACCGTGTTGCTCGTGAGCTCCAGCGTCACCGTGACCATCGCCCACCACGCTTTGAAAAAGGGCCATCGCGGTGCGCTGAAAATCTGGCTGGCGATCACTGTCTTGCTCGGCTGTGCGTTCCTCGGTTTTCAGGCCGAAGAATATATCCACGCCTATCGCGAACTGGGCCTGACCCTGGGTTCCGGCATCTACGGCGCGACGTTCTTCATGCTCACCGGGTTCCACGGCGCCCACGTGACCATCGGCACCATCATTCTGTTTGTGATGCTGATGCGGATCATGCGCGGGCACTTCGATAACGAGCACCAGTTCGCGTTTGAAGCGGCGAGTTGGTATTGGCACTTCGTGGACGTGGTGTGGATCGGGCTGTTCGTTTTCGTCTACGTGCTCTGAGGCTTTACCAAGGCGCACTAGAAACCAACTGGCCGCTGAAAAAACCCCAGGCAATCAAGCCGACGGTGATAGCGGCCAGGGCAACACGAACACTCAAGGCAATGACGAGGCGGTTCGAACTGCTGTCGTCCTTGACCAGAAAAAACAGGCCGCTGAACAGGCTGACAACTGTGGCAATCAGCATCAGGACGATGGCTGCTTTGAGCATGGTGGGACTCCGGGGGAAAGGCGATGCACTTGAGTATAGCTATCGCAACCAGCGACTTTCTGGCGACGCCATGAAGCGCTTCCGGCCGGGCATCGTGCCGACCCTGGTGGTCGCACTTCTATTGCCCATGCTGGTGTCACTGGGGTTCTGGCAATTGAGCCGGGGCGCGGAGAAAAGCGCACTGCTGCACAGCTACGCCGAGCGCCGCACGGCTGAACCGATGGCCAGCACCGAGCTGCTACACACCGACGATCCAGCCTTTCGCCGGGTTCAAATTCACGGCCAGTTCGATGCCGCACACAGCCTGCTGCTGGATAACCGCCAGCGCGACGGCAAGGTCGGCGTCGAACTGCTGCAACCGTTTCAGGACCAGGCGACCGGGCTCTGGTTGCTGGTCAATCGCGGCTGGCTGCCGTGGCCGGATCGGCGTACCCCGCCGCAGTTCACGACACCGACTCAGGCCCTGAGCCTGGATGCCTGGGTCTACGTCTCCCCCGGCGCCACCTTCCAATTGCACGCCGACCCGAGCACCGCCACCTGGCCACAACTGATCACTGCCGTCGAACCCGCCAAGCTGTGGACGGCGCTCGACCGTGACGGTTTTGCCTACGAATTACGCGCAGAAGCCGGCCCCGCGTCCTACCAGGCCGATTGGCCGGTAGTGGCCATGGGGCCGGAAAAACATATCGCTTATGCCGTGCAGTGGTTCGCCATGTCGATCGCCCTGTTCGGCCTTTATCTCTATCTCGGCTGGCACAACGCAAAGGAGAAACACCATGGGAGCGGCCATGAATCCACCCAGCATGTCTGAGGCGAAAACGCCGGCGAGTCGGCGCAAGGGCCGGTTGCAGTTATTGCTGATCCTGCTGGGGGTGATCGGTCCGATGATCCTCGCCACGGGCATGTACAAGTTGCAGTTCTGGGTGCCGGAAGGCCGCAGTTATCACGGCGAGCTGATCGGCAACGGCCAGACCCGCGCCGACCTTGGCGTGCAAGCGCAGGAGGACCGTTGGCAATTGCTGGTCACGGCGCCCAAGGAGTGTTCGGTGGACTGCCAGCAGCTGGTTTATCTGGCGCGGCAGATCCAGATCGGCCTCGGTCGCGATGCCGGGCGTGCCAGTCACGCCCTGGCCGCGGCCCAACCGTTGGCGGCCGATTACGACGCCAAGCTGACCCGCGAATACCCGCAACTGCAACGCTACCCAATGGACCTGACCACTTTCACCAAAACAGCGGGAGGCAAAACCGTACCGCAACTGTGGATCATCGACCCGCACGGCAATCTGGTGCTGCGCTACGACCCGACGGTGAAGGGTAAGGACCTGCTCAACGACCTGCGTCATTTGCTGAAACTGTCGAACATCGGATAAGGGCATCGTCATGGCCAAACCTGGATTTCGCCTCGCGCTGTTTGCCACCTTGCTGGCACTGATTGTGGTGTTGCTCGGCGCCTACACCCGCCTGACCCACGCCGGCCTCGGCTGCCCGGACTGGCCGGGTTGCTACGGCTTTATCAGCGTGCCGAAAAGCGAAGCCCAACTGGCCCATGCCGAATTGCATTTTCCCGATGCACCCGTCGAAGCCCACAAAGGCTGGAACGAGATGGTCCACCGCTATTTCGCCGGCACCCTCGGGTTGTTGATTTCAGTGCTGGCCGGTCGCGCCTGGGTGCATCGTCGTCATCCGGGGCAACCGGTGAAGCTGCCGCTGTTTCTGCTGGTGGTTGTCATCGCCCAAGCGGCGTTCGGCATGTGGACGGTGACGCTCAAGCTCTGGCCGCAGGTGGTGACCGGGCATTTGCTCGGCGGTTTTGCGACCTTGAGCCTGTTGTTTTTGCTGACCTTGCGCCTGTCCGGCGTACTGCCGGCGCTGACCGTGCCACGGCGATTGCAGCACTGGGCGACGGCCGGGTTGCTGCTGGTAATCCTGCAAATCGCCCTCGGGGGCTGGGTCAGTTCCAACTATGCAGCCGTGGCTTGCATCGACTTCCCGACCTGCCATGGGCAATGGCTGCCACCGGCTGATTTCGCCAACGGTTTTCACCTGACCCAACACATCGGCCCCAATTACCTGGGCGGGCAACTGGACAGTGATGCCCGCACAGCGATCCATCTGACTCACCGCATCGGCGCGTTGCTGGTGACGCTCGTGCTGCTGGGGCTGGCCTGGCAACTGAAAGTGGTTGGCATGACGCGCTTGGCCGCAATGGTGCTGATCGCCCTTGCGGCCCAAATAACCCTCGGTATCAGCAACGTCTTGTTCCACCTGCCGCTGCCTGTTGCGGTCGCGCATAACGCGGGGGGCGCAGCGCTGTTGCTCACGATGGTGCTGGTCAATTATCACGCGCGAACCAGCCTGGTTCGGGTCAAACAGCAAAACCTTGCACGCTGGCGGTTCAGCCCGCGTAAACACTCAGCCGGGCCCATAACAATAAAAGGAGAGATGCCATGGCGACTCTGATCGGCGAACGTCACAGTCAGGCGATCTGGCGTGACTATCTGGAGCTGACCAAGCCTAAAGTGGTGGTGCTGATGCTCATCACCTCGCTGGTCGGCATGTTCCTCGCGACCCGCGCCGGGGTGCCGTGGACGGTGCTGGTGTTCGGCAACCTGGGGATCGCGTTGTGTGCCGGGGGTGCGGCGGCGGTGAATCATGTGGTGGACCGGCGTATCGATGCAGTGATGGCGCGTACCCACAAACGTCCCTTGGCTGAAGGGCGGGTTTCACCTGCGGCGGCGCTGACATTTGCCCTGGTATTGGCGGTGCTTGGGCAAGCCGTGCTGCTGGCCTTCACCAATGCGCTGACGGCCTGGCTGACCCTCGCGTCCCTGCTCGGTTATGCGGTGATCTATACCGGTTTCCTGAAGCGCGCAACGCCGCAGAACATCGTTATCGGTGGCCTGGCCGGCGCTGCCCCGCCGTTGCTCGGCTGGACCGCGGCCACCGGTCATGTCAGCGCCGAACCCTTGTTGCTGGTGTTGATCATTTTCGCCTGGACCCCGCCTCACTTCTGGGCCCTGGCCATTCACCGCAAAGAGGAATATGCCAAGGCCAACATCCCGATGTTGCCGGTGACCCATGGCGAGCATTACACCAAGGTCCACATCCTGCTTTATACCTTCGCGCTGCTGGCGGTCAGCCTGATGCCCTACGTGATCCACATGAGCGGCATGCTTTACCTGATTTGCGCCCTGGGACTGGGCGCAAGGTTTCTGCAATGGGCCGTGGTGCTGTACCGTGGCACTCGGCCGCACGCGGCGATCAACACCTTCAAGTACTCTATCTACTACTTGTTCCTGCTGTTTATCGCGCTGCTCGTAGACCACTACTTACTGTTGAACCTATGACTCGAACTCAGAAAACCGTCTTTATCCTCGTCGCCCTGATCGCGCTGGTTCTGGGCCTGACCATCAACAAAGTGCTGTCCGGAAAAGGCCAGGGCGATCCGACGGCATTGATCGATGCCGGGATCATTTTGCTGCCGCAAAGCCGCAACCTGCCAAACGTGACGATGACCGATCAGGACGGCAAGCCGGTGATGGTCAACGAGCTGAAAGACAAATGGTCACTGCTGTTCTTCGGCTACACCTTCTGCCCGGACATCTGCCCGACCACCCTCGCCCAGCTGCGCCAGATCAAAAGTGAACTGCCGCCAGAGGCTGTGGCGAAGTTGCAGATCATCCTGGTCAGCGTCGACCCGAACCGCGACACGCCCAAGCAGCTCAAGCAGTACCTGGGCTACTTCGATCCGCAGTTCACAGGCCTGACGCCTTCGTCGATTGAAGACATTCAGAAACTGGCCAATGCGGTGAGCATTCCGTTCATTCCGGCAGACACCAGCAAGCCGAATTACACGGTTGATCACAGCGGCAACCTCGCGGTGATCGGGCCGGACGGGACACAGCGTGGGTTCATTCGTGCACCGCTGAATAACGCCAAGTTGGTGGCGCAGTTGCCGGTGATGCTCAACCGCAAATAAACACCACGCCCCCTGTAAGAGCCAGGCTTGCCGGCGAAAGCGCCCGTGAGATCGCCGTCGCCGGCAAGCCTGGCTCCTACAGGGGACGGTGTTTCAGGCATAAAAAAATGGGGCGCATTCGATGCGCCCCATTTTTTGTTAACGACTCAGATCAGAACGCCGGCAATACCGCGCCTTTGTACTTCTCGAGGATAAAGGCCTTCACTTCCGGGCTGTGCAGGGCAGCAATCAGTTTCTTCATGTCTTCGCTGTCCTTGTCGTCCGGGCGGGCTACGAGGATGTTCACGTAAGGCGAGTCGTTGCCTTCGATGACCAGTGCATCCTTGGACGGATCGAGCTTGGCTTCCAGCGCGTAGTTGGTGTTGATCAGCGCCAGGTCGACCTGGGTCAGCACGCGCGGGATGGTCGCGGCTTCCAGCTCACGGAATTTCAGGTCCTTGGTGTTCTCGGTGATGTCCTTGACCGTCGACAGGATGTTGTTCGAATCCTTCAACTTGATCAGGCCGGCCTTGGCCAGCAGCAACAGCGCGCGACCGCCGTTGGTGGCGTCGTTCGGGATCACCACGTTGGCGCCGCCTGGCAGTTCGGTCAGGGCCTTGTACTTGCTGGAGTAAGCGCCCAGCGGTTCCAGGTGTACGCCAGCAACGGCGACCAGGTCGGTGCCCTTGGCCTTGTTGAACTCATCGAGGTACGGCTGGTGCTGGAAGAAGTTGGCGTCCAGGCGTTTTTCGGCAACCTGCACGTTTGGCTGGATGTAGTCAGTGAACACTTTGACCTTCAGGTCCACGCCGTCTTTGGCCAGGGCCGGTTTGACGAATTCGAGGATTTCCGCGTGCGGCACCGGGGTGGCTGCAACGGTCAGAGTGTCAGCGTGAGCGGAAAACGCTGCAACGGCTGCGAACGCGACGAGTAGTTTTTTCATTCAGCTAACTCCTTGTGGGTACCCGCTTGCGGCGCCTGGATTTGGCGCCTGCCAGCGAATGGCCGGCTCATGTCTTGTTTACGAGAACTGTTTATTTTCTGGAGAAATGGACGACCAGTTTGTCACCAACCATTTGCAGAACCTGCACCAGCACCAGCAACAGCACCACGGTGACGATCATCACATCGGTCTGGAAACGCTGATAACCAAAACGGATCGCCAGGTCGCCCAACCCACCGGCACCGACCACACCGGCCATCGCCGTGTAGGACACCAGTGTAATAGCCGTCACCGTAATCGCCGCGTAAATGCCCGGGCGGGCTTCTGGCAGTAGGGCGTTGATGATGATCTGCCGGGTCGTCGCACCCATGGCCTGGGTGGCTTCGATGATGCCGCGATCCACTTCACGCAGGGCGGTTTCCACCAGTCGCCCGAAGAACGGCGTGGCACCCACTACCAGCGGCGGGATCGCACCGGCGACGCCGAGCGAGGTGCCGGTGATCAGCACGGTGAACGGGATCATCACGATCAGCAAAATGATGAACGGCAGCGAACGCAGGATGTTCACCACCAGCGACAGCACGGCGTATAGCGTTCTGGATTCCAGCAACTGACGCGGACTGCACAGGAACAACAACACGCCCAGCGGGAGGCCGAGCAACACGGTGAACAACAACGAACCGAAGAGCATCAGCAGGGTATCGCCGGTAGCCAGCCAGATTTCGAACCAGTCGATGTTGACGAAGAAACTTGTCAGGACTTCCATCAGCGCAGGACCTCCATGTGGACGTCAGCTGCGGTGAAGTGGGCGAACGCCGCCTCCATGTCGCCACCGGTAACAGCCAGGGTCAATTGCCCGTAAGGGACGTCTTTGATGCGGTCGATACGACCGGCCAGGATGCTGTAGTCCACGCCCGTTTCCCGAGCGACGGTCCCCAACAGTGGTGCGTAGGTCGCTTCGCCCTGGAAGGTCAGACGCACGATGCGGCCCGGCACATGGGAGAAGTCGTCACGCTGTTCGCTTTCATCGATCTGCTCGTCTTCTTGCACGAAACGTTTGGTGGTCGGGTGTTTCGGATGCAGGAACACCTGGGCCACCGAACCTTGCTCGACGATCACACCCGCGTCCATTACGGCGACCTGGTCGCAGACCCGGCGGATCACGTCCATCTCGTGGGTAATCAGGACGATGGTCAGTTTCAGCTCGCGATTGATCTCAGCCAGCAATTGCAGGACCGACGCCGTGGTCTGCGGGTCCAGGGCGCTGGTGGCTTCGTCGCACAGCAGGATTTTTGGCTTGGTCGCCAGGGCGCGGGCAATGCCGACGCGCTGCTTCTGGCCGCCGGACAGCTGCGCCGGGTACTTTTTGGCGTGGTCAGACAAACCGACCCGCGCCAGCAACTCGGCGACACGCTGGTCAATCTCGCTGCGCGACAGTTCACCGGCCAGGGTCAGCGGCAGCGCGACGTTGTCGGCCACGGTCTTGGACGCCAGCAGGTTGAAGTGCTGGAAAATCATCCCGACCTGCTGGCGGAAGCGGCGCAGGCTGTTGGCGTCGAGCGCGGTGACTTCTTCACCGTCGACGAAGATCTTGCCGCCGCTGGATTCTTCCAGGCGATTGATCAGACGCAGCAGGGTACTTTTTCCCGCGCCGGAGTGACCGATCAGGCCGAAGACCTGACCGTTCTCAATCGTCAGACTGGTCGGGTGCAGGGCGGGAATATCCTTACCGGCGACGCGGTAGGTTTTGTGGACGTTTTGAAACTCGATCACGTAGCGAACCTTGTGGGGCGCGTTGGAAAAGGGTCAGCGGTTAGCCGGGCGCGCATTTTAGCCTGTCCGTATAGAGGTTATTAGCATTTATTCCGCATTCAACCTTCCATTTGGCAATAACGCGATCGAAGGTTAGAAAAAAGGAACGGCTAAAAAGCGCGCCAGTCACTAATAAGGCAACTCGAAAACGCCCCCGGTGCCGTGCCTGGGGAATGCATATAAGTCCTGGCTACGGGATCGCAACGAGGAGTTTACGACTGATGAGTACTAAAAAGCCTGCCGCACCTAAAAGCGCACTGGCCGGGACCGATACCCTGGACCGCGGCAACACCAATGCCAAGCTCGAGAGCCTGGAAAAGTTTCGCTCCGACGCCACCGAACAAGCCCTGCGCACCAATCAGGGCGTGAAGGTTTCGGACAACCAGAACACGTTGAAGGTCGGCGCGCGCGGGCCGTCGTTGCTGGAAGACTTCATCATGCGTGAAAAAATCACGCATTTTGACCATGAGCGCATTCCAGAGCGCATCGTCCATGCTCGGGGCACTGGCGCTCATGGTTTTTTCCAGACCTATGAAAACCATTCCGTACTGACCAAAGCCGGTTTCCTACAAGATCCCGGCAAGAAAACCCCGGTCTTCGTGCGCTTTTCCACGGTGCAGGGTCCGCGTGGGTCAGGCGATACCGTGCGGGACGTGCGAGGTTTCGCCGTGAAATTCTTCACCGACGAGGGCAACTTCGACCTGGTGGGCAATAACATGCCGGTGTTTTTCATTCAGGATGCGATCAAGTTCCCTGACTTCGTGCACGCGGTGAAACCGGAGCCACACAACGAGATCCCTACCGGCGGCTCGGCTCACGACACCTTCTGGGATTTCGTCTCGCTGGTGCCAGAGTCGGCGCACATGGTGATCTGGGCCATGTCCGACCGGGCGATCCCGAAAAGCCTGCGCAGCATGCAGGGCTTTGGCGTACACACGTTCCGCTTGATCAATGCCGAAGGAAAATCACGCTTCGTCAAATTCCACTGGCGCCCTACCGCCGGTACTTGCTCACTGGTGTGGGATGAAGCGCAGAAGCTCGCCGGTAAAGACACCGATTACCACCGCCGCGATCTGTGGGAGTCGATCGAGATGGGCGACTACCCGGAGTGGGAGTTGGGCGTGCAGGTCATCGAAGAAGAAAACGAACATAACTTCGACTTCGACATCCTCGACCCGACCAAACTGATCCCGGAAGAACTGGTGCCCATTACCCCGCTGGGCAAGATGGTGCTCAACCGCAACCCGGATAATTTCTTCGCCGAAACCGAGCAGGTTGCGTTCTGCCCGGGCCATATCGTGCCGGGCATCGACTTCTCCAATGATCCGCTGCTGCAAGGGCGGCTGTTTTCCTACACCGATACGCAGATCAGCCGACTCGGTGGGCCGAATTTTCACGAGATCCCGATCAACCGTCCCGTAGCACCCTTCCATAACGGCCAGCGGGATGCGCTGCATCGCACCACCATCGACAAGGGGCGCGCCTCCTACGAGCCGAATTCCATCGATGGCGGTTGGCCGAAAGAAACGCCGCCTGCCGCGCAGGACGGTGGATTCGAGACCTATCCAGAGCGCATCGACGCCAACAAGATTCGCCAGCGCAGCGAGTCGTTCGGCGATCACTTCTCCCAAGCGCGCCTGTTTTTCCACAGCATGAGCAAGCACGAGCAGGAACACATCATCTCGGCTTACAGCTTTGAGCTGGGCAAGGTTGAGCGTGAATTCATCCGTGCACGTCAGGTGAACGAGATCCTGGCCAATATCGATCTGGAACTGGCCAAACGCGTGGCGCAGAACCTTGGTTTGCCGGCGCCGAAGGCTGGCACCGTCGAAGTGCGTAAAACTTCACTCGATCGCTCACCGGCCTTGAGCCAGGCCAACCTGCTGCCGGGGGATATCAAAACGCGGAAAGTGGCGATTCTGGCGGCCAACGGTGTCGATGGTGCTGCGATTGATGCGATGAAGAAGGCGCTGAAGGCAGAAGGTGCGCACGCCAAGCTGCTCGGCCCGACTTCCGCGCCAGTGACCACCGCCGATGGCAAGACACTGCCGGTGGACGCTTCAATGGAAGGCTTGCCTTCGGTGGCATTCGATGCGGTGTTCGTACCCGGTGGCGCGGCGTCGATCAAGGCGTTGAGTGGCGATGGCGTAGCGCTGCATTACCTGTTGGAAGCTTACAAACACTTGAAAGCGATTGCGCTGCATGGCGAGGCGAAGCAGTTGCTGGACGTGTTGAAGCTTGAGGTGGATGCGGGGCTGGTCGTGGGTGCGGATGCCCAGTTGATCAAACCGTTCTTTGCCGCCATCGGGCAGCATCGGGTTTGGGATCGGGAGCCTAAGGCCAAGGCGATTCCGGCTTAAGGTTTTGTATCGTTAGGGAGGACGCCTTCGCGAGCAGGCTCGCTCCCACAGGGTTGGGGTTTGATCATAGAAAGTGTAATCAACCCCGATTCACTGTGAGAGCGAGCCTGCTCGCGACGCTTTCAGGGTTTACGCGGACTCAAGACGATCTGCGCCGGAACGTTGCGCAGGATCTGCTTCTGCAGATTCAGATCGAACCCCGAATCCAGCTTCTTCACCCGTTTAGTCAGCAACGTCGCCAACCATGGGTAATCCTGGGTACGCGGCGCCTGAATGCTGACATCGCACTGGTAATTCACCACATCGGCGGCAATCGCATCCAATTGACGGCGAAGTTTGCTCATATCCGTGAGGTTCAACGCAATTGTGGTGCTCTCAGCCGTAGGATCAATGACTTTGGCCGGTGGCTTGGCCTCGGCTGCCATGAGCGCCGCTTCAGCCCTGTCCAGTTCAGCTTTACGGGCATTGACGATGGCGTTGTTGACCCCACCCGTCAGCGCCGGAGCCTTTGGCATTAATGCCCGGGCCCGGGCCAGCGCCGTAGCGGCCGCATTTACATCGCCCTTTTGCAGCACGATTTGGCTGCGACGCAGATAGGCTTCGGCCAATTGCCGCTGATATTGCACAAGGGACGGATCGTCTGGCGACTGGGCCTGCAAGGTCGCCAACTGGTCTTCGGCGGTGGCCAGCTCGCTGCTGGCCAGGTTTTGTTCCAGCTGCGCGATGGCCGTGGCCCGGGCATCGGTCGCCGCAGTGGTGGCCGATGGCGTGCTTTGGCAAGCGCCCAGTAGCAGCGAAAATGCGACAAGGAGCAGATAACGGGAGGCTGACAGCTTCATTCCTGCGACTCTCTATTTGCGCAAAAAACGAGCAAGTCTACACCCCTCGACGGGGCAGGACAAAACTCAGCAGAAACAGTGCGGCGGCCGTCACAACAATCGACGGGCCCGCCGGGGTGTCTTTGAACCACGACAACGCCAGCCCGCCACAGACTGCGAGCATGCCCAGCAGGCTCGCGCCCAGCGCCATCTGTTCCGGCGAGCGAGCGTGACGTTGTGCCGCAGCCGCCGGGATGATCAACAGCGAAGTAATCAGCAACACACCGACGATTTTCATCGCCACAGCGATCACCACCGCGATCAGCAACATCAAGGCCAGGCGCAGCGCCGGCACGGGCAAACCTTCCACCCGGGCCAGTTCTTCATGCACCGTGATCGCCAACAATGGCCGCCACAACGTCACCAGCAACGCGAGAACACCAGCGCTGCCACCGAGTATCCAGGCCAAGTCGGTCGGGCTGATCGCCAGCAAGTCACCGAACAGATACGCCATCAGGTCGATCCGCACTTCGTGCATGAAGCTTAGTACGACCAGGCCCAGAGAGAGCGTGCTTGGTGCGAGAATTCCCAAAAGCGTGTCGGACGCCAGCGGCTGACGCTGTTGCAACGTCACCAGCAGCACCGCCAACAGCAAGCAACCGACGGTGACGGCAACGGTAGGGCTGACATCCAGCAGAAAGCCCAATGCCACGCCGAGCAAGGCCGCGTGGGACAAGGTGTCGCCGAAATAGGCCATGCGCCGCCAGACCACGAACGAACCCAGCGGTCCTGCGACCAGCGCCAAAGCCAGACCTGCAAGCAGGGCGTAGAGCAGAAAATCAGCCATGCTTGCAGCTATCTCCATGGACATGGGGTTGGGCCGTCGGGGCCGCGTTGACCACCGAACCATGCAGGTCATGGGCGTGGTCGTGGTGGTGGTGATAAATCGCCAGGCTTTGTGCGTTTTTGCCGAACAGCTCGACGAAAGCCGGATCGCCGCTGACTTGTTCCGGGTGCCCGGAGCAGCAGACATGACGATTCAGACAGACCACCTGGTCGGTGGTGCTCATGACCAGGTGCAAATCGTGGGAGACCATCAATACCCCGCAGCCGTGACGGTCGCGCAGCCGCGTGATCAGGCTGTAGAGCTCGGCTTGGCCGGCCACATCGACGCCTTGCACCGGTTCGTCGAGCACCAGCAGTTCCGGCTCACGCAGCAGGGCTCGAGCCAGCAGCACACGCTGCATCTCGCCACCGGAAACACTTTGCACCGGGCTGTCGATCACCTGCTCGGCGCCGACTTCCTTGAGTGCCGCCAAGGCCCTGGCACGGTCCACGCCAGGCACCAGACGCAAAAAGCGCAGTACCGACAACGGCAGCGTCGGATCGACGTGAAGTTTTTGCGGCATGTAACCGACCCGCAGTTTCGGCTTGCGCCAGACGCTGCCGCTGTCCGGCTTCAACAGACCGAGCACCGCGCGCACCAGCGTGGTCTTGCCCGCGCCGTTCGGGCCGATCAGGGTGACGATCTGCCCCGGCTCGACGCTCAGCTCGATGTTATCCAGCACGTTTTGCCCGGCAAAGGTGACGACAACCTGCTCGAGGCGAATCAGCGCATTGCTCATCAAGCCCCCTGGCAACCCGAGCAGAGGCCGACCACTTCAACGGTCTGGCCTTCGACGACGAAACCGACATCCTTGGCGCTGCTGATGATCGCGTCGCTGATGGATTTCTGTTCGAGCTCAATGGCGGCGTGACATTCGCGGCAGATCAGGAATTGACCCTGATGGGCATGCTCCGGGTGATTGCAGCCGACGAAGGCGTTGAGCGAGGAGATGCGGTGGACGAGGCCGTTTTCCAACAGGAAATCCAGCGCACGGTACACGGTAGGCGGCGCAGCGCGGCGGCCATCCTGCTCACTGAGTACCGCGAGAATGTCGTAGGCACCCAACGGCTTGTGACTTTGCCACACCAGCTCCAGCACCCGCCGACGCAAGGCGGTCAGGCGCAGGCCTTGACGTGCGCACAAGGCATCGGCCTCAGTCAGTGCGCTATGTACGCAATGAGAGTGGTCGTGTGGACGGCTGGCAATCGGTGTTTTAGGCATGAGCGGCGACGAGTTTTGTGAGAGACGTTATTATGTTACCCGTTCTCGCCTCTTCGAGTGGTCATCGTGTCCCGACTTTTTTCTATCTTTGTCACATTTGCCGCAAGTTTTCTGTTCATTTGCCCAGCTCAAGCCGACGTCAAAGTCCTCACCAGCATCAAGCCGCTACAGCTGATTGCCGCTGCGGTGCAGGACGGCGTGGCAATCCCGGAAGTGCTGCTACCACCGGGCGCTTCACCGCATAACTATGCCTTGCGTCCTTCCGACGTACGGAAGGTGCAATCGGTGGATCTGGTTTACTGGATCGGTCCGGACATGGAAGGGTTCCTGCCTCGCGTGCTGAACGGTCGAACGCTGCCGAGCGTCGCTGTGCAGGATCTGCCGGGACTGAAACTTCGCCACTTCGGCGAAGACAACCATTCGCACGCGGAAGAAGCCGATGAGCATGACCACGATCATCGCCCCGGCAGCCTGGACGCGCATTTGTGGTTGTCTCCGGTAAACGCTCGCGTGATCGCCACAAAAATGGCTGCTGACTTGAGTGCAACCGATCCGGCCAACGCCACGCGTTATCAGAGCAACCTCAAGGCGTTCGATGAGCGTCTGGATGCAATGGATCTTCGCTTGAAAGCGCGTCTGGCCGGCATCGCAGGCAAACCGTACTTCGTATTCCACGAGGCCTTCGACTACTTTGAAGACGCCTACGGCCTCAAGCACGCAGGCGTATTCAGCGTCGCCGCCGAAGTCCAGCCGGGCGCCCAGCACGTCGCAGCGATGCGCACGCGGTTGCAGGAAGTCGGCAAGACCTGTGTGTTCAGTGAACCGCCGTTGCGTCCGCGCCTGGCGGAAACCCTGGTGGCAGGCCTGCCGGTGAAATTGGCGGAGCTGGATGCGTTGGGCGGGTACACGCCGGCGACTGCGCAGGGGTATGAGCAGGTGCTGGAGAAGTTGGGGAATGATTTGGCGGGGTGTCTGGAGTCGTTGTAACGGCGGGATCTGCGACGCCCCATCCGCGGGCAAGCCTCGCTCCTACGGAGTTTGTGCCGTTCACAGATAATGTGCACGACACAAACCTGTAGGAGCGAGGCTTGCCCGCGAAGCTGTTAAAGGGCGAACGGTAGCGGCGTACTGACCTTCTGCCGCTGCGCCAACCGCTGCTGAAACTCCATTGGATCGTGAATCAACACGTCCTGACCGGCAAACGACTCCGCGGCAATCAACCGTGACAACCAGAACCGCACACACGCCACGCGCAACATGGTCGGCCACAGTTCAGCCTCTGCGGCAGTGAACGGACGCAACGCGGCATAGGCCCCGAGCAACGCCCGCGCCCGCGGCCCGTCGATCAGCCCGTCGTCATCCGAACACCAGTCATTCAAGGCAATCGCCACGTCATAGAGCATCGGCCCCGAGCACGCGTTGTAGAAGTCGATCAACCCGGTCAGGTGCGTGCCTTCGAACATCGCGTTGTCGCGGAACAGATCCGCGTGGATGTTGGCCCGTGGCAACGCCAGGATTTTCGTCTTCTGCTGAGTGATTTCGTCCAGCGCCCGCTGCAACAAATCACTCTGCTCGGCATTCAGGTGGGAGAGCAACTGCGTGCCCTCCTCCAGCATCCAGTCCAGGCCACGATCGGTTTTGCGCTTGATCATGTTGGCCTGGGTCGCCAGATGCAGATGGCCCAGCAACTCGCCGACTTGGGCGCAATGCTGCGCGTTGGCTTCCTTGATGTGCTTGCCGGCCAGGCGTGGTTGCAACAGCGCAGGCTTGCCGGCCAGTTCGCGCAAGGCCACGCCGTCGGTGGTGCGCAGTGCGTAAGGCACCGGCAAATCGGCCTCGTGCAGCACATCGAGCAGTTCGATGAAGAACGGCATCTCCTGAACCGGACCGCGCTCGACCAGGGTCAGGACAAATTCGCCCTGCTCCAGGCTGATGAAGAAATTGGTGTTTTCACTACCGGCGGCAATTCCCTGGAAATCAAGCAGGCGGCCGAGCCCGTATGGGGCGAGAAAGGTTTCCAGCTCGGGCCGAGCCAGCGGGGTGAACACAGACATGTTTAAACTGCCAGTACGGGCGCCGCTGCATGAGCCAGCGCCGATTGAAATTAAGAAACTACTTCCATTCAAAAATCTTCCACGACGGAATCAGCATATCCGGCTGATCCGAGCGGATGAAGTTTGCATCTGTCCCATCCGCACGCACCAGGAAATACGGCGGTGCGCCCTTCGGCGTGACCTTGATCGCGTACAGGAAACCGTTTTGGCGGTACTCCTGAATCGTTTTGTCCCCTTCCGTGCGGATCGTGACTTCCGGCTCCGGTGTGGGCGCATCATCCGCCGCCATGACGGCCAGGGGAACGGTTGCAAACAAGCCAGCCAGCAACAGGCGATTTAGTGTGCGCATGATAACCTTGTCCCTTTGTCGTCAACGGTCCCGCTATTCTAGCGCCGGACCCGCCGAAAAGGTTGATCCTGCTCATGAGCCAAGCCCCCCTCGTCCTGGTGGACGGTTCTTCTTACCTGTATCGCGCCTTTCACGCCCTGCCGCCGCTGACCACTTCCAAGGGTTTGCCGACCGGAGCGGTCAAAGGCGTGTTGAACATGCTCAAGAGTCTGCGCAAGCAGTACCCGGACAGTCCGTTCGCCGTGGTGTTCGACGCCAAGGGCGGGACATTCCGTGACGAAATGTTCGCCGAGTACAAAGCTAATCGTCCGAGCATGCCCGACGACATGCGCGTACAGATCGAGCCACTGCATCAGAGCGTGATCGCGCTGGGCTTCCCGCTGCTGTGCGTTGAAGGCGTCGAGGCCGATGACGTGATCGGCACTTTGGCCCGCAGCAGCGCAGCAGCTGACCGACCAGTGGTGATCTCCACCGGCGACAAGGACATGGCGCAACTGGTCGACGGCCACATTACCTTGGTCAACACCATGACCGGTAGCGCGCTGGACGTGGAGGGCGTGAAGGAGAAATTCGGCGTCGCTCCCGAGCAGATCATCGATTATCTGGCACTGATGGGCGATTCTTCCGACAACATTCCGGGCGTTCCAGGCATTGGTCCTAAAACCGCTTCCGGCCTGTTGGTGGGTGTGAACGGCGGTCTGACCGAGCTGTACGCACAGCTCGACATCGTGCCGACCCTGCCGATTCGCGGCGCCAAGACCCTGCCGGCCAAGCTCGAAGAGCATAAGGAGATGGCATTCCTCTCCTATCAATTGGCAACCATCAAGATCGACGTGCCGCTGGACATCGGGCTCGACGACCTGCAAATGGGCCGGCCGGATCACGACAAACTCGCTGAGCTCTACACCCTGCTCGAATTCAAGAGCTGGTTCGAAGAAAACCAGCGCGATGCCAAGCGTTCCGGCCAGGAAGTTACCGTGCCGGTGGCTGAAGAAGCCGCTGTCGAGACCGAGCTCAAGTACACCACGATCCTCACTCAGGCCGATTTCGACCTGTGGCTGAAGAAGCTCAACGACGCCAAATTGATCGCCTTTGATACCGAAACCACCGGCATCGATGCGCAGCAGGCACAGCTTGTCGGCCTGTCGTTTGCTGTACAGGCCAACGAAGCAGCCTACATCCCGCTGACCCATTCCTACATGGGTGTGCCGGATCAGCTTGATCGCGACACCGTGCTGCGCGCGCTGAAACCGATTCTGGAAGATCCGAACAAACTCAAGGTCGGCCAGCACGCCAAGTTCGACATGAACATCCTCGCCAACTGCGCCATCGGTGGCGACCAGAATTGCGGTATCACCGTGCAAGGCATCGCGTTCGACACCATGCTCGAATCTTACGTGCTGGATTCCACCGCGACCCGCCACGACATGGACAGCCTGGCGCTCAAGTACCTGAACCACACCACTACGAGTTTTCAGGACATCGCCGGCAAGGGTGCCAAGCAGCTGACGTTTGACCAGATCTCGGTGGAACTGGCCGGGCCTTACGCCGCCGAAGACGCCGACGTGACGCTGCGCCTGCACCAGACCTTGCAGGAAAAGCTCAATGCCATTCCGAGCCTGAGCAAAGTCCTGAGCGAAATCGAAATGCCGTTGGTGCCGGTACTGGCGCGAATCGAACGCCAGGGCGCGTTGGTCGATGCCAACCTGCTGGGCATCCAAAGCGTCGAGCTCGGCGACAAAATGGTCGCGCTGGAGCGTGAGGCATTCGCCATCGCCGGTGAAGAATTCAACTTGGGCTCGCCGAAGCAATTGGGCGTGATCCTGTACGAAAAGCTCGGGTTGCCGATCCTCAGCAAAACCGCCAAGGGCCAGGCGTCCACCGCCGAAGCCGTCCTGGCGGAACTGGCCGAGCAGGATTACCCTTTACCCAAAGTGCTGATGCAGTACCGCTCGATGAGCAAGCTGAAAAGCACTTACACCGATCGCCTGCCGGAACAGATCAACCCGCGCACCGGGCGGATTCACACGTCCTATCATCAAGCTGTCGCGGCGACCGGGCGCTTGTCGTCCAGCGATCCGAACTTGCAGAACATTCCAATCCGCACGGCCGAAGGGCGGCGGATTCGTCAGGCGTTCGTCGCGCCAAAGGGCTACAAGCTGCTGGCGGCGGACTATTCGCAAATCGAGCTGCGGATCATGGCGCACCTGGCCAAGGACGAAGGTTTGCTGCACGCCTTCCGCAATGACCTGGACGTGCACAAGGCCACCGCCGCCGAAGTGTTCGGCGTGGAACTGGCCGACGTCACCACCGATCAACGTCGCAGCGCCAAGGCGATCAACTTCGGTTTGATCTACGGCATGAGCGCGTTTGGCCTGGCCAAGCAAATCGGCGTTGATCGCAAGCAATCCCAGGCATACATCGACCGTTATTTCGCCCGCTATCCGGGTGTTCTGGCGTACATGGAACGCACCCGCACCCAGGCGGCCGAGCAAGGTTTTGTCGAAACGATCTTCGGCCGACGCCTGTACCTGCCGGAAATCAACGCGAAAAACCCGGCCCTGCGCAAAGGCGCCGAACGCACGGCGATCAACGCCCCGATGCAGGGCACGGCGGCGGACATCATCAAAAAAGCCATGGTGGCGGTGGATAACTGGCTGACCTCCTCGGGCCTCGACGCCAAAGTCATCCTGCAGGTGCACGATGAATTGGTGCTTGAGGTGCGTGAAGATCTGGTCGACCAGGTCCGCGATGAAATTCGCGTGCACATGAGCGACGCCGTGAAGCTGGATGTACCGCTTCTGGTCGAGGTTGGCGTAGGCAATAACTGGGATGAGGCTCACTGAGCCGTCTGAAAGAGCGTTTTCTGCTGCGGCATAGTGCCGCGGCAGATGGGTCAAGAGCCCTTATTTCGGAAAGAAATCACACTTATTACAAATGGTTTCTGAAGCTCCGGAACTAAACCTGTGAACTGCCACTCAGAGTTACTGAATGGCTGGTGAAGCCCTTCGATGCTCCTATGTTGTGTTAAGTGTTGGCAGATATCTGGACCCCGCCCTAGCGGTCCGGAACTTGAACCCCGGAACTTCCCCCTCCCCATAAGAAGTCCGGGGTTTTTTTTGCCTGCGATTTATTGCTCCGCAACCTCGGAGCCTTTGTCCGCCAGCTCCATCCAGCCTGCCAATACAGTGTAGGCGTCTTCCAGACCCATGCGCTTTGGCGCCGAGAACAGCTGGATGCTAATCGCATCGCCCCATCCTTTGCGGATGTCTGCCTGAACCTTGAGCAGCACGTTTTTCGCCGCGCCATAGGTCAGCTTGTCAGCTTTAGTCAGCAAAATGTGCATCGGCATGCCACTGGCGACGGCCCAGTCGAGCATCAACAGGTCGAAATCGGTCATTGGATGACGGATGTCCATCATCAGAATCAGGCCTTTCAAACTCTCGCGACCCCCCAGATAAGCTTCCAGGTGACGCTGCCAGTGCAGCTTCAACGGGATAGGCACTTTCGCGTAACCGTAACCCGGAAGGTCGACCAGACGACGATCATCGTCTAGCTTGAAGAAGTTCAAGAGCTGCGTGCGACCCGGAGTTTTCGAGGTTCGCGCCAGGCTAGCGTGCGTCAGGGTGTTCAGCGCGCTGGATTTGCCGGCGTTGGAACGCCCGGCGAAGGCCACTTCAAAGCCTTCGTCGTCGGGACATTGATCGACTTTGGCAGCGCTGAGCATGAAGGTGGACTGTTGGCACAGGCCGAGGATGGGGTTCTTGAGTTGCATGGGATTTCCGATGTGGGCGGCGCCGGGAATGGACGCGGCAAGCGGTGTCGTTTCCGTTTCAGTGACGCCAGTATATAATGCCGCAGATTTTGTGTGCGCTTTGTCCCAGCGTAGGATGAAGTTCACGAGAGCGATTGACCTTGATTGCGCATTAGAACGCAGAACGCTCTCAACCCTGAAAAGGTCGTTTTATGACGAAATGGCTGCTAGCTGCCGGTGTCTTGATGCCGCTTTACAGCGCTCAGGCTACACAGGATCCGGAAGCTGTGTACAACCGTGTTTGTGGTGCCTGTCATTCCGGCCAACTACCCATGGCTCCCAAAAAGGGCGACCAGGAAGCTTGGACGCCGAGGTTGGCGAAAGGTATGGGGACGCTGGTGCAACACGTGACCCAGGGTTTCAAGGCGATGCCGCCGCGTGGTTTGTGCATGGACTGCAGTGCCGAGGATTACCAGGCAATCATCCAGTGGATGAGCGAGTGATCCCGGTCCATAACTCTTTAACCCTTAGCCGTAGTTGGATTAGCTGATGAACAAATTGATCGTGAGTCTGCTGTTGACCGTGGGGATCTCCGGCGTAGCCCATGCTGCAGGTGATGCAACTGCTGGTCAGGCGAAAGCCGCAGTATGTGGCGCCTGTCATGGCCCGGATGGCAACAGCATGGCGCCTAACTTTCCGAAACTGGCAGGCCAGGGCGAGCGTTATCTGAACAAGCAGCTGCACGACATCAAGTCCGGCAAACGCACCGTTCTGGAAATGACCGGCCTGCTGACCAACCTGAGCGATCAGGACCTGGCTGATATCGCCGCTTACTTCGCCAGCCAGAAAGGCAGCGTTGGCGCCGCCGACCCGAAAGTCGTGGCTCGCGGTGAGGCCTTGTTCCGCGGTGGCGACCTGGCCAAGGGCCTGCCAGCCTGCACCGGCTGCCACTCTCCGGATGGCAAGGGCAACGCGGCTGCCGGCTTCCCGCATCTGGGTGGTCAGCACGCTCAATACGTTGCCAAGCAATTGACCGACTTCCGCAAGGAAGAAGGCGGTCGTGCCAACGATGGCGATACCAAACCAATGCAAAGCATTGCCAAAAAGCTCAGCGACGAAGATATCGCTGCGGTGTCCAGCTACATTCAAGGCCTGCACTAAGACCGGCGAACAGGGCGTGCCGCGGGAAGTACATCTCCTGCAACGTTAACGCTCTATTAATCCGTCGCAGCAAGTATAAAAAGGGTGGCTCAGGCCGCCCTTTTTTGTGGCCGCTGCCGTTACACTACAGAACTCAAGCCCGCCAGGACCTGTCTGAAAACAGGTCGCGCGAGGCGACCCAAATTGTCCAGGAGTAAAGCATGCGTAATCTGATCATCAGCGCCGCACTCGTCGCTGCCAGCCTGTTCGGCATGACTGCCCAAGCCGCCGAAGCACCCGCCGCCCCTTATGTCGAACTGACCAATCCGGTTCCGGTCGCCGTGCCTGGCAAGATCGAAGTCGTGGAGCTGTTCTGGTACGGCTGCCCGCATTGCTACGCTTTTGAACCGGTGATCAACCCTTGGGTCGAGAAACTGCCTTCCGACGTGAACTTCGTCCGTATCCCTGCCATGTTCGGCGGCCCATGGGACGCACACGGCCAGATGTTCCTGACCCTTGAAGCGATGGGCGTAGAGAACAAGGTTCACGCTGCGGTATTCAACGCAATCCAGAAAGAACACAAGAAACTGACCGACAAAGACGACATGGCCGACTTCCTGGCCACTCAAGGCGTAGACAAGGACAAGTTCCTGGCCACCTTCGACTCCTTCGCCATCAAGGGCCAGATCAACAAAGCCAAAGAACTGGCAAAGAAATATGAAATCTCCGGCGTCCCAACCATGATCGTCAACGGCAAATACCGCTTTGACGTGGGCTCTGCCGGCGGTGCCGAAAAAGCGCTGGAATTGGCCGACAAACTCGTCAACAAAGAGCGAGCGGCTAACAAGGCTGCTGCCAACTAAGCGCGGGGCCCGCCATGCGCCGCTGGGGAACTGAACGTGTCGTTGGCCTGCATGATCCGCGGGTCAACGAGCATCACCTGGAATCGACGGGATTGCCCGCAGACAGCCGTCTGCGCTTGCTCAGTTTCAATATCCAGGTCGGCATCAGTACCGAGCGCTATCGGCACTACCTGACCCGAGGCTGGCAGCATCTGCTGCCGCACACCGGGCGTGCCGACAATCTGCAAAAGATCGGCAATCTGCTGGGCGACTTCGATCTGGTCGCCTTGCAGGAAGCCGATGGCGGCAGCCTGCGATCAGGCTACGTCAATCAGGTTGAACACCTGGCGCAGCTCGGCGCCTTTCCCTACTGGTATCAACAACTCAATCGCAATCTCGGTCGCCTCGGCCAGCACAGCAATGGCGTGCTCAGCCGCCTGCGCCCGTGGGCAATCGAAGATCATCCGCTGCCGGGGCCCAAGGGCCGCGGGGCGATTCTGGTGCGTTTCGGCGAAGGTCCGGAGGCGCTGGTGGTGGTGATGATGCACCTGGCGCTGGGCGCTCGGGCTCGCAGCATGCAACTGGCTTACATCCGCGAGTTGATCGGCGGTTACAAACACCAGGTGCTGATGGGCGACATGAACACCCACGCCAGTGATTTGCTGCAGAACTCCCCGTTGCGTGACCTCGGTCTGCTAGCACCGCAACTGGAAGCGACCTTCCCCAGCTGGCGCCCGCAGCGCTGCCTCGACCATATTCTGCTCAGCCCCACTCTGACCCTTGAAAAGGTCGAAGTGCTGGCACAACCGATTTCAGATCACCTGCCCGTCGCGGTAGAGATTCGTCTGCCGGGTTCGCTCACGGCCGATGCATTCCCCGCGTTGAGTCCTGCCCCTTCGCGGATCCCATGAATGAGCGACGAAACACAGCGCTGGAAAGAGAAATACCTTAAAAGCATCGAACAACAGGAAAAGCTCGAACGCCGATGGGATGCCCGGCTCGACTTGCTGCGCCGTGGGCTGGTGCGCAGCACCCTGGCCGCAGAAGGCACCGATCGCGCCGTTGACCAGTGCATGAAGGAAATGCGCGAAGTCGTGCGCACCGATGACATGGACGCCGGTCTGGCCGCCCTGCTTCCACGCCTGGAAAAAGCCGTACTCGACTCCGAGCAGCGCCGGGAAACCCGGGTCAACCAGACCAGCGCCGCATTGACTGCGCTGGTGACTCAGCTGCAAACACTGCCACTGCCTCGCGAAGTCAGCCGGACGCTGAAGAACTTTGCCAAACAACTGGATGGTCGAGTCAGTCAGGCCCGTGAGATTCCGTTGCTGCTCAGCGAACTGAGTGGCCTGCAAGGCAAAGCCTTACGTCAACTGGATAACCCGGCAGAACCTGATCGCCCCGGTTTTCTGCAGCGCCTGTTTGGTAACCGGGAAGCGGATGAGGCCACCCCGCAGGCCACCGTTCCTGCGGTGCAAGCGCCGCTCCTGCAAACTGTCGAACCGATTGCCGAGACCCCGCCGGCAACGGTTGATCTCGCACCCGCGGTGGAGCATCCGCCAGTCGAACAGCCAACGGTCATCGACGTCCAACCTGCCGCTGCGATCCCTGAATCACTGGAAGTACAGGCAATAGAACCTGCTCCGGAATTGGTGGTGTTTGTCCCGCCTGTGCTTCAGTCAGAGACTGCATCTGCGCAAGCGGTAGAGCCACAGACCCAGCCGAACATCGAACAACCGATAGATCCAACGCCAGCCGAGCAAGAGCTACAGGCAGTCAACCCGGATGAACTGACCCCGGTGACCATCGAGACAGAGCACCTGGCGCCAGAGGAAGTTCTCTACGCCCTGCCCGACTCACCCGAGCCGTCCTATAGTTCAGTCGCCAAGCATATCGAAGACACGCTCCTTGGCCTCCTCGACGACCTGACGCTGCCCGAACGCCATCGACCACAAGCCGAAGCGATGCGTGATCGTCTGCAAAACGGGTTGAACTGGTACGAACTGATCCCGATCCTCGATGATCTGGCGACGTTGATGCTGGCGATCACCGACAGCGGCCAGCACGAATTCGAAGCGTACCTGCAACAACTCAACGAACGTCTCGAATCGTTCCAGAGCAACTTGCAAGCTGCCAGCGACGGCCATGCCGACAACCGCTCGGCTGCACGCGAGATGGATACGCAGATTCGCGAGCAAGTCGACGGCCTGCAGAGCAGCGTGCAAGAGGCGGCGGACCTGGACGACCTCAAGCACGTCTTGGAGAACCGCCTCGAAGGCCTGCTCGGCACCATGGATCAACACCAGAAACAGCGCGACGAACGTGAGCAGGAAGTCGCGGCTCGGTTGCAAAGCCTGGCCGAACGCGTGGCGCACATGGAACAGGAAGCGCTGGGCTACCGCGAACACCTTGAAGAACAACGGCAGAAAGCGCTGCTCGATCCCCTCACCGGCCTGCCCAATCGCGCGGCCTGGAGTGAGCGGCTGGAACACGAAGTCCGCGAATGGCAGCAACACGGCAACATCCTGTTGCTGGCGATGCTCGACCTCGACCACTTCAAACGCATCAACGATAACTACGGTCACCTGGCAGGTGACAAAGTGCTGAAAATCATTGCCAACGTGTTGCGCAAACGCCTGCGCGGGACGGATTTCATTGCGCGGTTCGGGGGTGAGGAGTTTGTCTTGCTGATGCCAGACACGTCACCGATAAATGGCGCACAACTGCTGGATACTTTGCGCGCATCGATTGAAGCCTGCCCTTTTCACTTCAAGGGCGAGCGGGTGACCATCACCATTTCCATAGGTTTTACGGCATTCAAACCCGGAGAACACAGCGACCTGGTGCTTAAAAGAGCCGATCAGGCGCTATACCGTGCGAAAAATGCTGGTCGCAATCGCGTCGAGGCTGGTTGACAGCCAATTGTTCCATTTTATTTAAAACAGCGCTTTTGCGCTCTGCGCGCAAGTCAGTACGTTACACTGTTGCATTACTGACTTGCGTGTACTGCCTCCTGCCATGAAATGTCTTGCCTTCTTTACGTCGCTGCTCCTGTTGGCCGGTTGTGCCAGCGGCCCGCGGATCGACACCAGCCACCCTTCAGCCAATCACGACAGTCGTATTCAGTTCGTGGTGGTGCATTACACCTCCGCCTCCCTCGAGCGCTCCCTGCAATTGCTGACCCACGGCGAGGTCAGCAGTCACTACCTGATCGGTGACGACAAAGGCGCCACCATCTATAAGCTGATGGATGAAAATCTTCGGTCCTGGCACGCAGGCGAAAGCGAATGGCAAGGCCGGACCTGGCTGAACTCCAGCTCCATCGGCATCGAGATCGTCAATCCTGGCTTCAAAGACACTCCAACGGGCCGCCTTTGGTATCCCTACAGTGAAGATCAGGTTCAGTCGCTGATCTTCCTGCTCAAAGACATCAGCAAGCGTTACAACATCAACCCTCGTTCCATCATCGGGCACAGCGACATCGCGCCGCTGCGCAAGCTCGATCCCGGCCCGCTGTTCCCCTGGAAGCGTCTGGCCGGCGAAGGCATAGGCGTCTGGCCAAACGAGCAGGCCGTCGCACGCCAGCAAACCCAGTTCGCAGCAGAACTGCCGAGCATCAGCTGGTATCAGGGACAGCTGGCCCGACTGGGTTATGCCACGCCACAAACGGGCGAGCTTGATGTCGCCACGCGCCATGTACTGGCGGCCTTTCAAATGCATTTCCGCCCCGCTCGATTCGATGGCACTCCTGACGCTCAGACGGCGGCGCTTCTACAAGTTTTGAATCAGACAAAATAATGACGGCCGCCCGACGGTAAGGGCTTTTTCTCAATCAGCAGCTATAACTCATTGGTAATTCTTCGGATATCCATAATGGCTGTAGCTCGAGAGACGCTCCGTAGCTGGTTCTATCGCCCTTGGTTTTTGGCGACGCTGGCTGCTGCCTTGAGTGCAACGCTATTGATGACCGCCAGCCTGTTTCTGGCGATGCATCAAGTGGAGCAGCGGGAAAGCCAGGAAATGAATGCCCAGGGCGAGCGTTTCCTCGCCCGGCTTGAACAGCTATTCGGGCAGCTACGCGAAAGCCTCGACGATCTGGAAGCCCAGCCCCTGCGTAGCTGCGATGATGAAATGATCGCAACCTTGCAACAGGTCAGCTTCAACTACCGATTTGTTTACGAAGCGGCCTACATGGACGCCTCGCGGATTTGCTCGAATCGACCTCGCCAGGTAGGGCTGTCATTAAGTCGACCACCGGACATCAAAGGCCCCACCTACAGCTACTGGCTGAACACCACCACCGAGCCCGATGAAAACCGTGCTGCGCTGATGCTGGGACGCGGCAACTTTCGGGTCGCTACCTCTCGTGGCCATTTGACCGACATGGTCGATCTCTCCCCGGGCAGTAGCCTGCTGGTGGTGCTCTCCCATGGCACTCGTGCGATTCCTGTCCTCGGTGCCGCACAGGCCTGGCCGCCCACGGAGTTCTGGCCCCTGGAAAGCCGCGATGCGCTGCAGGTGACACAAACCCGCTTGATTTACCGCATGCCCACCAACAACCCCGAATACCAATTGGTGCTGATCACCCCACGCACGAACATGCATGTGCCAGCCGTGTGGTGGTGGCTGCTGCCGGCCAGTCTGGCGCTGAGTGCCTTGGTCGGTTTCATGGTGTTTCTGCTGGTGCGCCAGCGTCAGTCACTGGACGCTGAACTGAACGGCGCCATTCGACGGGGCGAATTGCAGGTGTTGTATCAGCCGATCTTCGATCTCGACAGCCGCAACTGTGTCGGGGCCGAAGCCTTGCTGCGCTGGCGAAGGCCGGACGGCACGCTGACCAGCCCCGACCTGTTTATCCCGATGGCGGAAAACACCGGCCAGATCCGCCAGATGACCGACTTCGTATTGCAGCGACTTCTCGAACAACTGGGGCAACTGCTACGCGCCAATCCGCAGTTGTACATCTCCGTCAACCTTGCAGCTTGCGACGTCATGGTGCCGCGTATCGGCCAGGTGATGGCACGCCTGCTGACCTTGCACCGGGTCGCGGCAAAGCAGATTGCTTTTGAGGTGACTGAGCGGGGCTTGATCGATGTAGTGGTGGCCAGGGAAAACCTGCAAGCCTTGCGCGATGTCGGGCATCAGGTCCTGATCGATGATTTCGGCACGGGCTATTGCAGCCTCGCCTACCTGCAAACCCTGCCGGTGGACTGCCTGAAAATCGACAAGGCGTTCATTGATGCGCTGGGCCATGATGCCGCCAGCAGCGGCGTGGCACCGCACATCATTCATATGGCCCAGGCCCTGCAACTCAGGGTGATTGCCGAGGGCATAGAACATGAAGCCCAAGCGGCGTTTCTGAGCAGCGAAGGCGTCAAGTATGGTCAGGGCTGGCTGTTCGCCCATGCACTGAGCGCCGTGCAGTTCATCGAACTGATTACCCGTGGGCGCCGATTGAGCAATCGACGCCTGGATGATGAAGCCTGAGCAGACTGCTGGGTCTACACCGCCAGCGCCATGTAGAACTGCGTGCCCTGTCCCGGCCGCGAATAAACGCCCATTCGCCCGCCATGCAACTGAACGATTTCCTTGCACAACGCCAAACCAAGCCCGGCACCGCCCTTCTTGCGTCCGACCTGGACGAAGGGCTCGAAGATCCGCCCCTGCTGACCGTAGGCAATGCCTTCACCGTTGTCTTCAACGCTGATAATCACTCGCTCGCCATGGCGCCGCGCCTGCAAACGTATCAGTCCATCCTGGGCGGTATGACGCAAAGCGTTATCGATCAGGTTATCGAGCACCCGGTCCAATTGCGCCTGGTCGGCCTGCAATCGGGGTAACGGCCCCTGCACTTCCACCCGCAGCTCAATACCCTTCTGCGCCGCAGCCCCGGCAAAGCGTGCCTGAGCCTGTTCCAGTAACTCTTCAATGGAACAAGGCGCCAGCGTGAGTTTCTGCAACCCGTTTTGGTAGCGCGAGAAATTCAGCAGGTCGTTGATCAGCTGCATCAAGCGCTGCATTTCTTCGTTCACGGTGTCCAGTAAATCGGCTTCGCGAGAGTCTTCAGGAAATTTCGCCCGTTCGCGGAACAGCCCGAAGGCCATGTGCATCCCGGTCACCGGGGTGCGCAACTCATGGGAGGCGCGCAAGACGAACTCGCTGCGCACCCGTTCGAATGCACGCTGTTCTGTGACGTCATGCAGCACCATCACGGCGCCAAGAATGTGGCCCTGCGTATGGCTGACAGGCGTCAGGCTGTACGTCAGTAACCTCGACTCACCGTCGACCTCAATACTCAGGTCTTCCGGCGCCCGCTCCAGGGTCCCGCCGCGCAGCACCAATTGCAGCTGCTCATCCAGTTCAGGACGATCGAGCGCTGTGCCCAGCCCTTGACCGAGTCGGTCGGTGTCCCACCCCAACTGACGCTGGGCCACGGGGTTGAGGTGTTCCAGATACCCTTCGCGGTCGATCATCAACAACCCATCGTCGATGCTGTCGAGTACCGCTTGCAAACGCTGCTGACCGGCGAGCAGCTCGTCGATGTTCATCGCCTGATGCTCACGTAGCGCCTCTGCCATGATGCCGAAGCGCTTGGTCAGCTGGTTCATTTCCTCGGCGGAGGAAACCGGCAGTGTCACCTCGAAATTACCCTGGCCGATGTCGTCGGCAGCCTGGACCAACGCTTCAATCGGAGCGCCAAACCGCCGGGCGATTGCATGGGCGGTCACGAACCCGATGATCAGCACGGCCAGCCCTATCAAACCGAGCAGCCCGGCAATCAGCAACGCGCGTTCCCGGGCCTGGCGTTCGATGTCATTGATGTTATCCAGGGAACGCTTTTGTTCGGAGACGAGACCGCTGCGCAGGGTATTGAATTTTTCCAACAGCGCCTCGTTGCCGGTCAATACGGGCACCGAGGCTTGTGTTTGATCGTAGGCCTGAAGAAAGTCGAGGTAGTCAGCCTTCGCCTGTGTGAAACCGTAGCCGCCATTGCCGGATTGCTGAAGGGAAATGCCTTCGTCAAGCAGCTCGAGGTAGTGCTGCCGGGAGGCCTGGAACGCTGCGGGATCGGGATTTTCGTCGATCATGATCATCAGTTGATCGCCCAAGGCCTGACGCAATTTCAAGCCCAGGTCCAGCGTGACAAAGTTGTTGCGAACCAGCACTTCCTGGGTGCCAGCCATCTGCATCACGCTGACCAGCCCGAGCAAGAGCCCAAGCAGCGCCACGGTAATCAGCGCCGAAATACTCAGGAACAGCCGAGTACGCAGCTTCATCGCCAGTTTCATTGCCGGCTCACAGGTTGTACTGCTTGCGTTTGCGATACAGGGTCGAGGCATCGATGCCAAGTGTCTTGGCCGCCTGATCGAGGGTATCGGCGGTGGCGAGGACGGCACCGATGTGGGCTTTCTCCAATTCATCCAGGCTCAACGCCGCACCGATTCGAGGGGCGTTGTTGGTCGGGGTCTCGGCCATGCCCAAGTGGCTGATCTCGACCCGTTCCTGAGGGCAGATAATGCTCGCCCGCTCCACCACGTTACGCAGTTCGCGGATGTTGCCGGGCCAGCGGTAACCCAGCAACGCTTCGCGAGCCTCGTCGCTAAAGCCACGTGCCGGACGTGCGTACTCCTTGACGAAACGCGCCAGGAAACGGTCGGCCAGGTTCAGAATGTCCTCCCGGCGCTCGCGCAGTGGCGGCAAGTGCAAGGTAATGACGTTCAGGCGATAGAGCAGGTCTTCACGGAAACGACCGTCGCGCACCATGTCTTCGAGGTTCAGGTTGGTCGCGGCGAGGATGCGCACATCGGCGCGGCGGGTCACGGGATCACCCACGCGCTCGTATTCCTTATCCTGGATAAAACGCAGCAACTTGGGTTGCAACGTCAGGGGAAAGTCGCCGATCTCGTCGAGAAACAAGGTGCCGCCGTCCGCTTGATTGACCCGACCCAAGGTGCTTTCGCTGGCACCGGTGAAGGCGCCTCGGCTGTGGCCGAAGAGTTCACTTTCCATCAATTCCGCCGTCAGCGACGGGCAGTTGATGGTGACGCAGGATTTCTTCTGGCGTTTGCTCCAACCGTGGATGGCTTGGGACAGTTCACCTTTACCGGTACCGGACTCGCCGAGAATCAGAATGTTGGCGTCAGTGCTGGCGACCTGGCGTGCGGTTTCGAGTACCACTTTCATGGCCGGGCTATGGGAATCCAGACCGTCCTTGGGTTTACGCACTTCGCCTTCAAGGGCTTCCAGCCGTGCCGAGAGCTGCCGAACTTCCAGCTGTTTGGCGGTGGCCAGACGCAACTGGTCGGGGCTGCAAGGTTTGACGAGGTAGTCGGCGGCACCGGCCTGGATCGCATCCACGGCGGTGTCGACAGCCGAGTGAGCGGTGACGATCACCACCCGCATCCAGGGTGCCTGAATGCGCATCTGGGCCAGCACATCCAGGCCATTGTCTTCACCCAGGCGCAGATCAAGGAAGCACAGATCAAACACCTGACGTTGCAGCAACGCATCGGCCTGCGCTGCACTGTTCGCGGTGGCGACGCTATAGCCTTCATCTTCAAGGCAATAGCGGAAGGTTCGCAGAATGGCGGATTCGTCATCCACCAGCAGAATGCGGCCTTGATGCTCAGTGGCTGATTCCATGTTCCTGCGCTCCTTTAATGAATGATCTTGAGTTAGTCCCGGAAAAATCGGGCAAGTTGCATGGTTGATTCTGATCCATTCCGGCCATGGCAGGGTAGCTCTCTACTCATCCATTAGCTAATGGACTGATTTCTCTGGTTTTTTGCACGAAAATCGCCGTTGAGGCGATTACCTGCGTTCTTTTCTGACATCCGCGCTCTCCTCTCAATTCAAAAATAATCAAAGTTGCCGGGAAACGATCGTGCAATACGCACGACCCTGCACGGCCCATCGTGCAGGATGCGTCCGTCATGATTTATACGTCAGATCTAACATATTGATTTAAAACGATTTTTTTCTTTGAAAAAGCTGGCATGCGGGCTGCAATAGTCTAGATAACCAGGGCCATTTTGAATCGACGCCCACTAAACAAGATCACCACCAGAGTGGGAGGAGTTTCAGGATGAATCGCCAACGTGTCGCCCAATTGCGTATCTCGCCTTTGCATATCCAACAAGGACTGTTTGGCATTCTGGCGCTGCTGATCACGCTGATCGCAGGTCAGCAGTTTTTGCTTTGGGAACAGAGCCAGCAACCAGAGGCTCCGCACCTGTCGATTCAACGTGCTACCCAGACCCATTTCAGCGCCGTCAGCAGCAGCCAGGCTGACCTCGCACCGATGCGAATGATGGACGTCGACCAGGCGCAGCCTGTGGATGAGATGCCCCGTCAGGAACGTTGGGTGTTCTGAGCAACCGGACTTGGCGCGCTCAATGCGCCGGGAAAAGCAACACAAGCTGCACCTCTAATATAGAAGCGTAAGGAGAATCACCATGTTGAGCTGGGCAATCACATTCTTGATCATTGCCATCATCGCTGCAGTACTGGGCTTCGGTGGTATCGCGGGCACCGCCACGGGTATCGCCAAGATTCTCTTTGTCGTGTTCCTGGTGATGTTTATTGCTTCCTTCTTCTTTGGCCGTCGCGGTCGAGGCTGAACATGAGCGTTTTGTTAAAGACACTGGCAGCCGCCCTGCTTCTGGGCGGTAGTGCCATGGCGATGGCGGCCAATGACGGCCAGACGCGGGCCAGCGAATTATTGAATTCGGACCCGCAGTACCGTGAAACGTGGACTAAAGTCGTTAAAAAGGAAGAACGACTGCCGGAATGGGTGATGAACCTGTCTGGCGATGCCGAGCAAATGAATGCTGTTGAAGAGGATGGCGACAAGTACCTGGTCGGGCCGCTTTGCGAAACGCAACCGACGTGCCTGAACAAGCGCTTGATCGTGGCTTTCAGCTTCGACAAACAGGACGCCTACGCCATGCTGGTCGAAGTACCTGCAGGATTGCCGGCCGACAAGTCGCCAACGCGACATGCCGACTACCGCTTCCTCGGGAAACCGAACCAAGGCATGCAGGACATGTTGATGGAACAGCTCAAGAAAGATCCGAACTGGTACTGAGTTTGAAACACGAAAGGAGCAGCATCGCTTCTTTCCAGTGCGCTACCCGAGGAAGGTAGACGCATGACCAAGGGGTCGGGACGTTCTGACTGTTTCAGGGTCGGAGTGACCTACGGGCACATGGAGTGTCTGCGCAAGGGCCGGGTCAGGTAATAAAGCTGCGACGCAAGTTCGCCAGCCCAGAGTGGCTGGACGGACTTGCGAAGAGCTTCAACGTGCAAAGCGTTGATCTAGAGCACTGCACCCTATTCCCCCTGCTGCATATTCCCCACAAAACCGTTTCGCGGTGTTTCTTCACGACCGTATATCGAGAAACCTTCGACTTTCGGCAGAAGAGTTTTCGCTGCCAAACGTAGGCTTTTTCCGAAATTTCGTCATGAATTCAACTGTTTAAAAAACAACCAACCTCCTCTGAAATGGCCGGTTCACGGCACTTATGCCTGCCGAAATGTCGTATTCGAACCGGTTGGGACGCGAGTTTCAATTAAAAAAGCTCATGCCGATTCGGCATAGGGTAGGCGTTTACGGCATTAGACGTCGCATCCTTGCATCGGAATAGTTGCGCCTTTTTTCGCCTGCCAGAGAGCCGAAACAAAGCGCTCCGGGGCACCTTATACGGGGGCAGATGCGCAGACTTTTTCGCCACGAGCGTTCCAGTTCTTGCATTCGCCTGAGTCAAACGCAAGTAAGGGTAAAGATATGAAGAAGGCAAAGCTCAGCCTCGCCTGGCAGATCCTCATCGGTCTGGTTCTGGGGATAGCAATCGGTGCGCTGCTCAACCATTTCAGTGCCGAAAAAGCCTGGTGGATCAGCAACGTCCTGCAACCGGCAGGCGATATCTTTATCCGTCTGATCAAGATGATCGTGATCCCGATCGTCATCTCCTCGTTGATCGTCGGCATCGCTGGCGTAGGCGATGCGAAGAAACTCGGGCGTATCGGCCTCAAGACCATCATTTACTTCGAGATCGTCACCACCATCGCCATCGTGGTCGGTCTGGTGCTGGCCAACGTGTTCCATCCGGGCACCGGCATCGACATGAGCACCCTGGGTACGGTGGATATTTCCAAGTACCAGGCCACAGCTGCCGAGGTTCAGCATGAACACGCGTTCATCGAAACCATCCTCAACCTGATCCCGTCGAACATCTTCGCGGCCATGGCCCGCGGCGAAATGCTGCCGATCATCTTCTTCTCCGTATTGTTCGGCCTCGGTCTGTCGAGCCTGCAATCGGACCTGCGCGAGCCGCTGGTGAAGATGTTCCAGGGCGTATCCGAGAGCATGTTCAAAGTCACCCACATGATCATGAACTATGCCCCGATCGGCGTGTTCGCACTGATCGCGGTGACCGTGGCCAACTTCGGTTTCGCTTCTCTGATACCGCTGGCCAAACTGGTGATCCTGGTTTACGTCGCCATCGCCTTCTTCGCCTTTGTCATTCTCGGCCTGATTGCCAGGATGTTTGGCTTCTCGGTGATCAAGCTGATGCGCATCTTCAAGGATGAGCTGGTGCTGGCCTACTCCACCGCCAGTTCCGAAACCGTGCTGCCGCGCGTGATCGAGAAGATGGAAGCCTACGGCGCGCCGAAAGCCATTTGCAGCTTCGTGGTGCCGACCGGTTACTCGTTCAACCTCGACGGCTCGACCCTGTACCAGAGCATCGCGGCGATCTTCATTGCCCAGCTGTACGGCATCGACCTGTCGATCAGCCAGCAATTGCTGCTGGTGCTGACCCTGATGGTGACGTCCAAAGGCATCGCCGGCGTACCGGGCGTGTCCTTCGTAGTGCTGCTGGCCACCTTGGGCAGCGTGGGTATTCCGCTGGAAGGCCTGGCCTTCATCGCCGGTGTAGACCGCATCATGGACATGGCGCGTACTGCCTTGAACGTGATCGGCAATGCCTTGGCCGTGCTGGTCATCTCCCGCTGGGAAGGCATGTACGACGACGCCAAGGGCCAACGCTACTGGAACTCGCTGCCGCACTGGCGCAGCAAGGAAAAGCTGCCAGTTGGCGAGGTTTCCAAGAACTAACGCAAAACCTTGCAGGAGTGAGCCTGCTCGCGATAGCGGTGCATCAAACAACAGAGATGTTGGATGTGCCGCCCCCATCGCGAGCAGGCTCACTCCTACAAAGGTCCGGTGTAAGCCGAACAAACAAACCCCGGAGAAATCCGGGGTTTGTCGTTTCTGCACACCCCGCTATCATTCGCGGCATTCTTCGGGGGATTTAACTGTGCTCAATGGCCTGTGGCTTGGCTTTTTCATCGTGGCTGCCGTTTCGGCACTGGCGCAATGGCTGATCGGCGGTAACGCCGGGATCTTCGCGGCGATGGTGGAAAGCATTTTCGCCATGGCCAAGTTATCGGTCGAAGTCATGGTCCTGCTGTTCGGCACCCTGACCCTCTGGCTGGGCTTTCTGCGAATTGCCGAGAAGGCCGGGATCGTCGAATGGCTGGCCAAGGCGCTGGGCCCCTTGTTCTTGCGCCTGATGCCGGAAGTGCCGGCCGGTCACCCGGCCATCGGCCTGATCACGCTGAACTTCGCCGCCAACGGCCTGGGCCTGGACAACGCCGCCACGCCGATCGGGCTGAAGGCCATGAAGGCGCTGCAAGAACTCAACCCCAGCGCCACCATCGCCAGCAATGCGCAGATCCTGTTCCTGGTCCTCAACGCCTCCTCCCTGACCCTGCTGCCGGTGACGATCTTCATGTACCGCGCCCAGCAAGGTGCGCCCGATCCGACGCTGGTGTTCTTGCCGATTTTGCTGGCAACCAGCTGCTCGACACTGGTGGGCCTACTGTCGGTGGCGTTCATGCAACGTCTGCGACTGTGGGACCCCGTGGTGCTCGCGTATCTGATTCCCGGTGCCTTGGCCCTCGGTGGCTTCATGGCGCTGCTGGCGACGCTCTCGGCGACCGCTCTGGCCGGCCTGTCATCGATCCTCGGCAACCTGACGCTGTTCGGGTTGATCATGCTGTTTCTGGTGGTTGGCGCATTGCGCAAAGTGAAGGTCTACGAAGCGTTCGTCGAAGGCGCCAAGGAGGGCTTCGACGTGGCCAAGAACCTGCTGCCGTATCTGGTGGCGATGCTCTGCGCCGTCGGTGTACTGCGGGCGTCCGGGGCGCTGGATTTTGGTCTCGACGGGATTCGGCATCTGGTGGAGTGGGCCGGTTGGGACACGCGCTTCGTCGACGCACTGCCGACGGCGATGGTCAAACCGTTCTCCGGCAGCGCCGCGCGGGCGATGCTGATCGAAACGATGAAGACCTCTGGCGTGGACAGCTTCCCGGCGCTGGTGGCGGCGACGGTCCAGGGCAGTACGGAAACGACATTCTATGTGTTGGCGGTGTACTTCGGCGCGGTGGGCATCCAGCGGGCGCGGCATGCGGTAGGGTGCGCGTTGCTGGCGGAGCTTGCTGGCGTACTGGGCGCCATCGGCGTTTGCTACTGGTTCTTCGGTTAACCAACGATCCCCTGTGGGAGCGAGCCTGCTCGCGATAGCGGTGTGACAGTCAACATTAGTGGTGACTGATTTACCGCTATCGCGAGCAGGCTCACGCCTACAGGGGTCCCGTGTTGGCTTTAAGGGCGACTTTCTGGCCTTGCTCTACCGTCCAAGCCACCACCTGCGCCGTCAACTGATCACTCGCCTGGCCAAATCCGGCCACCACCGCCGGCACTTTCACATCGCCCAATGGCTGACGCACTTCAAAGCGGCGGCTGGCGAGGATGCGCTGGTCATACCCGCGCACCAGCAAGGCATCCAGCCGCACGACCACGCTCGCAGCGGTGCCTTGGTACTCAGTCTGAAATGCTTGCAGGCTCCCGCCCAACTCCAGATCTGCCTGGAAGTTGCTGTCATCCGTGCTCAGCAGCGGCACCCGGCCGTCCCGCTGGAAACCATCCAGCAACCGATTACGCAGCAACACCGGCGCCGGATCACTCCAGCGCGAGGCGGTGTAGCTGCTGATCAGATCACCTTGCGGGATCACGGCGATTTTCGGGCTGTTCAACGCTTCGCTGGCCTGCGGCTTGGTCAGGCGCAGCGACCAGCGTTGCGGCGTGCCGTGGCTGGCCGAAACGCTGCTCTGGGCCGACGGCAAGCGATAGACATCGGAGGGCTCGGACTTGGGCAGGATCGAGCAGGCGCTGACCAACGTGAAGCTGGCGAGGAGGGCGAAGGTCGCAAGCTTCATGGCGTGAACTCCTTGTTCTTGTCATTACCCAGCAAATAACCGCTGGGGTTGGCTTCCAGGCGCTGGGAGATGGCTCGCAACGACGTCAGGGTGTCGCGCAGCTCGCGCACCGCTGGCGCCAGGCCATTGAGGCCCTGCAAGCCGCTGTTCAGGGAATCCTGGTTGGTCGTGAGCAACTTGTTGATGGTCGCGCTGCTTTGTTCCAGTGATTTCATCGCCTGCTCGGCGCTGCCGAACATCTGCTTGCCCTGATCGTTGAGCAAGCCGTTGGCGTTGCGCATCAGCGTCGACGTCTGTTCCAGCATGGCGCCAGCCTGCTTGCCGACGGAAGCCAGTTGCTGCATCGCCTGACGAATATCACCGCGCTGGTCGGCGATGGTCCCGGTGGTTTGTTCCAGGTGCTCCAGCGTCTTGCTGATGCGCTCGACGTTCTCCGTGGAAAACATCAGGTTGGCGTTATGCATCAGTGTGTTCACACCGGCCATCAGGTCGCCGCTGTCATTGAGCAAGCGAGCGATAGGCGAGGGTGAAGCGACAATCACCGGCAGATGGCCGTCCTTGCCTTTGAGGGTCGGGCTTTGCGGCGTACCGCCACTGAGTTGAATGATCGATGTGCCGGTGATCCCGGTCAGCGCCAGGATGGCCCGGGTGTCTTCTTTGATCGGCGTATCGCCGCCCAGGCGAATCCGCGCCAGCACCCGACGCGGGTCTTTCGGGTCCAGGCGCAACGTCACCACATCACCGACCTTGATCCCGCTGTACTGCACGGCGCTGCCCTTGGACAGGCCGCTGACCGCCTCGTTGAAGACGACTTCGTAATCCTTGAACTCGGTGTCGACACTGGACTTGGCCAGCCACAGGCCGAAGAGCAGGGCGCCTGCCACCACAATCACGGTGAACAGGCCGATCAATACATGATGGGCTCGGGTTTCCATGTCAGACCTCTTTCAACTGTTGAGCGGCGGTCAGCGCCGCGCGGCCGCGAGGGCCATGGAAGTATTCGTGAATCCACGGGTCGTCGGTTTCCGAGACCTTGTCGATGGCGTCCGCCACCAGCACCTTTTTCTGCGCCAGCACCGCCACCCGGTCGGTGATGGTGTAGAGCGTGTCGAGGTCATGGGTCACCAGAAACACACTCAGGCCCAACGCATCGCGCAACGTCAGGATCAATTGATCAAAGGCTGCGGCGCCAATCGGGTCGAGGCCGGCGGTGGGTTCGTCGAGAAACAGAATGTCCGGGTCCAGCGCCAACGCCCGGGCCAGCGCCGCGCGCTTGATCATGCCGCCAGACAGCGAGGCAGGGTATTTGTCCGCCGCGGACAGCGGCAAACCGGCCAACGCCAGTTTCACCGCCGCCAGATGCTCGGCGTCTTCACGGCTCAGGCCGGCGTGTTCGATCAGGGGCAGGGCGACGTTCTCGGTCACGGTCAGCGAAGAAAACAGGGCGCCTTTCTGGAACAGCACGCCGAAACGCCGTTCGACCATCGAGCGTTCATGTTCGGGCAGCGTCGGCAGGTTCTTGCCAAAGACCTTCACCACACCCTCGCTGGGCTGGCGTAAGCCGACGATGCTGCGCAGCAGCACCGATTTTCCGCTGCCGGAACCGCCGACCACGGCAAGGATTTCACCTTTGTACAAATCGAGGTCGAGGTTTTCGTGCACGCTCTGGCTGCCGAAGCGATTGCACAGCCCACGGACTTCGATCACCGCCTCGGAGGGCGCTCGGGGTAAACGACTCACCAGCCCATCTCCATGAAAAACAGCGCGGCCACGGCATCGAGCACGATCACCACGAAAATCGACTGCACCACACTCGACGTGGTGTGCGCGCCCACGGACTCAGCGCTGCCACTGACCTTGAAGCCTTCGAGGCAACCGATTGCAGCGATCAGGAACGCGAAGATCGGCGCTTTGACGATCCCCACCAGAAAGTGCTGAACGCCGATATCGGTTTGCAGCAGCGACAGGAACATCGCCGGCGAGATACCCAGCGACACGGCACAGACCACGCCACCGCCGATAATCCCCGAGAGCATGGCCAGGAAGGTCAGCATCGGCAACGCCACCAGCAGCGCCAGCACCCGTGGCACCACGAGCAATTCCATCGGGTCGAGGCCCAGTGTGCGGATCGCGTCGATTTCTTCGTTAGCCTTCATCGAACCGATTTGCGCGGTGAACGCACTGGCCGTGCGGCCGGCCATCAGAATCGCGGTCAGCAACACACCGAACTCTCGCAGGAAGGAGAACGCCACCAGGTCCACGGTGAAAATACTCGCACCGAAGCTGGCCAGCACCGTCGCCCCGAGAAACGCCACCACCGCACCGACCAGAAAGGTCAGCAGGGCGACGATGGGCGCGGCGTCGAGGCCAGTCTGTTCGATGTGCGCGACCATGGGCGTGATGCGCCAGCGCTTGGGACGAAACAGATTGCGGGCGATGGTTTCGAGGATCAGGCCGACGAAGCCCAGCAGTTGCAGGGTGTCCTGCCAGACGGTGTCGACTGCGCGGCCAATGCGGGTCAGCAATTGAATGCCGACACTGATCTCCGGTTCCTTGACCGGCACGCAGAAGTCGCTGAGCGAGCAATAAACCGTCTGCAACAAGGCACGGTCTGCAGAAGAGAGGGTGCAATCAGGGTGTTCGGCGGATCGGCCCAAGCGCTCGGACCCGAGCAATTCCACCAACAACGACGCCCCGGCGGTATCGAGCGCACCGAGGCCATTGAGGTCGATGTGCGTGCTGTCGTCGTATTGGCCGCGGAGCTTTTCGCTCAGGTGTTTGAGATCGGCGTAGTGGGCGAGCGTCCAGTCACCCGTGACCCGCAGTTGAGCAGGGGAGTGAGAGACATCTAGCTGGGCATTGCCGGCCATTGTGCTGCTGGTCATAAGCTCCGTGCTTGTTCGGCTATTAGCGCAGCGCTACGTAATAGCACGAACCGGATTACTTTTCTTTGATCGGTGTGCTGTCCGTGATCTTGAAGCGCAGCACGCCGATGACCTGGCCATCCTCGGTCAGCACCCGCACTTGCCATTTACCGGCAGGATTGCCTGGGAAATTCTGCTTGTGGGTCCAGGCACGGTAGCCTTCCTTGCGTCCGCCGTGGATGTCCAGCGGGATACGGTCGACCTCTTTACCGTTGAACTGCCACACGTGATAAATCCGCTCATCGAGGCCGCGCGGGGCGTTGATGGCGGTGTAGGCGTACAACCCGTCCCCACGGATCTGCTCGGCGCTGACTTCGTCCAGACTCTTGCCGGGTGTGCGGTCCTGCATTTGCGTGCTGATCGCCACGTCGGTCATCCATAAAGTGGCCGGCGGCACCCAGGAACGCAGCACCCAGCCGAGGGCACCGATGCCCAGCGTGATACTCAGGATCGCCAACGCGTTGCGCACCGTGCGGATCGGGAAGATCGAGGCCAGGCTCGGGAACGACAGTAAAACAGCGGTGCCCAGCGCCAGTTTGAAGCTTTGCGAAGTGGTCAGGTGCAAGATGACGGGCAGCGCGGTGAGCAGCGCGGCAAACAGCGTCAGCGTGTGCAACGCCAGGAACGCCCAGCGCCGGGGTGCCAGCCATTTGTAGTAGAGCGGGTCGATGATGGAAATCAGCGCCGCCATGCTCAGCAAACCGGTGAAGAAAAACTGGCCACTGTTCCAGGTCGTGGTGATGAAAAAGAACGGCAGGACGAAGAACAGGCTTTCCTGGTGGATCATCTGCGTGGCGTAACGCAGCAAAGGCTGGGGGATTTCGCGCTTGAAGAGTTTGGTGAACAACTTGGTCAGGCTGTTTTCCAGCATCAGCCAGATCCAGCTGAGCACCATGATGATGGTGATCCAGGTCGCCAGGCCCTGTTGCCGATCCACCAGGATGAAGCTGCCGACTCCCGAGATAAAACCACCGAGCGCAATGACCCCTGGATAGCGCTTCATCAATTCCAGGATGCGCTGGACGTACAGGGTCAGAGTAGGCATTCGGCGGTTCGCAATAGTCGTGGGAAAAATCCTCGACAGAGTACCGCCCGGGCGGGGGCGTGGCGAGGGGATACGTCCGTTTTCCCTATACAACATTGTGGCGAGGGAGCTTGCTCCCGCTGGGGTGCGAAGCGCCCCCAAACCCGCACACTGCGTGTCATCAGGTAGAGCGCAAGCACCGGTTTTACGACTGCTGCGCAGCCGAGCGGGAGCAAGCTCCCTCGCCACAAAAGCCCTGCTGCCAGGGCGGCCAGTTACCGGCGGCGATGGACTCGCCAAGCCAATACCCCGAGGACAAGCAATCCAAACACCCCGGCCATCGCCCACATCAACTGGTCATAACTCATCAGCGGCTTCTCGATCCGCACATACCCCGGTTGCATGAGCAACTCGCGCATGGCCTTGTTCGCTTCTTCCAGCGTCACGCCTTGCAGTTCCCTGGCCGGGGCGGCGAAACGCCCGTCCTGGTAGTCGCCCAGCGCGCTCCAGTAGTAATCGGCCAGCGCGCTGGTGCCTTGCACGGCCCAAGCCTGGCGGGCGATGGCGGCCTGTTTGAGGCGGTTGAAGGTGTTTGCGTCGAGACCGTCCTTGAGCAAATCGGCCTTCAAATCCTCCAGCACCTGCCGGGCCTTAGGCACGTCATCGCGCTCAAGGTCGGCGTTCAGGCTCATGAAGCCCACCCCGCCAAACACCTCGCGCTCGGCCGAGGGGCCGTAGGACAAACCGTGGGACAGGCGCAATTGGCGGTAGAGCGCCCAGTCCAGATAGTCCTTGAGCAGGTCGAAGGTTTCGTCGTGCTGATCCTGCAGCACCGGTTCCGGCACCAGCCAATGCAACTTGGCGCCGCCGCCGACGAAACCATCGCTCAGCGTTCGTTCATGGGCGGCACTGGCCTGGATTTCCGGCAAGGGCAGGTGATCGGTAGGCTCGACCGCTTCAAGTTCACCATAGGAGCGTTCCAGATACGCCGGCAACAACTTGTCGAGCTCGCCGACCACGATCAGCGTCATGTTATTGGGCGCGTACCAGGCCTTGCGTACCGTCTCGAGTTGCTCGCGAGTCAGGTTATCGACTTCCGGGCGCTCGGGGCATTTAAGGCCCAGCTCCACTGCCAGCTGATTGCTCGCGGTGTGGCCCAGGTCCTGACGATCCAGCCAGCGCTGCAAGTGCGAGTAATGGCCGCCGTCCTCACGCTCGACCACTTGTTTGGCGGCGTTGATGGCGTTGTCGTCGATTCGGGTCTGCGTCAGCAGCGCCAGCAGCAGGTCGAGCACCTTGCGCTGGTTTTTCGCCGGGGCTTCAATGACGAACGTCGTGTCAGCGTTGCTGGTGAACGCGTTCCACTCACCGCCCAACGCCTGCATGCGCTCTTCCAGGCCGCCTTCGCCGGTTGCATCGATGCCGCTGAACAACAAGTGTTCGAGCAGATGCGGCAGCTCCTTGTCGGCGCAGCTGAAATCATCCAGACCTACGCCGACCACCAGGCGAATCGCCACGTGCCCGCGCTCGGTGCCGGGTTTGAGCAGTAATTGCAAACCGTTGGGCAGCGTATAGCCCTCGACCTGGAAACGATCCAGGGCAAACGAAGGAAATGAGCCAAGCAACAGACAGGCGAACAGCAGACAACGCATAGCAAGCTTCCATACGGCTGATTGGAGATCCGTGTCGCTTTCCAGGCAGCCATCGCGAGCAGGCTCGCTCCCACATTGGTTTTGTGAACACCACAATTCAAATGTGGGAGCGAGCCTGCTCGCGATGATCTTGAACCGGAACCACTGTTACTGACTGACCACACCGCCAGACGTTCAAGGCGAATGCGTGATGTCAGCCATATCGTCGACCGCCAGTGCACCGGTGTCCGATGTTTCCAGCACCACATAAGCGCTGCTACAGAACAGCGAGTTCAAGCGCTTCATGTCGGCGATCAGCTCCAGGTGCAGTGAACTGGTCTCGATACTTTGCACGATCTTACGTTGCAGACGGCTGACGTGAGCATGGGCCAGGCGGCGTTCCTGTGCGCGAAAGCGACGTTTCTCACGCAGAAGCTGGCGGGCACTTTCCTTGTCGGCACTGAGAAATACCGACAAGCCCAAACGCAGGTTGGAGATCAACTGGCTGTGCAACCCGGCCAGTTCTTCCAGACCAACCTCGGAAAAAGACCGGCGCTGCGAGGTTTTCTGCTGCTGCACCTTGCGCAGCATGCGTTCGATCAAATCGCTGGCCAGCTTGAGGTTGATCGCCAGTTCGATGATTTCCGCCCAACGCCGGCTGTCTTGGTCGCTCAAATCTTCTCGGGGCATTTGCGCCAGGTAAAGCTTGATGGCGCTGTAGAGCGCTTCGACATCATCCGTCAGTTTGCGCATTTCCTGGGTGATGGCGGATTGTTTACCACGCAGCACGTCGAGCATTGCTTCGAGCATGTTGTCGATCAGATCGCCCATGCGCAGGGTTTCTCGCGCGGCGTTGGCCAATGCCAGGCTGGGGGTAACCAGCGCGGTCGGATCAAGGTGGCGGGGTTTCGCCGTGCCGTTGAGCTCCGGCCGCTCCGGCAGCAGCCACGCGCAAAGCCTGGCCATCGGGCCGACGCTGGGCAACAGGATCAGGCAGCGCACGGTGTTGTAGAGCAGATGGAAGCCAATGACCATTTCCTGAGGGCTGAAGTCGAGGCTGTCGATCCAGTGCACCAGCGGGTCCAGCACCGGAATGATCAGCAGCAGCCCGATCAGTTTGTACAGCAGGCTGCCGAGCGCCACCTGACGGCCAGCGGCGTTTTGCATGCTGGTGCTGAGAAACGCGAGGATACCGCTGCCGATGTTGGCACCGATCACCAGGCCGATCGCCACCGGCAGGCTGATGACGCCGGCGCCAGCCAGGGTTGCGGTCAGCAGCACGGCGGCCAGGCTGGAATAGGAAACCATCGCGAACAACGCGCCGACCAGGGCGTCCAGCAGGATATCGCCGGTCAATGAGGCGAAAATCACTTTCACGCCCTGCGCCTGGGTAATCGGCGCGGCGGATTCGACGATCAGTTGCAGCGCCAGGATGATCAGCCCAAGACCGATGCTGACGCGACCCATCTGGCCCTGGCGAGTCTGCTTGCGGGACAGGAAGAAAATCACCCCGAGAAAAATCAGCAGCGGCGACAGCCACGACAAATCAAACGTCAGCACCCGCGCCATCAGCGCCGTACCGACATCCGCGCCGAGCATCGTTGCCAGGGCGGGCGTCAGCGCCATCAGGCCCTGACCGACGAAGGATGTGA
The DNA here is from genome assembly GCF_900106065.1 of Pseudomonas mandelii. Taxonomy (NCBI): domain Bacteria; kingdom Pseudomonadati; phylum Pseudomonadota; class Gammaproteobacteria; order Pseudomonadales; family Pseudomonadaceae; genus Pseudomonas; species Pseudomonas mandelii. The sequence goes on from NZ_LT629796.1 coordinate 2,139,458, forward strand.
CGAGCATGGCCGTGGCGTTGCTGCTCTGGACCATCGCGGTAACGACGATCCCCGAGATGAACGCGAGCCAGCGTTTGGACATGTTCTGGCCGATCACATGGCGCAGATTGGAACCGTAGACCCGCAAGATGCCGGTTCGGACGATGTGCGTGCCCCAGATCAACAAGGCCACGGCCGATAACAAATTGAGCAGGGTGAGCATGCAGGCCCCCTGTGGTGGTAGCGCCCCAGAGGGGCAAATTGACGGTGCCGCGCGACGTTCTACGTTCTGTACTTAAGCTGTAGTTGGCTAACGGTCTGGGCGCCAGCATCGCATAGCTAAAGAAGTGATTGAAACAAAACTGTCATGAAAACAGGTTGATGCAGAGAGTAAAAAAGGGACCCGAAGGTCTCAGCCGGACAGTTGAAAAGGTGCGCGACACAACCCCTGTGGCGAGGGAGCTTGCTCCCGCTGGGCTGCGCAGCTGCCCTAAGATCATTGGTAGTTCAATCGCTAAAGAAATCGTCGCCTAGCCCTACGTCGATCAAATATTTGGGAATGTCGAGTCTTGTGCGACTTCTCTGTATGACTTCCCGATATGAATGTTCAAAAAATCAACTGGGTGGTGAAAAGAAGTCAGACAAATGAACAGCGTAAAAAATGCTGCTCTTTGCAAACACCGACGCCGCCTTCTGGCGCGACTCATCATTCGCTGTAGTAATCCGAACCGACGCTAACATCTATCAAATACTTCGCCGTTTTCGGGTCGCGCTCATCACAGCGAGCGTAGCATTTGACGTTTAGCGCAAGACTGTATTTGTGAGGTATAAGGAGCATCACGATGACTACCTGATCGAACAACTGCCTTTGCAAAGCGTTTTTTTCTACTTCGCTGCCGACGGCTAACCAAGAGTTATCTTGTGGGTTGCGCGGTACCCAGCCCGAGTCTTTTAGCTTCCCCTGCAACTGAGTGAGTAAGGGAATCAGCTGATTGAAAGGCAAGGTCTCCAACATTGGAGAAGTTGTCATGGTCGAGACTTTACCTTCATCAAAACCAACGGCGCCAAACTTGGTTGCTGGTAGCGTAAAACCATGCTCAGGATCATCAAAATGGATGATGACTGGCTCTGATATCCATGTAGAACTAGGATGCGGTGGCGTGCTTGGATAAAAAGCGGTATTCGCAGGCACCGAAAACGTTGAGTCCTCAACGGTATCCTTGTAAGACTTCCCTATGTGCGCACTCAAAACTTCCGTATTCCAATTGAAGTAGGCAATACACAGCCCAATAACAATTGCACTCATGCTTATCAGAGATAGCCTGGTGAGTGGCTTCATCAGCGGATCCCTCCACCTTGAGATATTTCTGTAATGGATTGCTTTAGTTGGGCTTTTGAAGTGGGGTTTTTTAATAAGGCATCGAATTGTGTTGCAGCACGAAGTACGAATTCCATTCGTTGATCCTTGTTTGCCAGATTGGCCAATGGATTACTGCCGAAGGCAACCTTTCGCCCGTCTGCCGCTTTGCATTGACTTGCCAGAGTCAACTGGATTTCTTCTGCGGCTCCGGACAGCATCCCTGTGACTACTGATACGACATCTCCAGCATGGGTGCCGCGCATTAGGTAAGCGAAGTGGGAATCGTCATACATTGCAGGTTGCAAAATGTTCAGCTGTTCATGACCGGCCATGAATTCGACGCTTTTGGTAATTCTTCCTTCATCTATGGCTTTGAAAGTATCGGTCACTTCTGCACGCGCTGCACCGAACTCTACTTTGTCAGCGATGGGCCACAGAACTTCATTTTTTAGTTGGTTGCGTTTGGAAAGACAGGCTTCCATTTCTTTGAAGCCCCGCACCATAAAAAACCGATGCAACGGATAAACATCCAGAAACAGCGAGGTATTACCGAGGGCCAGCATTTCATACACGTAGTCCAACTGCTGCTGAACAGCGGAGCGGGAGTTGTCGCCGAAGGTAATATCCTCAGTGGGAAGAGGATTGGCCGCTTTGGCGCTCGCTAACTCTTTCTCGATTTCCGGATCAGTCTTGCTGAGCTTGAACCCAAATCCTTCGAAAAGGGTTTCCGACTTCCCCGTCCGCAATTTCTCCTGCGCCGCCTTCTGCGCCGCAATAGCCGTTTGCAACTTGGTCGCATGGATCAACCCACACCCCACCTGCTTCGAAGCAAACGCCGCCAACCCCGCCCACTGAAACCGGTTATCCGCCAGCCACAATTGTGCATAGGCCGCGTTGATCTTGCGGTTACGGGCTTGCGGGTCGGCAATCAACACGCCGCCCGGTGCGACCCACTCTTCGGCTTCTTTTTGAAACCTGCGCCACAGGCAATTACAGGTCAGTAATGGCACTTCAACGCGGGTTTTCGGGTTAGGGCCGCCCTTAGTGGTTTCGCGTTTGCAAACGGGGAGTTCGCAGGTGCTGTCCCAGAGTTTCTTCATGTCCAGGTCGTCTGGGGCCATGCATTGTCCAGTCATTTCATTCTTCCTTGAGGCGTCAGACAGTCCAGCGGACGACGGCGAGGTCGGGCTGCAGGGTAGCGACGCTTTGGGTCATGCCCTCCGCGTTGGTCTGGCCTTTGACGATCCGGCCTTCAGCGGTTTCGATTTCGTAGTCCTGTTGGGCAATCGGTTCGCCATTGCCAGCGCTGACGGCTTTGAATTCGACCAAAGGCTGGCCAATGATCGGCAAGGGCGGGATGAAGGGCGCAGGGGAATGAGAGTTGCCGATGATGACGTTGCCGGAGCCGCCAATCACCACACCGCCATGGCTGGTGGTGCTATCGAGCGTATGGCATTCAGGCCGTTGATGAACACGGTTGAAGAGAATCCACCGTTCAGGGCCAGGTCGCAGGTGCATGTGTCGCTGACCCGAGCGGCCGCAAGACCGTTGAAAAAGACATCGGGTGAGCCGCTGGCAATCGGATTGGTGCCGTGGCCGGGAAGGGGGCAGGTGGTCGGGTCCGTGAGGCGTGCAGCCGGTTTTCCAGACATATGCATTCCTTGTCATGTCGTTTGAAGCGAGCGAGGGACGCTAACCACCAGAGCTCGGTGCGTCAACCTTTGAACACGCCATCGTGAAGTATCCGCAATCGAGTGTTGAATAACCTCGATCCGCCAGGCTAATCACAGAGCAAAAAAAGTGGGAGCGAGCCTGCTCGCGATGAGGCCGTCACATTCAACGTTGATGTTGAATGACAGGCCGCTATCGCGAGCAGGCTCGCTCCCACAGGTTTTGTGCACTGACTGGCAGCAGCCAGTGCACAGGTTCGGGTTATTGCCCCGGAATGTCCTTGCGCAGTTTCACCGGATCCTGCTGTTTGCGCTTTTTAGCAATCGCGGTGCGCATCTTGATGTTGATCGCTTCCACCGCCAGCGAGAACGCCATGGCGAAGTAGACGTAGCCTTTTGGCACGTGAACGTCGAAGGATTCGGCAATCAGCACCGTACCGACGATCAGCAGGAACGACAGTGCCAGCATCTTCAGCGACGGGTGCTTGTCGATGAACTCACTGATGGTGCCGGCAGCCAGCATCATCACCAGCACCGCAACAATGATCGCCGCGACCATGACCGGTACATGAGAGACCATGCCGACGGCGGTAATCACCGAGTCCAGCGAGAACACGATGTCGATGATCGCGATCTGGATGATGGTGTAGAGGAAGTTGCCGCCCTTGCCACTCGGCTCTTCGTTCGTTTCGTCTTCACCTTCCAGCGCGTGGTACATCTCTTGCGAGCTCTTCCACAGCAGGAACAGGCCACCGAAGAACAGGATCAGGTCTCGCCCGGAAATGCCTTGGCCGAACACTTCAAACAAATCGGTGGTAAGGCGCATGACCCAAGTGATCGACAGCAGCAACAGGATCCGTGTGACCATGGCCAGCGCCAGGCCGAAGATCCGGGTGCGCTGCTGCATGTGTTTGGGCATGCGGCTGACCAGGATCGAAATCATGATGATGTTATCGATACCCAGGACGATTTCCAGGGCGGTCAGGGTAAAGAAGGCAACCCAGATTTCAGGGTTGGTCAGCCATTCCATGTGTATTCCTTTGAGCGAGTGTTAAACCACAAAAGGCCCGGCTTCAAACAGCGAAGCCTGGACCCTTTGTGGTGAGTCTTGGGCTTATAGAGTGCTGAACAGCGGAAAAATCCCCATCAGCAATGCGGCTACCAGTATGCACATGCACACCAGCACTGCCCATTTCAGGGTAAAGCGCTGATGGTCACCAAAATCGATACCGGCCAGGGCCACCAACAAGTAGGTCGATGGTACCAGCGGGCTCAACAGGTGGACGGGCTGACCGACGATCGAGGCACGTGCCATTTCAACCGCGGTTATACCGTAATGACTGGCGGCTTCGGCAAGTACTGGTAACACGCCGTAATAAAATGCGTCGTTCGACATAAAGAACGTGAACGGCATGCTCACCAGCGCGGTAATCACGGCCAGGTACGGGCCGAGGAAATCAGGGATCACCGCCAGCAGGCTTTTCGACATCGCATCGACCATGCCGGTGCCCGACAGGATACCGGTGAAAATGCCCGCCGCGAAGATCAAACCGACCACCGCAAGTACGCTGCCAGCGTGAGCCGCGACGCGATCCTTCTGCTGTTGCAGGCAAGGATAGTTGACGATCATGGCAATACTGAACGCCACCATGAACAACACCGGCATCGGCAACAGACCGGCAATCAGGGTGCACATCAGGCCCAGGGTCAGGGCGCCGTTGAACCAGATCAACTTCGGACGACGGGCATCCGGGAATTGCGAAACGCTGATTTCACTGTGGTCGATTTCATCGCCCACCAGGTGCAGTTCACCCAGACGCGCACGCTCGCGTTTGCCGTAGAAGTAGGCAATCGCCAGGATTGCCACCACGCCGAACGCCATCGCTGGAATCATCGGAACGAAAATGTCGGACGGGTCCACATGCAGCGCACTGGCCGCACGGGCAGTCGGGCCGCCCCATGGCGTCATGTTCATCACGCCACCGGCGAGGATGATCAGGCCGGCCATGATCCGCGGGCTCATGCCGATGCGACTGTAGAGCGGCAGCATGGCGGCCACGCAGATCATATAAGTGGTTGCGCCGTCACCGTCGAGGGAAACGACGAGCGCCAGTACGGCGGTGCCGACCGACACTTTCAGCGGGTCGCCCTTGACCAGTTTGAGGATCTTGCGCACGGCCGGGTCGAACAGGCCGGAGTCGATCATCAGGGCGAAATACAGAATGGCAAACATCAGCATCACGCCGGTCGGCGCCAGCTTGGTGATGCCTTCGAGCATCATCGGGCCGATCTTCGGCGCGAAACCACCGAACAGGGCGAAGACGATAGGAATGATGATCAGGGCGATCAGCGCGGACAGGCGCTTGGTCATGATCAGGAACATGAACGTGATGACCATGGCGAAGCCAAGGAAAGTCAGCATGGGAATACTCCAGGCGTAGCGCGGCTAGGGAATGGGCGAACCGGGTGGGTCAGCGCAGAACGGGAAGCACGAGGCGTACGGGCGGAGTTGCAGCGAAGCGGCGGGTAGCAGAGGACATCAGAATCACCATTGTTGTTGTTAAATGGGCTGTGCGAGCGATAAAACACTGGCATTGGCCGACCGGTCTTTTGCCGGCAGTGGGGGCGATCCTAATCGGGGAAGCTTTCACCCAGCTTTCGCTGATGAAAGCATTGACCGGATGTGCAACCGGTCGTCGGACTGGGGCAGGGAGGGCGACCGAGTTGCGGGCATCGCGAGCAGGCTCGCTCCCACACAGGATCTGTGTCGTACACAAAACCAATGTGGGAGCGAGCCTGCTCGCGAAAGCGTCAGGAAATACGCATCAGGAGGTAAGGTCATGAGCGAATTTCACACCGGCGGCTGCCACTGCGGACATCTGCGCTATCAATTCAGCGGACCTTTGCACGACATCGCCCACTGCCATTGTTCGATCTGCCGGCGCGTCAGCGGCGGGATCGTGACAACCTGGATCACGGTTCCCGTATCGGCCTTTAAATGGCTGAAAGGGACGCCGGCGCAGTACGAATCTTCAACTACCTGCGTGCGCTATTTCTGCCCGAACTGTGGGGCGCAACTGGCGTTGATCACACATCTGAGCCCCGAGAGTATCGACGTGACCATCGCCACCCTCGATCACCCGGAGCAAGCCCCGGCCGAGCGTCACATCTGGACCCGCAGCCACTTACCCTGGCTGCACTTGGACGAACATTTGCCCGGCGAAGCCGAAGAAAACCTCTGATCAAAAAATAGACAGGTCCAGCGGCCGGATTGCGCCCATCCAGATCGCGTGCTCGGTGTGGTCCAGCAAATCGTCGCCGGTGTCCGGGTGCAGAAACACCACCAAACCCTTGCGGTTGAGCGCCAGCCACGGCAGCACTTCGCCGATCAGCTCCGGCCCGAACGCCAATTGGCAACTCCAGTCCGGGTGCGGACCCACGGGACGTTCATGCACGCGGCCCATTTTCAGCGGGAACACCTGCGCGGCGTGCTCACACAGCGCTCGCGCCTGGTCAATGCTCGTGGCGTCGAAATAGACATGGGCGTGGTAACCCTTGATCTGTTGCATCTGAAACCCTCTGAAACCCAGTCGAACCCTCACCTATTCCCACAGGTCACACGCCATATACGTTGTGAACAAGGAACCTCAGCCATGAAAAATGCCGAAACCCCGGTGGTCAAAGTGGTGCTTTATGGTGCCATGAGTAGCCTGGGCAGTGCGCTGATGGCTGAAATGCTACGGCGTCAACATGAAGTGATCGCGATTCTGGATGACCTGACGGCGCTCCCACCGCGCCCAGGATTGCGCACCAAGACCGGCGATCTGTTCGAGGCCGAACGCGTCAAGCAAAGCGTAGCGGGGAGTTCGGTGGTTATTTGCCTGCTGGATGCCCCCGGATTGCCATTCAATAGCGAGACCGTTGAAAAAACCATCGTTCCAGGCCCGGTCGAACAGGTGTTGGCCGTGGACGCGCTGATCGAGGGCATGCAGGCGGCCGGTATTGCCCGGCTGTTCCTGGTGGGGGATTTTGCCGAACTCGACGACACAGAGGCTGAAGCGCTGGACCCCCTTCAGCGGCATGCCGCCGAGGAAATCCTTGATGCACTGCAAAGCAGTGCCTTGCACTGGACCCTGGTCAATGCGCCTCGCGGAGTGCCGGGGCTGACGATTGAACATTTCAGCCACGTCAGCAGCAGCCTTGAACCGGGCCTGGCCGAACCGCTTGAACGGTTGAACCGCGTGGCCGTAGGGATTGCCGATGAGCTGCGGCTGAATCTTCACGTTCGCGAGCATGTGAACTTCGTTTCGACCGACCCTACACGGCGATAGACGGCAGCGGTAAACCATTCAGCGATTGGGCGCTGCTGGCCTGCTCAGCCATCAACCAGTCCACAAATTGTTGGATCAATACCCCACGCCGTTTTCGCTGGGGCAAAACCACGTAGTAGCCGAGCCTGGAAATCACCGTGTCGGCTATCGGTCGACACAACAAACCTTGCGCCAGCAAGTTATCCACAAGGTGCCGCCAGCCGATTGCAACACCCTGACCACCAATCGCCGCTTGAATCAGCAACGTGTAATTGTCGAAGCGCAATTGCCCGGGGGCCGGGGCCGATGTAATCCCTAACTCGCGAAAGACGCCGCTCCAGTCAAACCAGTTGCTGCTGTTTTCGCCGCGCAGGTGCAGCAGTGGAAATTCCAGCAATGACTGGGCCGGCAAGGGCAGGGGACGATCCTTCAACAGCAGCGGGCTGCAGACCGGAAACACTTCTTCGCTGAACAGCCAATGGCTTTCGCCCTGCTTGAAGCGGCCATCCCCAAACAACACCGCCACATCGATATCAGTGCGCAGCATGTTGTGATTGCGCTCGCTGGTGACCAGGCTGACGTCGACGTGGGGATTGGCTTTATGAAAGCGGTGCAATCGGGGCATCAGCCAATACGCGGCAAAAGCGAAATCCGTGGCCACCTGCAAGACTTCATGTTGATGCTGTGTGCTGATCGCGCTTAATCCGGCATCGATATTCTGCAAACCGAGCTGAACCTGCTCGAAAAGAATGGTCCCGGCCTCAGTCAACTCAATGCCACGGTAAATGCGATCAAACAACCGCGCGGTGAGTTGTTCTTCCAGGCGTTTGATCTGCTGGCTGACGGCGGGCTGCGTAGTGCCCAGCTCTACCGCTGCGGCGGTAAAACTGCGATGGCGGGCCGCCGCTTCAAACGCTCGCAGCAGGTCCAGCGACAAACTTCCAAGGGCGTCATACATAAGCGGTGCTTATCCTAGTCATTGCCGTGCATGGGCTTTACCACAAAGTGCGTGGACTCCATGCTCGATCGCAGCACTCTCGCATAAATATTCACTATGGAATGCCGCGATCACATGAAGCGCAAGAATATTCTTTTCATCATGGCCGATCAGATGGCCGCGCCAATGTTGCCGTTCTACGGTTCCTCGCCCATCAAATTGCCCAATCTCAGCCGCCTCGCCGCCGAAGGCGTGGTGTTCGACGCCGCTTATTGCAACAGCCCACTGTGCGCGCCGTCGCGTTTCACCCTGGTCAGCGGTCAATTGCCGAGCAAGATCGGCGCCTACGACAACGCGGCCGATTTCCCCGCCGATGTACCGACTTATGCCCACTACCTGCGGCGTCTCGGCTACCGCACCGCGCTGTCGGGCAAGATGCATTTCTGTGGCCCGGATCAACTCCACGGCTATGAAGAGCGCCTGACCAGCGACATCTACCCGGCCGACTACGGCTGGTCGGTGAACTGGGATGAACCGGACGTGCGTCCGACCTGGTACCACAACATGTCTTCGGTGCTGCAGGCCGGGCCGTGCGTGCGCACCAATCAGCTGGATTTCGACGAAGAGGTGGTATTCAAGGCCCAGCAATACCTGTTCGATCACATTCGCGAGGATGGCGACCAGCCGTTTTGCCTGACCGTGTCGATGACGCACCCACATGATCCGTACACCATTCCCAAGGCTTTTTGGGACATGTACGACGATGCCGACATCCCGCTGCCGGAAACCCCGACGCAAACCGAACTTGACCCGCATTCCCAGCGTTTGCTCAAGGTGTATGACCTGTGGGACAAGCCGCTGCCTGTGGATAAGATTCGCGATGCGCGTCGTGCTTATTTCGGAGCTTGCAGCTATATCGATAGCAACGTCGGCAAACTCCTGCAAACGCTGGAAGATACCGGGCTGATCGATGACACCATCATCGTCTTCTCCGGCGACCACGGCGATATGCTCGGCGAGCGCGGCCTCTGGTACAAAATGCATTGGTTCGAAATGGCCGCCCGCGTACCACTGTTGATCAGCGCACCGGGACAATTCGGCGCCGGGCGCGTCAGTGCTGCGGTTTCCACCGCTGATTTGCTGCCAACCTTTGTAGAACTGGCCGGCGGTTCGCTGGAACCGGGTTTGCCACTGGACGGTCGTTCGCTGGTCTCGCACCTGCAAGGGCAGGGCGGTCACGACGAAGTCTTCGGCGAATACATGGCCGAAGGCACCATCAGCCCTTTGATGATGATTCGCCGTGGCGCTTACAAATTCATCTACAGCGAAGATGACCCTTGCCTACTCTTCGACGTACACAACGACCCGCGCGAACAGGAAGAACTCAGCCAATCGCCGCAACATCGGCCGCTGTTCGAGGCGTTTCTGTCTGAAGCACGGGCCAAATGGGACATTCCGGCGATCCACCAACAGGTGCTCGCGAGCCAGCGTCGCCGGCGATTCGTCGCCGAGGCGCTGACCATCGGCAAGCTGAAGAGCTGGGATCACCAGCCGCTGGTAGACGCCAGTCAGCAATACATGCGCAACCACATCGACCTCGACGATCTGGAACGTAAAGCACGTTATCCACAACCCTGCCAAAACCAATAATGTTAAGGGGAAGTCCATGCAAAAGTTATCCACAGTACTGACGGTCGGGCTACTGGCTCTGGGCAGTGCATCGGCCTTTGCCGATCAGAGCTGCGACACGGTGAAAATGGCTGATCCGGGCTGGAGCGACATCGCTGCGACCAACGCCATCACCGGGTTTCTGCTGGACGGCATGGGCTACAAGGCCAAGGTCGACACCCTCGCGGTGCCGATCACCTTTGGCGGGCTGAAAGATGGCCAGGTCGACGTGTTCCTGGGGAACTGGATGCCGGCGCAGCAGGGCTTCTACGACAAATTCGTCGCCACGGGTGATGTCACCCAACTGGCGAAGAACCTCGACGGCACCGAATTCACCTTGGCCGTCCCGGATTACGTGTGGGATGCGGGTGTGCATAACTTTTCCGACCTGAATAAATACGCCGACAAGTTCGACAAGAAGATCTACGGCATCGGTTCCGGCGCCCCGGCGAACATCTCGCTGCAAGAGATCATCAAGAAGAACGACTTCGACATGGGCCAGTGGAAACTGGTCGAGTCCAGCGAGCAGGCCATGCTGGCCGAAGTGTCCCGCGCGGTGAAGAAACAGAAGTTCGTGACCTTCCTCGGCTGGACGCCGCACCCGATGAACGTGCAGTTGAAAATGCATTACCTGAAAGGCGGGGAGAAGTATTTCGGCGACACCGGCAGCGTTTATACGCTGACCCGCAAAGGTTATGCACAGGCCTGTCCGAACGTCGGCAAGCTGCTCACCAACCTGAGTTTCACCCAGGAGATGGAGAACAGCATCATGGCCGAGGTGGTGAACAAGAAAATCAGCAATGCCGAGGCGGCCAAGGCGTGGATCAAGGCCAACCCTGCCGTGCTGGATAAATGGCTGGATGGCGTGAAGACCGTGGATGGGAAAGATGCGTTGCCGGCGGTAAAAGCGAAGTTGTAAGGGTTGCCTGTGGCGAGGGAGCTTGCTCCCGCTGGGCTGCGAAGCAGCCCTAAAAATCTGCGGGCGCTTCGCTCCCGAGCGGGAGCAAGCTCCCTCGCCACAATGTTCACCCCGTACTGATACCCTTGCGCAAAACTCCACCCGAGAGGACCCATGGCCTTCCCCAGCCGCCATTCACTCTTTCCCTTCCTTTCCTGGTTGCCCCGGCAAACCCGCGCCAGCGTCGGGCGTGACCTAATCGTTGGCCTCAGCGGCGCCATTCTTGCGCTGCCGCAATCCATTGCCTACGCCCTGATCGCCGGTCTCCCGCCGGAATACGGCCTGTACGCCGCGATCATTCCGGTGCTGATCGCTTGCCTCTGGGGTTCGTCGTGGCATTTGATCTGTGGTCCTACAGCGGCGATATCCATCGTCCTGTATGCCAGCGTCAGTCCTCTGGCCGTTCCCGCGTCAGAAGACTACGTCACCTTGATCCTGCTTCTGACACTGCTCGCCGGCATTTTCCAGTGGCTGCTCGGATTGTTGCGCTTTGGCGCCCTGGTGAATTTCGTTTCTCACTCGGTAGTGCTGGGCTTCACCCTCGGCGCGGCGGTGGTGATTGCCATCGGCCAGTTGCCGAACCTGCTGGGGCTGGACCTGCCCAATCAGTCCACGGCGCTGGACAGCTTTTTGATGGTGTTCAAACACCTCGGCGACGTGGATAAACCTTCGCTGGTGCTGGGGCTGGCCACCGTCGGGGTGGGCGTGATCCTGAAATTACTGCTGCCACGCTGGCCGACGCTTTTGATCACCTTGGCGCTGAGCGGACTGCTGGTGTGGTTCTGGCCATCGATGTTTGGCCATGTGAAGTTAGTCAGTGCGTTTGTCGGGCGGCTGCCGCCCTTCAGTCCGCTGCCGCTGGACCTGGATCTGATCCTTCGCCTGCTGCCCAGCGCCGTGGCGGTGGGGATGCTCGGGCTGGTGACGAGCCTGTCGATTGCCCGTTCCTTGTCGGCACGCTCCCAGCAATTGCTCGACGCCAATCAGGAAGTACGCGCCCAGGGTTTTTCGAACATGGTCGGTGCGTTTTTTTCCGGCTCGCTGTCAGCCGGTTCCTTCACCCGCTCGGCCCTGAGTTACGAGGCGGGTGCCTGCTCACCGCTGGCCGGGGTATTTTCAGCACTGTGGGTGGCGCTGTTCGCCATCTTCGGCGCGGCGTTGATTTCGCACATTCCGATCCCGGCCATGGCCGGGAGCATCCTGTTGATCGCCTGGGGACTGGTCGATCATCGCGGCATCCGCGCGCTGTTGCGGGTCAGCCGCGCCGAGTTCCTGGTTATGGCGCTGACCTGCGTGGCCACGCTACTGCTGGAGTTGCAGACCGCGATCTATGCCGGGGTGCTGGCGTCACTGTTCTTTTACCTCAAGCGGACTTCACAACCGCGAGTCCAGCATTGGCGCGAAGGCGATGAAGACATTCTGCAGGTCGGCGGGTCGATCTTTTTCGGCGCCAGCCATTACCTGCAAGTGCGTTTGCAACGGATGCACGGCGCACGTGTGGTGATCGAGGCGCAGCAGATCAACTTCATCGACTATTCAGGGGTGGAAATGCTGCACCAGGAAGCGCGGCGGCTGCTCAAGCAGAATCGCAGCCTGACGCTGCGCAGCGCGCGGCCGCAGGTGGTGGAGGAGTTGAGGAAGCTTGAAGGGGCGGAGAAATGCCCGATCCGGTTTGAGGACTAACACACCACTCTGATGACGAACGCATAACTTGTGGCGAGGGCGCTTGCTCCCGCTGGGTTGCGAAGCAGCCCTGAAAATCTGCGAGCGCTTCGCACCCCAGCGGGAGCAGGCTCCCTCGCCACAAAGAACTACAGCGCCAGTTGGCGGCGTAGTTCGGCCAGCACTGGCGCTGTATCCGGCCGCACACCGCGCCACAGGAAAAACGCTTCTGCCGCTTGCTCAGCGAGCATCCCCAATCCATCCATCGACACCGCCGCACCGTGTTCAGTGGCCCAGCGGCAGAACGAGGTCGGCTCCTTGCCGTACATCATGTCGTAGCACACCGTCTTGCCCGGTTCGATCAGGCTGCTGGCAATCGGCGGTACATCGCCTGACAGACTCGCCGACGTCGCGTTGATGATCAGGTCCACCGACTCTTGCAGCCAGTCAAAACCGCTGGCCGACACCGGCCCCAGGTCCGCGAACAATTCCGCCAGCAACTCGGCTTTCTCGACGGTGCGGTTGGCGATAATTACCGAAGCGGGTTGCTCGGCCAGCAACGGCTCCAGCGCACCGCGCACCGCGCCGCCAGCGCCGAGCAGCAGGATACGTTTGCCCTTGAGACTGAAACCGGCGTTGACCGTCAGGTCCCGCACCAGTCCGGCGCCGTCGGTGTTGTCACCCAACAACGTGCCATCGGCGAGTTTGCTCAGGGTGTTCACCGCGCCTGCCCGCTGCGCCCGTGCCGTCAGACTGTTGGCCAGGCGATAAGCTTCTTCCTTGAACGGCACTGTCACATTCGCCCCGCGACCTTCGAGGAAAAACGTCTTGGCGAAGTCGGAAAAGTCGTCGAGTGGCGCCAGCGAGGTGCTGTAGTCCAGTTGCTGAGCGGTCTGCTCGGCAAACAAGCGGTGGATCAGCGGCGACTTGCTGTGACCAATCGGGTTACCGAATACGACGTAACGGTCCATCAGAACTCCTCGTTCAGGCCTTGGCCAACCAATCGCGGTCTTGCAGGAAATAGTCGGTCAGGCGAGCTTCTTCGCTGCCCGGCTCGGCTTTCCAGTCGTAGCCCCAGCGGACTTGCGGGGGCAGGGACATGAGGATCGACTCGGTGCGCCCACCCGATTGCAGGCCGAACAGCGTGCCACGGTCGTAGACCAGGTTGAACTCGACGTAGCGGCCACGGCGAAATTCCTGGAATTCACGCTGTTTGGCGGTGAACGCATCGTTCTTGCGGCGCTGCACGATCGGCAGGTAGGCCTCGATGAAGGCGTCACCGATGGCGCGCATGAAGGCGAAGCTGGTGTCGAAGTCCCACTCGTTCAAGTCATCAAAAAACAGACCGCCGATGCCCCGTGGCTCGTGGCGATGCTTGATGTGGAAATAGCTGTCGCACCAGGCCTTGTAGCGCGGATAGACGTCCGGGCCGAACGGCGCACAGGCCTGTTCGGCGACGCGGTGCCAGTGCACGCAGTCTTCTTCGTTACCGTAATAAGGGGTCAGGTCGAAACCGCCGCCGAACCACCAGACCGGTTCTTCACCTTCTTTTTCAGCAATGAAAAAGCGCACGTTGGCGTGGGAAGTCGGCACCTGCGGGTTGTGCGGGTGAATCACCAGCGACACGCCCAGGGCTTCGAAACCACGGCCGGCCAGTTCCGGGCGATGGGCGCTGGCGGAGGGTGGGAGCCCGCTGCCAAAGACGTGGGAAAAGTTGACTCCACCCTTTTCGATGACCGCGCCGTTTTCGATCACACGCGTGCGACCGCCACCGCCGGCAGGCCGGGTCCAGGCGTCTTCGACGAATGCCGTGTCGCCGTCTTCGGCTTCAAGGGCTGCGCAAATCCGGTCTTGCAGGTCGAGCAGGTAGGCTTTTACGGCCTCGGTGCGGGTCGTCATGTCATCACCTTGAATCGGGCAAAACTACGCGGCGCTCCATCGGAGCAGGGGCCGGCGCAAATGGGCGCGTAGCATAACATCGCAGATGGGCCTGCCGCAGTTGACGAAGGTCAAGCTTAGGAGTCCGATAGGGAGCTTCGCAAATGACCTAAGGAGAGTTCTGATGGCAAAGCGTATCCAGTTCCGCGCCCATGGCGGCCCCGAAGTGCTCGAGTATGTCGACTATCAACCCGCCGAGCCCGGCCCGCAGCAGGTTCGCGTGGTCAACAAGGCCATCGGCCTGAACTTCATCGACACTTACTACCGCAGTGGTCTCTATCCGTTGCCCGCCCTGCCATCGGGCCTGGGCTCGGAAGGTGCGGGCGTGGTCGAGGCGGTGGGCAGCGAAGTGACCCGGTTCAAGGTCGGCGATCGTGTGGCATACGGCAGCGGCCCGTTGGGCGCCTACAGCGAGGTTCACGTATTGCCGGAGGCCAACCTGGTGCACTTGCCGGACGCCATCAGTTTTGAACAGGCCGCCGGTGTGATGCTCAAGGGCCTGACCGTGCAATACCTGCTGCGTCAGACGTATGAACTCAAGGGTGGCGAAACCATCCTGTTCCATGCCGCCGCGGGCGGTGTCGGATCCTTGGCCTGCCAATGGGCGAAGGCCTTGGGGGTGAAGTTGATCGGCACGGTCAGCTCGCCGGAGAAAGCCGCACTGGCCAAAGCCAACGGCGCATGGGCGACTATCGATTACAGCCACGAAAACGTCGCACAACGGGTGCTGGAATTGACTGACGGCAAAAAAGTCCCGGTGGTGTACGACGGCGTCGGCAAGGACACCTGGCTAACGTCGCTCGATAGCGTGTCACCACGGGGCCTGGTGGTGAGCTTCGGCAATGCGTCCGGCGCAGTGGACGGGGTGAACCTGGGGATTTTGGCGGCGAAGGGCTCGTTGTACGTGACCCGGCCGACGCTGGCGACCTACGCCAATAACGCAGAAAACCTGCAGCGCATGGCCGATGAGCTGTTCGAGTTGATCATCAGCGGCAAACTTAAGGTGGACGTCAGCCAGAAGTATCCGTTGGCTGAGGCGGCGAAGGCGCAGACCGAGTTGTCGGCGCGGCGTACGACTGGCTCGACTGTTCTGCTGCCTTAACATCAAACTGTGGCGAGGGAGCTTGCTCCCGCTGGGCCGCGAAGCGGCCCCTCATATCTTTAAAAGAACGGGACTGCTGCGCAGTCCAGCGGGAGCAAGCTCCCTCGCCACAGGTGTTACTGCGGGATTAATCCGGGCGAATGACGTTCCCGGTCGCGACATCGCGAATCACGCTCGGATTCTTGCGCCCACCCAGATTCCCGCCCAAGACGTAGTCCACTTGCCCGCGGAAATACTGCTCGACGCGAATTCGCGTCCGCGCCGCTGGCCGACCCTGAGGGTTAGCCGAGGTCGACACCAGCGGCCCGACCACCGCGCACAGATCCCGCACCAGCGGGTGGTCGCTGACGCGCAGCGCTACGGTTTCATGCACGCCGGTAATCCACTGCGGCAACAGATTCTGATGCGGCACCAGCCAGGTATTCGGCCCCGGCCAAGTGCTGGCCATGCGGTCCATCCACAGTTCCGGGAAGTCTTCGAACAGGAAGTCGAACTGACGAATATTGTCGGCTACCAGAATCAGGCCCTTTTCCACAGACCGGCCCTTGATCATCAACAGACGATAGACCGCTTCTTCATCCCACGGATCGCAACCCAGGCCCCAGACCGCTTCGGTTGGATAGGCAATTACTGCCCCTGCGCGAACGGCTTGTGCGGCTTGTTGCACGCGCCAACTGTTGACCATGAAAAACTCTCCGGAATAAGGCTCTGCGCAGTTTACCGATCTTCCTTATAAAACCTAGCTCACCCGCGCAAACCAGCGCCCGCTTTCGCACACCGCCCGGCCGTCCATTTCCAGCTCCGTCAACGCTGCCAGCACTTTGGACAAGGCCCAGCCACTGCTGACCGACAACGCTTCGCTGGTGTGGGGCGCGGCGTGAAGCAACAGGAGCAGTGGATGAGTGGGTGCTTGCAGCGTCTCTGTGGACAACGGCAACCGTTGCCAGCCGCGCAAGGCTTCGAGGATATGCTCGGTGGTTTCCACCAATTCCGCACCGTCACGGATCAGCTGATGACAACCCTTGGCGCCAGGGTGGTGGATCGACCCTGGAATCGCATACACCTCGCGTCCTTGCTCCGCCGCCAGCCTCGCCGTTATCAATGAACCGCTGGCGACACTCGCTTCGACCACCAGCACCCCGAGGGATAAACCGCTGATGATCCGGTTGCGCCGGGGGAAATTTCCGGCGCTGGGGCCGGCATCCAGCGGGAACTCGGAAAGCACTGCACTGCCCGAGGCGATCATGGCGTCCGCCAGCCGCCGATTGCGCTGTGGATAAAACTTTTCAAGTCCCGTGCCAAGGACCCCGACCGTTCGCCCGCCCACGTCCAGCGCGGCTTGATGCGCGGCGGCATCGATGCCTAGCGCCAGACCGCTGGTGATGACGAAACCGGCGCCGGCCAGGCTGCGCGAAAACGCCGCCGCAGTGTCCATGCCCGGTCGCGAGGCGCGCCGACTGCCGACCATCGCCAATTGCGGTTTTTCCAGAATGTCGGGATCGCCTGCCACAAATAACAGCGGCGGCGCATCGCTGATTTCCGCCAGCAGCGCCGGGTACTCAGGCTGGTCCCACATCAATAAATGCTGGCCCGGGCGCTCTAGCCAGGCCAATGCGTGGGCCGCGCCATCGCGTACTTCATTGACGCGCCGTGCCTCGGCGCACGCCAGCGGCAAGCCCAGCGAACGCCAGGCGCTGGCGGGCGCGCTGATGGCTTTGGACGCCGAGCCGAAGGCTTCGAGCAATTTCTTGAAACGCGCCGGGCCGAGTTCTGGCAATCGGTGCAGACGTAAACGAGCTTCCAGTTCCGCAGGGGAAACCGGTGTGACGGCAGACAGCGACATGGATCATCCTTGATCGTTATGAGCCCCGTTCAAACGGGAATAAGCTGTGGATAACTCTGTTGGTAACTTGTGGAGCCTGCTTACGGATTTCGCACCTTATCCATCACCGCCAGAGAGCGCGATGCGTTGAGTACCAGCCCGTAACTGAGCTTGTCGTAAGTGCGGAACACCATCAGCAAACCGGCACGCTCATCGGGGATTTTCAGTGGCTGGCCAGTGATCCGGTCGCGTACGGTTTCACCGGTTTTCATCACCACCAGCACGTTGCCTTCGGCCAGGCCATCACGCTGACCTTTGTTCAGGGTAACCACATCCAGCGCGCCAATCTGGGTAACCCCGCGCGGCACATCGATGATCAAGCCATTGATCTCGGTTTTTGGCGCACTGGGCATGAAGGTCGAGTTGATGGATCGTTCTTCACCGCTGAACAAACGGTCGCCGAGACGCACTTCTTGAGTCGTGCGTTGCAGTGCCAGGGTGGCGACGTCGCCCTCGGTGGCCACAATCTCGCCACCGCCGATGTCATCAGCATTGATCCCCAAAAACTCTTTGCTATCGGGATCGGTGTAGACCTTGCCCTGGCGGAAGATGCCGTAGACCGGCTGGTTCGGGTCGAAATGGCCACGGGCGAAAATGCGGTCACCGGTGCCACTGAGCACGCGTTCGGCATCGCCGGCGACGATATAAGGCGCCTTGTCGAAGTCCTCGACCTTGTCGACGATGCGGTTGCTCAGCAAAAAGCTGTTGATCGATTGCAGCGGAATGCTCGGGATCGCATCGGCCACCGGCGAGCTGCGCACCCGAGGCGAGAGCTTGATGGTGCCGCGCGAAGCCCCGCGATTGAGGGTCAGGCGGGGCTGGCCGTTGACATAGACCAGCGACAGCGAGTCGCCGGGATAGATGAGATTAGGGTTTTCGATCTGAGGATTGGCTTGCCACAGTTCCGGCCACTTCCACGGCTCCCGGAGGAATTTTCCGGAAATGTCCCAGAGAGTGTCACCCGTCACCACGGTGTATTGCTGTGGAAAACCTTCCTTGAGTTGCACTTGCCCGTGCGCCAAACCGGCCGAGGCCAGAAGGAGCAAGGCGAGTAGTGATTTCCTCATGCGGTGAATCCCTTTATTATGTGCGTTCGCGTGAAACGCCAGAGCCCTCGTGGCTCGCTCCTGACTCTTTGATAAAAGAAAAGGAGCTACGCTTCACAACGGTAGCCTGCATCTTCGGACCTGCCAGGCCATCGACCCGACTTTACCTCACACGTGCAGCAATTAAGCTTATGGCCATTTTAGACATCCTCGAATTTCCCGACTCGCGCCTGCGCACTATCGCCAAACCTGTGGCCGTAGTGGACGACGAAGTGCGTCAGTTGGTCGATGACATGTTTGAAACAATGTATGAAGCGCCAGGCATCGGCCTCGCCGCGACCCAGGTCAACGTGCACAAACGTATCGTCGTGATGGACCTCTCCGAAGACCGCAGCGAACCACGGGTGTTCATCAACCCCGAGTTCGAACCGCTGACCGACGAGATGGAGCAATACCAGGAAGGCTGCCTCTCGGTGCCGGGCTTCTACGAAAACGTCGATCGCCCGCAGAAGGTCAAGGTCAAGGCCCTGGACCGCGACGGCAAGCCTTACGAACTGATTGCCGAAGGCCTGCTCGCCGTGTGCATCCAGCACGAATGCGACCACCTCAACGGCAAATTGTTCGTCGACTACCTGTCGAACCTCAAACGCGACCGAATCAAGAAGAAACTGGAAAAGCTCCATCGCCAGAACGCTTGATGCCCTTCTTTCAAAGGCTTGCTGCGGCAAGCCTTTTTCTTTTCAGAGATTGCTCCCATGACTGAGCCACTGCGCATCGTCTTTGCCGGCACCCCGGAATTCGCCGCCGAACACCTCAAGGCCCTGCTCGCCAGCCCTTACGAAGTCGTCGCGGTTTACACCCAGCCGGACCGTCCGGCGGGCCGTGGGCAAAAGCTGATGCCAAGCCCGGTCAAGCAACTCGCACTGGAAAACAACATCCCGGTGTTGCAACCGCCAACGCTGCGCAACGAAGACGCCCAGGCTGAACTGGCCGCACTCAAGCCGGACTTGCTGGTGGTGGTCGCCTATGGCTTGATCCTGCCGCAAGCGGTGCTGGATATTCCGCGCCTGGGTTGCATCAACAGCCACGCTTCATTGCTGCCACGCTGGCGCGGGGCGGCGCCGATCCAGCGTGCGGTCGAAGCAGGCGACAGTGAAAGCGGCGTGACCGTGATGCGCATGGAACTGGGCCTCGACACCGGGCCGATGCTGCTGAAAGTCACCACGCCGATCACCGCCGAAGACACGGGCGGCAGCCTCCACGACCGTCTCGCCGAAATGGGCCCACCGGCCGTGATCCAGGCGATTGCCGGCCTCGCCGCCGGAACGCTGGAAGGCGAAGTGCAGGATGACAGTCATGCAACGTATGCTCACAAATTGAACAAAGACGAAGCACGCATCGACTGGAGCCGTCCGGCGGTTGAGCTGGAACGCCTGGTCCGCGCGTTCAACCCGTGGCCGATCACCCACAGCACGCTGAACGGCGAAGCGTTGAAAGTGCTGGCCGCGAGCCTCGCCGAGGGGCAGGGCGCACCGGGGCAAATCCTCAGCGCCAGCAAGGACGGCTTGATCGTCGCCTGCGGTGAGCAAGCGCTGTGTCTGACCCGTCTGCAATTGCCCGGGGGCAAGGCGCTGAACTTCAGCGACTTGTTCAACAGCCGTCGTGAGAAATTCGCCGTCGGCACCGTCCTCGGTCAAGCGGCGGACGCTCAATGAATCCACGTCTGGCCGCCGCCAAGGCACTTGCCGCTGTTCTTAACGGAAAAGCCTCACTCAACAGTTCGCTGCCGACACAAATGGACAAGGTTGAAGACCGTGATCGCGGCTTCACCCAGGACCTGGCCTTCGGCACGGCGCGCTGGCAACCACGTTTGTCGGCGTTGGCGGCCAAGCTGCTGCAGAAGCCGTTCAAGGCAGCGGACGCCGATGTCGAGGCGCTGCTGCTGGTCGGCCTCTATCAACTGCTCTACACCCGCGTCCCGGCCCACGCCGCCATCGGCGAAACCGTCGGTTGCGCCGACAAGCTGAAAAAGCCATGGGCCAAGGCCTTGCTCAACGCCGTGCTGCGCCGCGCCCAGCGTGAAAGCGAAGCGTTGCTGGCCGAGCTGGAACACGACCCGGTGGTGCGCACCGCCCACCCGCGCTGGCTGCAAAAATCCCTCAAGGCATTCTGGCCTGAGCAATGGGAAGCCATTTGCGCGGCGAACAATGCGCATCCTCCGATGATTCTGCGGGTCAACCGCCGCCATCACGCCCGCGACGCTTACCTTGGGCTGCTGACTGAGGCCGGCATCGCCGCTACGCCGTGCGTCTACAGTCAGGACGGCATCATTCTCGAAGCTGCCGCCGACGTGCGCAGCCTGCCAGGCTTCGCCGAAGGCTGGATCAGCGTGCAGGACGAAGCGGCGCAATTGGCCGCCGACCTGCTCGACCTCGCGCCGGGCCAACGGGTACTGGATGCCTGCTGCGCACCGGGCGGCAAGACCTGCCACATCCTCGAAGCCGAGCCAAAACTGGCGGGCGTCGTGGCCGTGGATCTGGAAGCCAAGCGTCTGGTGCGCGTGCGCGAGAACCTCACACGCCTGGGCCTGAGCGCCGAGCTGATCGCCGCCGACGGCCGCGACACGGCGACCTGGTGGGACGGCAAACCCTTCCAGCGCATTTTGCTGGATGCGCCATGCTCGGCGACTGGCGTGATCCGACGTCACCCCGACATCAAGCTGACTCGCCAACCGGATGACATCGCTGCACTCGCGGTGCTTCAGGGCGAGCTGCTGGACGCCATGTGGATAACTCTGGAAGTCGGCGGGATTCTGCTTTACGCCACCTGCTCCACGCTGCCGACCGAGAACACTGAAGTCATCGAAGCCTTCCTCGCTCGCACGCCGGGTGCGCGTGAACTGGACCTCGCCACGGCGGCCGGTATCAAGCAACCTCACGGTCGCCAGTTGCTGGCCCAGGAAGGCGGCCACGACGGGTTCTACTACGCCAAGCTGATCAAGATCGCCGCCGCGCGCGGTTAACCGGTTTATAAGGGAGTGACTGGATGAAAATCATCATCCTCGGCGCAGGCCAGGTCGGCGGTTCGCTGGCAGAACATCTGGCCAGCGAGGCCAACGACATTACCGTGGTCGACACCGACGGCGAACGCCTGCGCGACCTCGGCGATCGCCTGGACATCCGTACCGTGCAGGGCCGCGGCTCGTTGCCGACGGTGCTGCGTCAGGCCGGCGCGGACGATGCCGACATGCTGGTGGCAGTAACCAACAGCGACGAAACCAACATGGTGGCCTGTCAGGTCGCCCACACCCTGTTCCATACCCCGACCAAGATCGCCCGGGTCCGCGAAGCCGCGTACCTGACGCGCTCCGAGCTGTTCGATAACGAAGCAATTCCGGTTGACGTGCTGATCAGCCCGGAACAGGTTGTCACCAATTACATCAAGCGCCTGATCCAGCATCCGGGCGCGTTGCAGGTGATCGACTTCGCCGAAGGCAAAGCGCAACTGGTGGCGGTGAAGGCCTACTACGGCGGACCGTTGGTGGGCCAGCAACTGCGCCAGTTGCGGGAACACATGCCCAATGTTGAAACCCGGGTTGCAGCGATTTTCCGCCGCGATCGGCCGATCCTGCCCCAGGGCGATACGGTGATCGAGGCGGATGACGAAGTGTTTTTCATTGCCGCCAAGGCAAATATCCGCGCGGTGATGAGTGAAATGCGCCGTCTGGATGAAACCTACAAGCGCATCGTCATTGCCGGTGGCGGGCAGATCGGTGAGCGCCTGGCCGAGGCGATCGAAAGCCGCTACCAAGTGAAGATCATCGAGATGAACCCGGCCCGCTGCCGCCATCTCTCGGACACCCTCGACAGCACCGTGGTGTTGCAGGGCAGTGCTTCCGACCGCGACTTGCTGATGGAAGAGAACATTGCCGACGCAGACATCTTCCTGGCCCTGACCAACGATGACGAAGCCAACATCATGTCCTCGCTGCTGGCAAAGCGCCTGGGTGCGAAGAAGGTGATGACGATCATCAACAATCCGGCTTACGTGGACTTGATCCAGGGCGGCGATATCGACATCGCCATCAGCCCGCAACTGGCAACCATCGGCACGCTGCTGGCCCACGTGCGACGCGGCGATATCGTCAGCGTGCACTCATTGCGCCGCGGCGCGGCGGAGGCCATCGAGGCGATTGCCCATGGTGATGAAAAATCGAGCAAGGTGATTGGCAAGGCGATCCAGAACATCGGTTTGCCGCCGGGGACGACGATTGGCGCGATCATTCGTGATGAGGAAGTGATCATTGCGCATGACAACACGGTGATCGCGGCGGGCGACCATGTGATTTTGTTCCTTATGGATAAAAAGCATATTCGGGATGTGGAGAAGCTGTTCCATGTGGGGCTCAGCTTCTTCTGATCAAGCATTTTTGGCGTCTGCGCGGGCCTCTTCGCGAGCAGGCTCGCTCCCACAGTGGGGTTTTCGCCGCACACCAAATTCGTGTTCACTGAAGATAAATTGTGGGAGCGAGCCTGCTCGCGAAGGCGGCCTCACTAAAACAGATCAACGCCTGACACACCTCAACAAGGAACCCCCCATGCTCGAATCCCTGGAAAAAATGCTCGCCAAGGGTGTGGATAACTCATTGCTGCGCTTCGGCCTGGGCAAGGGATATCTGGATCTTGGGGAAAACGCCAAGGCCGCCGAGCATTTCCAGCGTTGCGTCGAGTTCGATCCAAAGTATTCGGCCGCCTGGAAGCTCTTAGGCAAGGCCCATCTGGCACTGGCCGACTTTCCAGCTGCGCGTCAGGCGTGGGAGCAGGGCCTGGAAGCCGCCCGTGCGCATGGCGACAAGCAGGCAGAGAAGGAGATGACGGTGTTTCTGAAGAAGCTTGAGCGTCAGGCGCACTGATCAGAGGTAACGCAGGCCGATGCCATCGGCGTCGACCAGCACCACTTCCATGCGCACGCGTGGCGCACCGGTGGGCAAGCCCTGCACCTGTCCAAAAACCACCGCGCCTTTAGGCAACGACGACAAACCGGGATGCTTGACGTAGACACCCGTGGCCGACAGGTTACGTGTCTGACCGAGGCATTCGCCGAAGCTTTCGTGAGTGATCTTGATGCGAAACGATTTGCGGTGCTCGGACATCTTTTGCGCCCTTGTATGAACCGTTGTGGATAACCTGCCCCCTGTGGGAGCGAGGCTTGCCCGCGAAGAGGTCATTACATTCAACATTGATGCTGGATGCTATATCGCTTTCGCGGGCAAGCCTTGCTCCTACAAGTTATCCACAGATCATGCCAATCAACTCAATACCAACGCTCTTCACCGGGTGGCCGCTTCTTGAAGCGCTTCATGCTCCACATGTACTGGCTCGGATAGGCCCGCACATACCGCTCGACCACCTGGCTCATGGCTGCGCACGACGTTTCGGTATCGGTGCTGTACATGGCTTCGGGCGCGGCTTCCAGGATCACTTTGTAACCTGAACCGTCCGGCAGGCGCAGGGCATGCAAGAACACGCCGACCGCTTTACCGCCGGCGAGCATGTTCGGTACGAACTTGCTGGTCAGCGCCTGGGTGGCGAAAAAAGGTACGAATATCCCAGCGGATTCGGCTGGTTCCGGGTCAGCGGGAATACCCACTGCACCACCTTTGCGCACTTCCTTGATGACGCTGAGGATGCCTTCCTTGGTGGAAGCGGCCACGCGGTTACCCAATTGCACCCGCTGTTTGCGCAGCAGATCATCCACCGCTTTCAGTTTCGGCGGTCGGTAGAAAATGATCGGTTTGCACTGGTTGCAATAGAAGTGGTTCAACACTTCCCAATTACCCAGGTGGCTGGTGATGCCGACCACGCCCTTGCCGGAGGCGAGGGCGTCCTTCAACACATCGAGCCCTTCGACTTCACGCACCAGATCGATCGAACGCTGAGCCGGCCAGATCCAGGCGCAAGCGCTTTCGGTCAGTGACTTGCCGATGTCTTTCAGGCTCTGGCCGACCAGACGCTCGCGTTCAGCCGGGTCCATTTCGGGGAAGCACTTGGCGAGGTTGATCCGCACCACATCGCGGGAACGGTTGGGTGTTTTCCACATGACCCAGCCAATGGCCGAGCCCACGGCTTGCACTGCCCGCCACGGGAGCAGGGCAAACAGCCGCAGAGCGCCTACCAGCAAGGCGCCTTTAAACTTATCCACAGGTCACTCCTGATCTTGTGCGGTGCGCGAGGCGGCCATTCTAACCGCCGTTGGCAAGCTGAGCGTAGCGGTCGCAGTCTTGCGTGTGGTCCATGACCATGCCCGAGGCCTGCATCAGTGCGTAGCAAATGGTCGGACCGACGAACGTGAAGCCGGCCTTTTTCAAGCCTTTGCTCATCTCCACCGCCGTCGGCGTGACCGCCGGCACTTCGGTGCGATCCTTGAAATGATTGATCACAGGCGTGCCGCCGACGAAGGACCAGAGAAACGTTACCGGGTCCTCCAGCGCCAGCCAGGCCTGGGCGTTGCGTCGGGCGGCGTTGAGTTTGAGGCGATTGCGAATAATGCCCGGATCGAGCATCAATTCATCGATTTCCGCGTCGCTCATCTGCGCCACCCGTTGTACGTCGAAGCCGAACAACACCTCGCGATATCGCTCACGTTTTCGCAGCACGGTGATCCAGGAAAGGCCGGCCTGGAACCCTTCGAGCAAAAGCAACTCGAACAAACCCTGCGCATCGCGTAGCGGCGTGCCCCACTCCTGATCGTGATAAGCCATGTACAGCGGATCTTCGGAACACCAAAAGCAGCGTGGCATAAGGCTCCAGGGGGCGTGCGCAGGACCGAATCGGGTATACTCCCGCTCTTTAAATCGCAGCCCAAGAAACAGGTGAATTTCGTGAGCCAGCCTACGCCAGCCGTGCGTACCTTCCAAGACTTGATCCTCGCCCTCCAGCAATACTGGGCCGAGCAAGGTTGTGTGGTACTTCAGCCCTACGATATGGAAGTAGGCGCCGGCACTTTCCACACCGCTACATTCCTGCGCGCCATTGGCCCGGAAACCTGGAACGCCGCTTATGTGCAGCCCAGTCGTCGCCCGACTGACGGCCGCTACGGCGAAAACCCGAATCGTCTGCAGCACTACTACCAGTTCCAGGTAGTCCTGAAGCCGAACCCGGACAACTTCCAGGAACTGTACCTGGGCTCCCTCAAGCACGTCGGCCTGGACCCGTTGGTCCACGACATTCGCTTCGTCGAAGACAACTGGGAATCGCCGACACTGGGCGCCTGGGGTCTGGGCTGGGAAGTCTGGCTGAACGGCATGGAAGTGACGCAGTTCACTTACTTCCAGCAAGCGGGCGGCATCGAGTGCTACCCGGTGACCGGCGAGATCACTTACGGTCTGGAACGTCTGGCCATGTACCTGCAAGGCGTGGACTCGGTCTACGACCTGGTCTGGGCTGACGGTCCGTTCGGTAAAGTGACTTACGGCGACGTGTTCCACCAGAACGAAGTCGAGCAGTCGACCTACAACTTCGAACACGCCAACGTCGAGAAGCTGTTCGAACTGTTCGACTTCTACGAAAGCGAAGCCAAGCGCCTGATCGAACTCGACCAGCCGCTGCCATTGCCGAGCTACGAAATGGTGTTGAAGGCCTCCCATACCTTCAACCTGCTGGATGCGCGCCGGGCGATCTCGGTGACCGCGCGTCAGCAATACATTCTGCGTGTGCGCACCCTGGCGCGTTCCGTTGCGCAAGCCTACCTGCTGGCTCGCGCCAAGCTGGGCTTCCCGATGGCGACCCCGGACCTGCGTGACGAAGTACTGGCCAAGCTGGAGGCTGCACAATGAGTGCTCAAGATTTTCTGGTTGAACTGGGCACCGAAGAACTGCCACCCAAAGCCCTGAACACCCTGGCCGACGCGTTTCTGGCCGGTATCGACAAGGGCCTGCAAGCCGCGGGCCTGAACTACGAGACCAAAACCGTCTACGCCGCACCACGTCGTCTGGCTGTGCTGATCACCTCGCTGGCGACTCAGCAGCCGGATCGCAGCATCAACCTCGACGGCCCGCCACGTCAGGCCGCGTTCGATGCCGAAGGCAACCCGACTCAAGCAGCACTGGGCTTCGCCAAGAAATGCGGCGTCGACCTGAGCGAAATCGATCAAAGCGGCCCGAAACTGCGTTACAGCCAAAGCATCGCCGGCAAGCCGACTGCGAGCCTGCTGCCGACCATCGTTGAAGATTCGCTGAACGACCTGCCGATCCCCAAGCGCATGCGCTGGGGTGCTCGCAAGGAAGAATTCGTTCGTCCGACCCAATGGCTGGTAATGCTGCTCGGTGACCAGGTCATCGATTGCACGATCCTCGCCCAGAAGTCCGGTCGTGATTCCCGTGGTCACCGCTTCCATCACCCGGAAAGCGTGCGTATCACTTCGCCGGCCAATTACCTGAGCGACCTGCGTGCCGCCTACGTACTGGCCGATGCCAACGAGCGTCGCGAGCTGATCAGCAAACGCACCGAAGAGCTGGCGACGATGCAGGAAGGTACTGCCATCGTTCCTCCAGCCTTGCTCGACGAAGTGACCGCGCTGGTCGAATGGCCGGTGCCGCTGGTGTGCTCGTTCGAGGAACGTTTCCTCGACGTGCCACAAGAAGCCCTGATCACCACCATGCAGGACAACCAGAAGTACTTCTGCCTGCTGGATGCCGACGGCAAGTTGCTGCCACGTTTCATCACTGTGGCCAACATCGAAAGCAAAGACCCGCAACAGATCATCGCCGGTAACGAGAAAGTGGTTCGTCCACGCCTGACCGACGCCGAGTTCTTCTTCAAGCAAGACAAGAAGCAGAAACTCGAAGACTTCAACCTGCGCCTGCAGAACGTGGTGTTCCAGGAAAAACTCGGCAGCGTCTACGACAAGGCCGAGCGCGTTTCCAAACTGGCCGCGTTCATCGCGCAACGCATTGGCGGCAACGCAGCCTGGGCTTCCCGTGCCGGCCTGCTGTCCAAGTGCGATCTGGCGACCGAGATGGTCGGTGAGTTCCCGGAGATGCAAGGCGTCGCCGGTTACTACTACGCCCTCAACGACGGCGAGCCGGAAGAAGTCGCACTGGCCCTGAACGAGCAGTACATGCCGCGCGGTGCCGGTGCTGAACTGCCGACCACCCTGACCGGTGCGGCCGTGGCCATCGCCGACAAGCTCGATACCCTGGTCGGTATCTTCGGCATCGGCATGCTGCCAACCGGCAGCAAAGACCCGTACGCCCTGCGTCGTGCAGCACTCGGCGTGTTGCGCATCCTGATCGACAAGAAACTCGACCTCGACCTGAACGACGCCGTGGCATTCGCCGTGAATGCGTTCGGGACCAAGGTCAAGGCTGCCGGCCTGAACGATTCGGTGCTGGAGTTCATCTTCGACCGTCTGCGTGCCCGTTACGAAGACGAAGGCGTGGATGTCGGGACTTACCTGTCGGTCCGTGCCCTGAAACCGGGTTCTGCCCTGGACTTCGATCAGCGCGTACAAGCCGTGGAAGCGTTCCGCAAATTGCCGGAAGCCGCAGCCCTGGCCGCGGTGAACAAACGCGTTTCGAACTTGCTGAGCAAGGTCGAAGGCTCCATTCCTTCGGTCGTGGAAGCCAAGTATTTCGACAACGCCAACGAGTTCTCCCTGTACTCGGCGATCCAGCAGGCTGACCAGGCTGTACAGCCGATGGCCGCTGCCCGTCAGTACAGCGAATCGCTGGCCCGTCTGGCTGCCTTGCGCGAGCCGGTGGATGCGTTCTTCGAGGCCGTGATGGTCAACGCTGAAGACGCCAAGGTCCGCGCCAACCGTTACGCATTGCTGGCGCGCCTGCGTGGACTGTTCCTCGGCGTTGCCGACATTTCGATGCTGGGCTGAGGGACTGCTGTTGAAACTGCTGATTCTCGATCGGGACGGGGTGATCAATTACGACTCCGACGCTTACATCAAGTCGGTGGAGGAGTGGATTCCGCTCCCCGGTTCGATCGAAGCCATCGCGCAGTTGAGCAAGGCCGGCTGGACGGTGGCGGTGGCTACCAACCAGTCAGGCATCGCTCGCGGCTATTACGACATCGCAACCCTGGACGCTATGCACGAGCGCTTGCGCTCGTTGGTGGCGGAGCAGGGCGGCGAGGTCGGGCTGATTGTCTACTGCCCGCACGGGCCGGACGACGGCTGCGATTGCCGCAAGCCAAAACCCGGGATGTTGAAAACCATCGCCGCTCATTACAACGTATCGCTGACTCATCTATGGTTCGTCGGCGATACCCTTGGTGACCTGGAAGCCGCCAAAGCCGTCGACTCTCAACCAGTTTTGGTAAAGACCGGGAAAGGCGAAAAGACTCTGGGCAAGACCCTGCCGGTGGGCACCTTGATTTTTGACGATCTTGCGGCGATTGCCGCAGAACTTATCCACAATTAGAGTGCTTCGATTGTTCCTGACCAAGGATTGATCGGGAGTGCGCTTGAATAGGCGGGCAGTGCCCGCAACGGTAAATGTCGCCATGTCGATACTGCAGGCCATCAGAACCTTCCTCTTTTACCTGCTGCTGGGCACCAGCTCCTTGCTTTGGTGCAGCCTGAGCTTTTTAATCGCGCCGTTTCTGCCGTTCAAGGCGCGGTATCGCTTCATCAATGTGTACTGGTGCCGTTGCGCCTTGTGGCTGAGCAAAGTCTTTCTGGGCATCAGCTACGAAGTAAGGGGCGCCGAGAACGTGCCTGACCAGCCCTGCGTGATTCAGTCGAACCACCAGAGCACCTGGGAGACCTTCTTTCTCTCTGCCTACTTCGAGCCATTGAGCCAAGTGCTCAAGCGCTCATTGCTGTTCGTGCCATTCTTCGGCTGGGCCATGGCCATGTTGCGACCGATCGCTATCGACCGCGACAATCCGAAAGCTGCGCTCAAGCATGTGGCGAAGAAGGGACATGAATTGCTGAAGGATGGCGTCTGGGTGCTGATCTTCCCCGAAGGGACTCGCGTTCCTTATGGCACCATCGGCAAGTTCTCACGCGGTGGCACCGCATTGGCGGTCAATGCCGCACTTCCAGTCCTGCCGATTGCGCACAATGCCGGCAAGTTCTGGCCGAAAACCGGTTGGGCGAAGAAGCAAGGCGTCATCACCGTGATCATTGGCGAGCCAATGTACGCCGTAGGCAGTGGGCCGCGCGCCATTGCCGATCTGAATGACCGTGTGCAGAGCTGGAACGAGCAGATGCAGCGGGAAATGGGTTCGCTGCCAGCCGCCCCAGCCGCCCCCTCGGCCAACGATCAAGTGGCTGTCTGAGATTCTGTGGATAACCTGTGTACCGTTTTACCGAAAACTAACGTTTTATGAGCGTATCTTTATGATTTATATATATATTTCTTAAACTCATAAAACTCCGGAAATGGTGCATAAGTTTTTTTCGGGCGCAAAAAAACCGGCTGATATAGCCGGTTTTTTTATGCCTGCGATTTGCGATGTGTTTGGCTCTGCGATCATCTTTGAAGGTATAAAAAAAGGCCAACGCTGAGCGTTGGCCTTTTTCAATTAGCAGTCAGCTGTAGGGTCTCAAAATAGATGACTCAAGCCTACCCGCAAACACGGGGATAAATTCATTTTTTCTTTGACTCACGAAAGTAGAAGTCACAGATAAGATGAGAAAAACCTACCCAGCTCACACAATAGATGACCTTCAATAAGGGCCTTTCGGATGTCATCCTATTGTCTGAATAGCGCGAGTCTCTCCGAAAAGCCACAGAGTGCGTAATTGCGCTCCACTTGACCACCTAATTGCATCGGTACCAACATGGAGCTGGTCGATTAATTCGACTACAACTGTCAGGCGAACGACAGATGACTATGCATAATCCTACCCACCCAGGAGAGGGCTGCGCGAAGACGTGCTACCCAAAATCAAAATGACCGTTACCGCCCAAGCCTAACACCTTGGTTATTCCAGGGTGCAACTGTCCAACGTGCTGCACTGCCGCGCCGCGATTAGCGCCGACCTCGCCTGGCGCCTAGAACTGGCGGGGCTGGACAAGGCGCATATGTGGCTTGTCCGCCAGTGGGCCTGCGACGTGTGGCAGCTTTGTCGCGATACCTCAGTGACGGGGCCGTACCCATTGACAATAATTGGGCCGAGAAACAAATCCGACCGTGGGCGTTCGGTCGCAAAAACTGGCTCTTTGCAGGTTCGCTGCGCAGCGGCAAACGGGCGGCGGCGATCATGAGCTTCATCCAGTCAGCGCGGCTCAACAGGCATGATCCGTATGCTTATTTGAAGGACGTCCTCACGCGCCTTCTGACGCAGCGGGCGAGTGAAGTCGATCAGTTGCTGCCGCATAGGTGGCAGCCGGTTTAATCACGCAAGGCGTGATGCCCGGACGCATACCTCTCAACAGAATTACTCTCACCTTAACTACTCATGCGTAGAGATCAAAAAACATCTAATGACTGAGATATCCTGCGACGAGACAGTTTAATTTTTTTTCTTAATTAGTTTACTTATATAGTACTTGAGGCTTAAACGATCTTTGGGTCTTGGCTTATAGTGCGTTTTGTTTCTTTGTGCAGGATCCATGACCATCGTTCCTGCGGTGTAGTAATAAAGCGCTATGGATCTGCGCGTGATGTGCTCTGGAGTCGTTAAAGGTTCCGGGTGCCCGTGATTACTGTCTTTGTCTGTATTGAAGATGACACAGCGATTGTATATGGGCAAAATTTTTTTAAGGCAGGTCTTCATATTGACATCCCAAAGCTCCAGGTTGCCACCGTATTCCTCTTGCCAGCTTTCATTCAGATAAATTATGACATTTAGCCTACGTTCAATATTAAGCTTTTTGTTGAGCCTGAAGTCAGAGTGCACCCCAAGGAAACCACCGCTCTTCGTCTCATGCAGCCCGCCTCCGCTAAAGTAGGGATCAGGTATCAAGCCGTCAATGCCTGTTAGCTTTTCAAGAAATAGCAACATGGGTGCCGAATTAAACGCGTTAAAAATATTCTTCAAATGAGCGCCGCATTCGTTGGGGCTAATTTGACGTTTTCGTTGACCTTTGTAGCCGCGCTCGTAGAGCATTTCGTTATTGGTTGGTTCGACTGGAAAATTTGAGCAGATACTCGCAATCAAGTATTCTTGTAAAAAATTGTCGATAACAATGTGTGGAAATGGCGTAGCCTGAATATATTGATTGGCCAATGAGTGACCAATAGCGCTGGCTGCGTTCTGGTCGAAATCGAGTTCCGGGGAGAGGGTCATCGGAAGTGTTTGAATAAAGGGTTCCATTACCGCTCCAATAAATCATCATAAAACCTGTAGGGCAACAAATCCGAACGAATTGCTGCTGCGTATCTGCGTACCTTAGGGTTTGCTGTCACTCTTGGCTAGGCGTTTAAGGATGCTATTGTACATTTTGGTTCGTCTGTGCGTCGTTTCATAGCCGCCAGCCGCTGCAACAGTCCCCCCCTGGATGTGATCCAAGTAGCTAAAGATTTTACGCGGCGATATCGTCTCTACTGCATAGCCAAGCTCGGTCATACGGTCCTGGAGGGTATAACCAGGCACACGATCATCCATCGAAAAATGCAGGCCGTGCTGTTTGATAAGTTTACAGTTCCACAATGTACAAAAACTTTTCAAGTAAACTTCTCTGTAAGGTTTTGGTTCTCTGGAGCGCAAGCCGATAGAAGTTTTCAGTCGTCGGAAATGGTGTTTGAATAGTCGCGAGCTAAAGCGCCAAAGCGTTCTGGTGGTACCCCGATTTATTTGTTCTACACAACCTACGGCTGCTACCTTTGGGTTTTTTAAGCACCTATTCAGCATCATCGGAAAAATATTTTTATCGAAAACAAATGTGTCGGTATGCATCAGGAATAAGTAGTCGGTTTCAACTCGCTGCAAAACCACGTCAAGTGCTTTGCCATGGGCGATATGGCCTGCCTCTGGTTCAGAGACAGAACGTTCAATCAAGTTGATCCAATCTAATGTCCTCAGATAATCGGTGCTTTCATCGGCGGAATAGTTGTCAACCACCCATATTTGGACGCTGTTGTTGAGCACATGCTGGCGCAATAAATCTAAACATATCTTGGTGATTTCAGGCGTCTTGTAATTGACTATAACTATGCTAAATGCATTAGAGCTTTCAACCGAAAAATCATTCCTGTTCATCGTTTAGGCACCCAAACGTATTGTACTGATTCAGAGATTATTGAGCGTGGTTAGCGTTTTCGCTAATTTTATTGTTTCGCAAGATATTGCGTGTCTATAGCCACACTGTAGGCTGATTCAATCCGTCGGTAATGCGGAGTTACCCGTGTGGAACGCATGCTCAAATGGCAATGTGAGCGGCTATCGTCGCCACGCCAGCATCACTACACCGATGGTGATCAGGCTGATGCCTGTCCATTGGCGAGCGTCGAGTCTCTCTCCCAAGAGGGTGACCCCCAAGACGGCGACAAGTACCACGCTGAGTTTGTCCACCGGGGCGACCAGGGACGCTTGTCCGAGCTGCAAAGCTCGGTAGTAACATATCCAGGAAGCTCCTGTGGCCAGACCTGACAAGACCAGGAATAAATAGCTGCGAGCCGATATCGAGCCGAGGGACTGATATTGTCCGGTCGCGTATAAGATCATCGCCAGGCTGAGTAACACCACCACGGTGCGTATCAGAGTGGCGAAATCAGAGTTGATGCCGGTTATGCCTATTTTGCCAAAAATAGCCGTCATTGCAGCGAACACTGCTGACAGCAGAGCCCAGAATGTCCACGTTGAAAAGAACGACGAACCCATTGAAATAAGCCTGAAGATTGGAAGGAGTCATAGTGCTGCACGTTACGTCATAAGATTGCTGGTCAGCGCGACTCTACGAGGCACTTTGGTAAAAAAACGTCAAAAAGAAGTAGTCATTTTTTGGTGGTTGCTTGGGTCGAAATACTGACAATCAGCGCCGTGCGGGCGCCGAAACACTTGCCTGTCGCAACCACACCGAAACACATAAACCGCTCTTCTTCGTTTCGTTAGAGAAACTCAATTGAACGCGTATTCCTGTGCGGTCTGCTATCGCCTTGACAATAGACAGGCCCAGCCCGGAACCTGCTTCATCGGTTCCCAAGCTGCGATAAAATGGATCGAACACCCGCACGTGTTGTTCTACTGTAATACCTGGGCCTGAGTCCTTGATCTGCAAAATTGCTGTCTCTTGTACCAGCTCAACCGCAAGGTCAATCCATCCCCCACGGGGGGTATAACGGATCGCGTTATCCACCAGATTCTTCACCACGATTAACAAATCTATTTCGTTGATGAGGACATGCACGTCCTCGATACTCTCAACACCAATATCGATGTTTTTACGTTCCGCCAGCGGTAGTAAATCCTCCAATACACGTCGATAGACTCCATGGACTGAAACAGCAGTGTGTGGCCGATCCGAGCTCGATTGTGCGGCAGCAAGGGTCAGCAGTTGATCAATCAAGTTTCTGCTGCGCTCTATTCCCCGGGATAACGGCAAGAGGCGCTGACGAGCCGGCTCTGGCATTTCCGTGGCTGCCAGCCGCTCGGCTTGAATGGACAGGGCCGTCATGGGGGAGCGCAGTTCGTGGGCAGCATCGGCGACAAAGCGGCGCTGGTTTTCCATGGACAGCGCGACTCGCGCGAGCAAGCGATTAATAGCGACGACGAAAGGTCGGATCTCGGTCGGCAGATTGCGCTCATCGACAGGGTGCAAGGCCTGTTCATCGCGTTGATCGATGTCAGAAGAGAGCGCAGCAATGGGGCGGAATAGTTTGCGCACCAGATCGCCCACCACCAGCAACAATACTGGAAACAAAATAAGGAACGGCAGCAGACTTCGCCAGGCGCTCTCGCGGGCTTCCTTGTTGCGAGCGCCTGTTTCTTGAGCGACCACGATACGCTCACCCCGGGCCGTAGTTCTGACCAACACACGAAAGTCTTCGCCGGCGACATTCAAGGTAGACAAGCCATCGGCGAGTATTGTGGGGATGGGCAATGGCATCAGAGCATCATCGTTACCGATGGCTTTGCTGCCGTCGACCAGATATTGCACGATGACCCTGGACTCTTCCTTATCGCCATCGACTTCTTGAGCTGCGGGATAGTGCAGGCTCATCTGCTGCCGATCAAATAGGACCGCCACCTGGCGCAAGGTATCGTCCTGCATTTCGTGGGCCTCGTCGAATGCCGAGACGAAAGCAAAGATACCGGCCACCACTGCTACGATCAGGATGGCGAGCGACAGCGTCACGGACAGGCGTAATTGAACCGAGTCCCTCAAGCGCTTTTTGAAACCATCCATCCCATACCTCTGACGTTCTTGATGACATGGCTGCCCAACTTGCGCCGCAGGCCGTGAATCAGAAATTCCACCGCATTGCTTTCCACTTCATTGCCCCAGCCGTAAATACGGTCTTCAAGCTCACTGCGAGAGAGAATTGCGCCTGGCCGAATCAACAGTGCCTGCAACAGGGCGAATTCGCGACTGGACAGTAGGACGGCTAGATTTTCCGTGGTAGTAGCCTCTTTGGATATCAGGTCCAGCGTCACCACGCCGTTGTCCAGCAAAGACAGGGCGTTGCCACCTTTGCGTCGTAACACGGCACGTATACGGGCCAGAAGTTCGGCCATATCGAAGGGTTTGAGCAGGTAGTCATCAGCACCGCCGTCAAGGCCCCGAAGGCGATCATCCAAGCCGTCTCTAGCGGTGATGATCAGCAGTGGGACCGAGTTGTTGCGCCCTCGAATACTGTCTAGGACATCTAGTCCATCCTTTCCGGGTAACCCGAGATCCAGCAGTACGAGGTCATAGTGTTGGGTGACCAGCGTTGCAAGAGCAGTGAGACCGTTTTTCACCCAGTCAGTGGCATAACTCGCATCGTTCAGGGCGCCTTGGATGGCATCACCGATCATCGGGTCGTCTTCGACCAGCAATATCCGCATTTCCCGCTCCAGAAAAAAGCGCGACAAGCATGACCGTCGCGATTGTAGTGAAGCACCAGCGCAAGCGTTTGTCCGCCGCGAAATCAGCGCTGCATAGGACTCATGATTTGCTTTTCATCAAATCGAAGGTGTTCAACAGCTCATCCATTTTTGCCTTGCAGTCACTCTGTTGCGGATTACCGGCGCGCAAGGCATCGAGTGCATGGTCGATCGCCTTGTCCACCACATGCCAATCGCTTGCGGCACGGGGTTTGATACCAGCTTCGGCGGAGTCCCAAGCGGTCTCCAGATCTTTGATGCGGGCTTTGGCGCCCGGCAAGTCATTTTTATCGACGAGGGCGGAGACGTCGGCGGCAATATTACGGAACTCAGACAGTTCTCCTAGTTTTGAACCAGGTTGGGGTTGTGTGCTAACAGAACCTGACGTGGCGCCGGCAATGGGCTTGTTGGCAGGCTTCGAGCAACCAGCGGCGATGCTGAGCAACAAGATGGAGGAGACGATGGCTACGTGACGAATGATGTTTTGAATCTGGCGCATGACGATTCCTTGATTGGCGTTTGGGCAATTACTGAGTGATGGTTTTGCGGTTGCCGACGCTGATTTGCGCCACCGCAACCAGAATGACAATGACGCACAAGAAGATGGCGCTGGTCCAGGTGGCACCCATTCCGAGGCCCCCGTAGGTTTTAGACTGGGTCAGCAGGTCACCGAGTGAGGCGCCGAAAGGACGAGTCAGAATGTAGGCGATCCAGAACGTCAGCACCCTATTGCAGCCCATGTGCCAGGCAACCAGAGTGGCAGCGATCAGTGCACCGAAAATGACAGCGCCGAGGGTGAAACCCAGGCCCAAGGCCTCGGTTGCCAGGTCACCGGCGGCGGTGCCCAGGGCGAAGGTGCAGAGTACAGTCGCCCAGTAGAACAACTCCCGGCGCGGCGTGACAATTTCGCGGATCGACAGGTTGTGTTCTACCCGGTACCAGACCAAGAAGTTGATCGCCAGCAGAGTGGAAAATACGGCCGTGCTGGTGTAAAGGCTGACGTCCAGTATGTCGGTCAGAATGTCAGTAATTTGAGTTCCGACGATGCTCACCAGAACGACTGTCAGCCAGTAGATCCAAGGCGTGTAGCCTTTAGTGCGAAATTGGCAGAACAGCGCGATTGCCAGTACTGCAGCCATACCGATACTGGTCGGCCCCGCGCCGAAACCAGCATCGACGGCCAGAAAGTCGGCGCCTGTTTCACCTACGGTCGTGGACAAGATTTTAATCATCCAGAATGACAGCGTCACTTCGGGTACTTTGTTGACCCAGCCGGCTATTGCGGATTTCATAGGCGGATAGCCTCTCTTAAGCAGCGCGAAATGCGCGCGGAAAGAGAAAGTAAGTAATGAAACTTAGCTGAGCCTGAGGGAAGGCAAATTGGCCGTCCGGTGTCTAGTTAATGACTGCCGGTTTCATGTCGTTCAGGCACGCCTCGGCTGAGACCGTATCCAGGCACAGTCCATTCTCCCGGCGTATGCCGACATGCTTTGGCGCGATAAAAATCAACGCATTAGGACGTCGTGTTTTGCGGTTCAAGACCATACCCAATATCCGACTTGGAAATCGCAGTAGTAGTCGGCTCAGCGAATACCGTCAGGCAAACGTCGCCATTATCGAGGGAAAACTTGATCTCATAATCCGGCAAGTAACATGGAAAAATCGCGTAGAGAGTCACGGCTTTCGAGCTTGCTTGGATTCAGCCAACTTTCGCAAGCAAAGCCGGAAATTATTGCTTATTGGCCTTAAGCCATATGGATGTTGTTTTGCCGCTGAACGGTAATAGTCGTAGCCGATTTGGCCAATCAACGTCCGGGTTTACTGATTTTTGACATCGCTTTCACCGCTTCAGTACAGCGCCAAATCTATCGTTGCCCGAATGGCAGGGTGAAGTTCTAAGGGGTAACCCTGGCTGGCACCAGTGTCCTGAAGCTGAAGGTTCGATGGTATGCCCCACATCCTTATCAACGACTCGATAATTTCGAAATTCGTCCCGCGCGCTATCCGTTTGCACAGCAAATTTTTCGCGGTGATCCTCATTACGCTGCTGCTCGGCGTGATAGGCGTATGGTTTTCAACGGCGACATCTGTGGTGGATTTGGGCGCGGGAAACAACATGATCAAATCAGGACTTGAAGCGCAATGGAGGCAAGGTTCCGTAGTGGTCCTGGTCAGACACGCCGAACGATGCGATCGGTCTGCAAACCCGTGCCTCGGCGACATCGAGGGCATCACCATCGAAGGAAGCAATGCTGCGATGGTGGTCGGCAAAGGTTTGCGACGACTGGGTCTCGAAAAAGCCCGGATGGTCGCCAGTCCCTTGCCCCGTGCACGCCAAACTGCCGATTTTATTTCAGGTCGGGTGGTGGCGACTCAGGAGTGGGTGAGTGAGTGCGATGATGGATTCAAAGGCGCCGTAATAGCTCATAAAAGCGACAACGAGAATTTGGTCCTGATTACTCACAGTGGCTGTATCGACCATTTCGAAAGACTGATGGGAGTACGTGCGGGAGCTCGTTCCAGCGCTTACACACAAGCCATATTCGTCCAAGTGGATGGGAGGCACAAACCAAACATCATCGGGTCGTTGGAAGCGACAGAGTGGGGAAAAATCAGATAACACACAGTTAAGTAAAGCTACATATTTTTACGGCGTTCAACACGCCACGCGCTGTGAGAGTTCACCTTGAATGTCAGAAACGTGGTTTTGCCAGCGTAAAAACTCTAGCGCCGATTGTCGCCCCGACGGGAGATACGCGCGGAGTTTATAAAGGGAGGGTGCTCAGGACGCAAAGCCTGTATCCAATGCCATGTACGGTATGAAGCAGTGGTTCATCAAAGGCTTTGTCCAATGCCCGGCGCAGCATATGGATGTTACTGCGAAGGCTGTCGCTGCTCGGACGGTTGCGCCCCCAGATGAGATCTTCGAGCTCGGTCCGTTTGACAACATGCGGACTTCTACGCATGAGGGTTTCCAACAGCTTCATGCAAATAGGATTTATCTTGATGGATGTCCCGGAGCGAGATACTTCCATGGTGTCCAAGTCAAAATGCAGATCGGCTACAACCATGACCCGATTCATTTTTCGAGCGCGGCGCGACACCACGGCTTCGATTCTGGCAAGAATTTCAGACATGGCAAACGGCTTGGTGACGTAGTCATCAGCACCGACCTTGAAGCCGATCAATCGATCTTCCAGTTGGTCTCGTGCACTTAACATGACAATGGCAACGTCGGATTTGGAAATCTGACGCAGGCTTTGGCAAATCTTGTTGCCATCGATTCCAGGGAGCATGACATCTAGAACAATCGCGTCGAAGAATTTTGAGGCAGCGAGATGAAGCCCGGTCAAGCCGTCGAGTGCTCCCTCGACGTGGTGACCCTTCAAAACAAAAAAGTCCATCAGGTTGTCGTGAATGTCACGATTGTCCTCAATGATCAGTATATTCATCGGCTACCTTCATGCTTCTTATCAAATTAACCTGTCTTCTATTCTGCCGCGTTTTTACAGCGTCACATGACTGATTAGAATAATCTTTTGTGCTTACGGAGGGCGGCAAGCCGCTTTGTCGCAGAATCGCCTACGCTTGAGACGGTCAGCGTAAAAAGGTTAATTCCATAAAGGAGATAGGGGTATGCATGGCTACGGAATGGCGGGGGATTTGCTTCATTTAGCCGTCTATTTGATGACCATTGCGTTCTGGGCGCTGTTTTGGATGGTCTGTATCTTCAACGCCAGAGGTCGGTTGAAAAGGCTTTTAGGCGCACATGCATTGATTATTTGTATTCTTTTTTTTCCAGCGTTGCCCGCCACCTTCATTGGTGGAGCATTGATTTCTTTTGGTATCGAAGGCCTGATCTGGAGCCTGTGTATTACTGGGATTGGTTTGCCGATTGCCGGCATGCAACTGGTCCAGCACTACGTTAAAAAATGCCAAGGACTAGAATGATAAGTCTACTACGACGCCGGGCCTGGTTACTGTAAATAGGCTAGCCGGATGACGTTACGAGGCTTGAGTTACAGCTATACAGAAAATTCACATCACGTTGACCTTCCAGCGACAGGCGGATGATTAGCATTGAGCCCTGACCACTGGAGATCGCCAATGAGCGCCCCTGTCAAACTTAAATTTTATGAGAAGTACGATAAAAATAACGTAAAACATTACTTCCTGAAGCATCAGGATGGACTGTCGCAAAAACTGGCCCATTATCGGGACGTACAGATGGCGCGCCATGCGTTACACGAGGCGGGAGACCCGGGGCTGGTTCTCGACCTTCCATGCGGCGCGGGACGGTTCTGGTCCGTACTTGCAGAAAACTCTAATCGAGTCATCATTGGCGCAGACAGTTCGTCGGAGATGATTACAGCAGCATTAGATAATCAACCTGCCGATATAGTCAAACGTGTAACGCCTCTAAAAACTTCAGTGTTCGCCATCGATTTACCTGGTAATTCGGTGGACAGCATTTTCAGCATGCGGTTGATTCATCATATTGGTGAATCCGTGCATCGATTGACGATGTTGCGAGAGTTTCACCGGGTGACGCGCGACACCGTTATCCTATCGATGTGGGTAGATGGTAACTTCAAGTCATGGAAGCGAAAGCGCCAGGGACAACGGCGTAGAGCCATGGGCGAGCAGACTAAATATCAAAATAGGTTTGTTATTCCTCGATCCGTCGCAGAAGCCGAGTTCAAGGAAGCTGGTTTCGTTATTGATAGCAAGTCTGACTTTATTCCGTTTTTTTCAATGTGGCGTGTCTACGTTTTGCGAAAGATTTAAATTCTGCGTCAGGCGTCCGGAGTTGTCAGAGGGGATTCGAGTCGGCTGAACAAGCTTTCCAATAACGTAATCAACTTTGCTTGATCAACCCGCTTCCGCGAGCTTTGCGCCACTTAACACCAGCACCGGGTTTCAGCTATCAATGCGCGACTGTGCCATTCCATTTTTGATACGGAATGGGCAACTTGCATTAGTCTCCCCGACCCATCGGGAAGTACATAAACCCGCTGCGCGTCAGTCGATCGGCGTCGTACAGATTGCGCCCGTCAAAGATCATGGGCGCCTTGAACTGTTGCCACCCGGTACAGATGATCTACCACGTGCCTTATAGCTATGCCTTTAAAAATCACTTCGCTATTCGCGTGATCGAAGAGCGCGAACTCACGAGAGCGTGGGCGAAGGGTGGTGGATCGTTTTAATCCCTGAATTTCAGCTTCAAGGCTCGTTCAGCACATGGGCATGACCTAGGGCTGAGACGTGCACCGCACTGCCGGCTGGCGGCGCGTAGAGGCCGGTACTACGCACCATCAAGGATCTGCCGGGTTGGTCAGTGTCGGGCAACGCTTCGAGTTCCACGATCAATGTGCAGGTATTTCCGCTGAAGTCGCGCTCGCTCACGACGCCACGGCAGCCCGAGGATTCCACGGCATTCGGTACGATGCCGACCAGTTGCAATTGCTCGGGCCGCAACATGATCTGCGCACAGCGGTTGTTGCGATGGTTATTGACGGGGATCCGCCCCAGGTCGCAATGGGCCCAGCCAGCTTCGATTCTGGCCGGCATGACCACGGCATCACCGAGGAACAGCGCGGTTTGTTCGTCGCCGGGATAACGGTAAAGATCCAGCGGATGGCCGGATTGCACCAGTTGGCCGTCACGCATGACCGCCAACTGATCGGCAAACGACAGCGCCTCACTCTGGTCGTGGGTGACCAGAATGGTGGTGACCCCTGCGTCGGCCAACAGCCGCGCCACCAGTTTGCGCATGGACGCACGCAAGCCGGTGTCGAGGGCGGAAAACGGCTCATCCAGCAACATCAGGCGCGGCTGTTGTGCCAAGGCTCGCGCCAGTGCCACCCGCTGTTGCTGGCCGCCCGAAAGTTCGTGAGGCCAACGATTGGCCATGTTCGCGTCCAGCGCCACGCTGTCCATCAATACAGCGATACGCTCGTGTTTCCTTCTGCCCTTGCTTGTCAGTCCGAAACCGATATTGGCGGCCACGGTCATGTGCGGGAACAGCGCGCCGTCCTGGGGCACGTAGCCGATCTGGCGTTGGTGTGCCGGGACCTCGTGAGTGTCGTCGACCAATGTCTGGCCGTTGAGGGTCACGCAGCCCCGGTCCGGGAATTCGAAGCCGGCGATCATCCGCAGCAACGTGGTTTTGCCCGAACCCGACGGGCCGACGATCACTGTGCGGCTGCCCGTCGGCACCACCAGGCTGATGTTTTCCAGGGCGCGGTGCGCGCCGTAGGATTTGCAGATCGAATGCAGTTCGAGGGCGTTCATCGGCCAGCCGTTCGTTTGGATTGGTGATAGAGAAGTGCGGTCAACGGAAGTGACAGCAGAATCATCAGCAGGGCATAGGGCGCGGCGGCGGCGTAGTCGATTTCGCTGGTCAATGCCCAGAATCCGGTCGCCAGCGTGCGTGTGCCGTTTGGGGCCAGCAGCAGGGTGGCGGTCAATTCGTTGGTGATCGCCAAAAACACCAGCGCCGCGCCAGCAGCAGCGCCGGGCGCGGCCAGTCGCAAGGTGATCAGCCACAGTGCCCGACCAGGCGAACGGCCGAGGCTGCGTGCAATGTTCTCCAGTTCAACCGGTGCCTGGGCGATACCGGCACGCAAACTCACCAGCGCGCGGGGCAAAAACATCAGCAGGTACGCCAGCAACACGGTGATCGTCGTCTGATAAATCGGCCGGGCGAAATGCACCGTGACCGTCACCAGGGCCAGGGCAACCACAATCCCCGGCAAGGAACTGGTGATGTAGTTACAGCTTTCAAGAATGCGTTGCAGCCGCCCCGGCGAGCGAATCGACAGCCAGGCAATCGGGATGGCCGCGCAGGTGGTGAGCGCGGCGCCCGCGAAGCCGAGCAGTAATGTCTGTTGCAGCGCCGGCATCAGCTCAGCCACCTGCCAGACATGCGTCCCCCCGCGATCAGCCACTTGCTCAACGTGATCAGCGGCACCCCGAGCGCCAAGGCGCAGGTGACGATCAGTAAAGTGAGCGCAAGCACGGTTGGCGCGGTTTTCAGGCAGACGATTCGTTGTTCACGGGCACTTCCCGAACCGACACGGGCATATCGCGCATGGCCGCGCGCCGCCGACTCCACGGTCAGCATCGCCAGGCAACACAGGGCCAGCACGCCAGCCAGCAGGTTAGCGGCGGGGCCGTTGAAGGTGGACTTGAACTGATCGAAGATCGCCGTGGTGAAGGTGTCGAAACGGATCATTGCGTACAGGCCATATTCGGCCAGCAAATGCAGCCCTACCAACAATGCGCCGCCGCAGATGGCCAGGCGCAATTGCGGCAACACCACCCGAAAAAATACCGCCCAAGGCTTGAGCCCCATCGACTGCGCCACATCCTCAATGGCCGGATCGAGCCTGCGCAGGGTTGCCGCAACCGGCAAATACAGGAACGGAAAGTAGGCGATCACCGAGACCAGCACCCCGGCAAACAGTCCGTTGATCGACGACACCAGGCTGACCCAGGCATAGCTGTGAACGAAGGCCGGAACCGCCAGTGGTGCGGTCGCCAGCAACGACCACCAGCGCCGCCCCGGCAGATCGCTGCGCTCGGTCAGCCAGGCCAGCGTCACGCCGAGGCCCACGCACAGGGGAATCGTGATCACCACCAGCAACACGGTGTTGATCAGCAACTCGCCGACCCTCGGCCGGAACACCAGCGCCGCCAGCGTTGCCCAGCCGGTTTGCAACGACACGCCGATGATGAAGGCAATCGGCAACAGCGCCAGGACTGACACCAGCACCGACAAACCCATCACCCACGCACCGCCGCGCCCCGAGAACAGACCGCGGGAGCGGCGGCGCAAGTGTGCGGGTATCGCCGCAGCGACGTCCGCCGGTAGCGTTTCAGGCATCAATTCAAAGCAGTCCGGCCTGAGTCATCAGTTCCACGGCTTTTTTACTGTCGAGTTTTGACGCATCGACTTTCGGCGCGTCGAGCTGTTGCAGAGGCACTAATTTAGGGTTGGATTCAGCGTTTTTGCCTACCGCGTATTCAAAGGAGTTGCCGGTCTTGAGGATGGCCTGGCCGTCCTTGCCGGTCACCCACTTGAGGAACGCCTGGGCTTGTTCTTTGTGCTGGCTGGAGGCCAGAACGCCGCCGCCGGAGATACTCACAAACGCTCCCGGATCTTTGTGTTTGAAGTAGTGCAGGGCAGTGTTCTTGCTGTTTTCGCCGGTCTTGGCCTGATCGCCGAAGCGGTAATAGTGGTAGATCACACCACTGTCGATCTGCCCGGCATTGACCGCTTTCAACACGGAGCTGTTGCCGCGATACGCGGTGAAATTGGCCTTCATGCCTTTCAGCCACTCAAGGGTGGCGGTTTCGCCCTTGAGTTCTAGGACTGCAGCGACGATGGCCTGGAAATCGGCGCCGGCCGGTGAAGCGGCCCAACGACCTTTCCATTTCGGCTCGGCGAGGTCCAGGAGTGATTTCGGTAAGTCCGCTTCCGGCAGTTTGCCCGGGTTGTAGACAAACACGGTGGAGCGCGCCGCGATGCCCACCCATTTGCCATGGGCCGGACGGTAGGCTGCGTCGACTTGTTCAAGGGTGGTCGGCGCCACTGGGGTAAACAGTCCCGCGTTGTCCACCAGCACCATGGCCGGGGAATTTTCGGTCAGAAATACATCCGCAGGGGAGGCGGCGCCTTCCTGGACAATCTGGTTTCCCATCTCGGTGTCGTCGCCATTGCGCACTGTGACCTTGATCCCGGTCTCCTGGGTGAAGCCTTCGATCCAGGCTTTGGTCAGGCTTTCATGCTGGGCGT
Organism: Pseudomonas mandelii; assembly: GCF_900106065.1. Classification (NCBI taxonomy): domain Bacteria; kingdom Pseudomonadati; phylum Pseudomonadota; class Gammaproteobacteria; order Pseudomonadales; family Pseudomonadaceae; genus Pseudomonas; species Pseudomonas mandelii. Next base: position 2,183,756 of record NZ_LT629796.1, read on the forward strand.
TGTAGACCACAATGCCGTCGGCATCGGCGGCAAACACCTGACCGGCGCTCAGCAACGCCGTGGCCAGTAGAGCGGTTTTGAGGAACGAGGGCATAGGGGAAATCATTTTGTTGCAGCTCCTGATTCTTTTGGAAGTCACGCACACAGATACATGGCCCATCAATGCGAATCATTTGCATGTTTAGGGGGCCGCAAATGTAGAGCGCAAAATGAGAAAAAAACGTCAAAAAAAACTCTAATAAATGTCATTTTCATTTAGGTTGGCACTCGTCTGATTGCCAACTCTTAGCAGTTATCGACGACGCTGTTCCACATGAATCGGCTTTCTTGATCGCGATTATCTGCCCTCTTGTTGCGCACCACCTGTAGGCCCATCAGATGTGGGTGAGTTGGCGATTACATACAGCGTCATGCCGGACATATTAAGGCGAAAGGTAAGGCGAGATAACGGCGGACTTATTGTATCAAAATGTTTCATATCAGCTTTGAATAACCAGAATCCCGCATTTTTGACAAAATTTTACTAATTTGCCGTATAGATTCACTTCACCTCCAAATGAGTCGCAGCTCATTGCATTCGAAGACAGGAATGTCTTGAATGCATACGGCCAATCGGCAGTAATTTCCAATCTGGAGGGAGCACAACAAGGAGTTTTTAATGCGTTCGCCTGCTTCCGCCCCGCTGCGTTTCCTGATGATGGTCACAAGCCTGTGGCTAGTGATTTTTTTCCTCACCCGCCTAGTGTTACTTGCTACTCATCTTTCAGAGTCGGGCACTGCATTTGCGTCGATCTTTGGCATAGGAGTCTTATACGACCTGAGCTTTTTACTGTACGCCGCACTGCCGATGAGCCTTTATGTGCTGCTGTGCCCGCCGTCGCTGTGGCGTTCACGTGGTCACCAGTGGTTTTTGCAGGGGCTACTGACGCTCAGCGTTTTCGCCATGTTATTTACTGCGGTGGCTGAATGGCTGTTCTGGGACGAGTTTGGAGTACGCTTCAATTTTATAGCCGTGGATTACTTGGTGTACTCCGACGAGGTGTTTAACAACATCCTGGAGTCCTACCCAATCGGCAAATTGCTTAGCGGGCTGGCGGTTATCGCGGTGGTCATTTGCATTGCTCTGCACAAACCTCTTCAGCGGGTAATTGGTGCGCCTTTGCCGTCCTGGCGTCAGCGCCTGCTGAGTATCGCAGTGATTTTCGCTTTGAGTGCTTTCGTTCTGTTGGTCGTTGACCAAGACACTCCACGTGGCAAGGGCGGCAACACCTATCAGCATGAGCTGGCCAGCAATGGTCCCTACCAGTTCTTCGCCGCATTTCGCAATAATGAGCTGGACTACGATCAATTCTACGGCACCTTGCCGAATGACGTAGTTGGCAAGAACATCCACCAAGAGTTGGCGGAAAGCGATGTTCGGTTCATTGGTAAGGATTCGCTCGATGTCCGTCGAATCGTGACCCAGAACGATAAGACCCAGCGACATAATATTATCTTGGTGATTATCGAAAGCTTCAGCGCCAAGTACATGGGCAGCAATGGGAACCCTGGCAACCTGACGCCTAATCTCGACAAATTGCGTAAGGAAAGCCTGTACTTCAACAACTTCTATGCCACTGGCACCAGGACGGACCGCGGCCTGGAAGCCATTACGTTGTCTATTCCGCCAACGCCGGGCCGCTCTATTGTCAAACGGGTAGGCCGTGAAAGTGGTTTTGCCAGCCTGGGCCAACAGTTGAATCACGTCGGCTATGACAGCGTGTTTGTATATGGCGGCCGTGGCTACTTTGACAACATGAACGCGTTCTTCAGCGGGAATGGTTATGAAGTTGTCGATCAAAGCAGTGTCGATGAAGCTGAGATCCATTTCAAAAATGCCTGGGGTATGGCTGATGAAGACCTCTACCAACAAACGCTGAAACTGGCAGACGAGAATTTCGCTTACCAAAAACCATTCCTGCTGCAACTGATGACCACCTCCAATCATCGTCCATACACTTACCCTGAAGGAAGGATCGATATTGCATCCGGTGACGGCCGTGACGGTGCTGTGAAATACACCGACTATGCAATCGGCAAGTTTCTTGAAGCAGCCCGAAAGAAAGCTTGGTTCGACGACACTATCTTCGTCTTTGTCGCTGACCACACCGCTGGCAGCGCGGGTAAAGAAGATCTTCCGATCCGTAACTACCAAATCCCTTTGTTCATCTATGCGCCAAAGCTCCTTCCTGCGCGTGAAGACGGTCAGCTGGCAAGTCAGATCGACCTAGCCCCAACCCTGCTCGGTCTTTTGAACCTCAATTACGAATCGACATTCTTCGGCCGCAATTTGCTTCAGCCTTCCACCCTGCCGCCCCGCGTGCTGGTAGGAAATTACCAACACCTAGGACTGTTCGATGGTAAAGATCTGGCGATTCTCAGCCCCCGAGCGGTGTTGCGACGCCACGATGATGCGCTGGGCGCCAGTCATGAAGTGACAGTTCAGCTCGACGACCCACTCATCGCACGTGCGATTACCTATTACCAAGCCGCGAGTTATGGTTTCACCCATGGCTTGTTGAATTGGCCCGGCAGTGAAAACATCACCAAGTAATAGCCCCACCACCAGGCACCCCCGCATACCGTTAATTTATGCGGGGGCGCAAGCTGAATAGCCGTCTAGCCAGCATACCTTCCTGATTGAACGAGCCCTCCACAGAGGGCGGCTTTGGGTCGATTTCTGCCTCTCGCCAAGAGTAGCAATCGTCACTAACCAGACTTCTTCTCCACAATAATCTGGTCATTAGGGACATCTAGCTGGCGCTTAAGATCGCCGTCCGCAAAAGAAATGACCGTCGTGCTGCCAAAGCCTTTGAACAAGACGCTCACCCCTGCGTAGGCTTTGTAGCCTTCCAGCACTTTTGCTTCCTTCGCCAACAGAGTGTCTGGAACCAAGGCGTTATAAGGCGCTTTAACATAAATAGTCGCATGCTCGATGCGGACCTGCGCCAAGCGCATGGCGCCATCCATGAGTTGGCCAGAAACGCCGCCGAAAATAAGTGGTGTTAGCAGGACCACAGTAAGGCTAACCAAATAGGCGGATTTTTGTTTTCCAGCATCTCCCGATTGCAGAAGAGCATCCTTCTCGGGCGTAGCGATTACGCTGTTCAAGAGTTTTTCATGAAGCCGGTACTGCGCTCCAGCCGAGTGAGCAATGGAAAAGAACAAATAAAGCGCAATCGATAGCAGGGGCAAATTCCAGTAGGCCGCGATGTCACGTCGCCCAAGGCCCCAAATCAACACGCCAGCCACTATGGCCAAAGGAATAGCACGCCAATTGAAACGAGCCAGTTCGTACTTAGCTTTTTTACCCCCCGTTTTTTTACGCGCATATTCATAAATAAGGCTGAACACCGGCCGCACGATGATCGACATGCAAACGCCAAGCGAGACCATGCAGGCCACGAACATGGCATAAACACCGCCAAAACAACTCGCTGCAAGTAAGAACAGTAACCCGTCCCCTAGGGCAAGGCCTTGAGGGAAGTGTCCAACTCGAAGCGCATAAAGAATTACGCAAGCACTTCCTAGGCCGATACTGAGCTTAAGTGCAGCAGTGGTGAGTTTCGAAAAACTTTCAGCTGTAGATTCGAGTGACGAAATGACTGTTTTCATAGATACACATTTAGATTATTGGGACCAATGGTCATGCGCCAGGGCTGCTCATGGAGCGGCCGTTCTTCGCGAGGATCAGGCCTAGGTGTTCGGCAGCGCGCACCAAAGCTTCAACCCTTTTCCGTCACTACAGCCCGAAAAATTTAAAAGCATCATCTTTATCTGACGCCTGCTGGAATGCGACAGGTACCACTCACCGAAGCCCGCACAACAATCCGCTTAATATTCGTGGTGCCGACCGTTGCGAGTCTGGCCGGCTTGTTTTGATTGAACCTCATGTTTTTATGTGTCAAAGTCTCATTAAATTATGATCAAACCACGCCATGACCTACGACAATTTTCTTGCTGAGCTCAACAGTGCGGGACTCAGTGTAAAGCGCTTTGCTGACCTCGTAGGTATGCAGCCCAACTCGGTTTCCAACTATAAGAAGCGGGGTGAAGTCCCGGTACATCTCGCATTGATCGCCAGTCTTCTCGCTGAAATGTCCACTCACCGTATCGATTACGAACCTGTCATAGCGCGAGTACAGCCCGTCAAGAAGCGGCCGCGCGGCGCTGCAGGCGGCGGCCGGTTCGCAGGCGACAAGCAGACCTCGTTGGGGTTCCACCAATGACTGAGCATCAGGGCATTTGGGTATCGCTCGGCATTACGGGCCCGATGCAACCGCGGAGGCTCCGCTCATGAGTGCGGTCATCGATTCCCGCTGGTCGAAGGCACTGACGCTCGACAGACGCCGGGCCCCCGAGTTCTATGCGGCCGGCAGCAAGGTCGCCGCAGGTGCGCATGCCGAGGCGATCCGCTTTACACTCGATGAATTGGGTCTATCGGCGGTTAGCTGTATCAATGGCGTTCCCACAATCGCCTTTTTGAGCGATCCCCTCGTTTCCATAGAGCGCATCGACGAGCTTCATCGGATTCTGTGGAATCAAGGTTTGATGAGCATGCTGCTCGTCATTCGCAGCGACGAATTGATTGCGTACTCGCTCGTGCAACGCCCGTTGCATAGCGACCAGAACCGGGATAAAGACCCACGCTTAGTCAAGACGCTCTCCCTTCTCAGCGATGCCTTGGAGCTGCGCGAATTACTCGACGCGGCTGAGTCGGGGCGGTTCTGGTATGAGAACGATGGCTATTTCAATCCGGACAACCGAGTTGACAGCGTTCTTCTGGCCAACCTACTGATGGCGTTTCGCAGCCTCAAGGACGAGCTTGGGAAAGATGCCTCTCAGGCGCTGCTGATGCAAACCATGTTCGTAGCCTACTTAGAGGATCGTCAGATCATCGGTGAGGCCGTATTTCGTGCCGCGTCACAGGATCGCTTTGGCACTCTGTTGGAGCTGCTCGGGTCCGGAGACCCTGAGCTCTTTGACGCGCTGTTCACATGGCTGCATGGTGCTTTCAACGGCAACCTCTTCAAAGCCCCTTGCGCATTTGAGACCGGAGACGCTCTGCCACCCAAGCTCAAGCCTGAGCATCTAGCCGTGCTCACGCGGTTCCGCTGCGGTCACGAGAACATGGCCACTCGCCAGCTTCGGTTCTGGGGCTACGACTTCCGTTACATGTCGATCGGACTCATTAGCGCGGTTTACGACCGGTTCCTGAAGGAAGAGGCGGACAAAAAGAGTGCAGACGGGGCATTTTATACCCCGATGTTCTTGGCCGATATCGTAGTCAATCAACTGTGGGACGAACTGACCGACGAGCAGAAGACGCATGGCATCTACTGCGATCCGGCTTGCGGATCTGGCATCTTCTTGGTGCGGTTGTTCCAGCGTCTGGTCGAGCACCATTGCCAGGTCAAGAAGAAGCGACATGCAACGTGGACCGACTTGAAAGCCATTGCGAATCGCCTCCATGGAGGAGACATCAACTCTTCCGCAGTGCGTGTCACGGCGTTTTCCCTGTATATCGCCCTCCTCGAACAATCGAGCCCTTCAGACTTGCCCAAACTCATCAAGGCCGGCAAGTTGCTGCCGCCTCTTTATGGGAAGACTCTACTTCCCGGGTCAGACTTCTTCAGCGTCAAGGATGCCCCCCCATTTGACGTGATCATCGGTAATCCGCCTTGGAATGGTCGTACCGGACAGCTGACAACAGCACAAAATTGGACCACCTCCAATGGCTACCTCGCGCCCGCCAAAGACATTGCATGGGGATTCGTATGGAAGGCCCTGGAAGGGATCAAGCCAACAGGCCTAGTGGCATTTCTGTTGCCTGCCATGGGGATCTTGCACAACACGGAGAGCCAAGCCGCGCGCCGGATGTTGCTGCAGCGGTCCAGGATCCGCCGAATTATCAACATGTCTGATCTCTGCTTTCAGCTTTTCGATGGAGCGCAGCGTCCAACCGCCTTCGTGCTGTATGGGCCTCAGAAGCAAGAGCAAGCGCCCTACCGCTTCGAGTACTGGATCCCCAAGGCTGACCTTAACCTACGACTCAAGCGCCTGGTGACGCTGTCGCGCGCCGATCGTTTGACGTTTCGCGCCGACCTAGTCGCCGAGGATTCCACCGTTTTCAAGCGTCGCTTGTGGACGCGGGCTCCCGAGGAACGACTGCTGCAATACCTTCGTACGATCCCGCCCATAAGCTCGCTTGTACAGGAGTTTAAGGCCTTCAAGCGTTCCAAGGTTGAGTTCAACCGGGACGAGCACTGGGTGATCGGGCAGGGTTTTAAGCCAGCGCAAGAGAACCGCCTGAACGATCCTGAGTACCAGACGACCATTGTCGAGATCGTTACTCGGCTGCCCTACCTGGATGCGAGTCAGTTCCAGGCAGTGGCCATACCACGAGTAGAGGCTAGCCCCTGGCATACATCAGTCGTTCATCGGGCAGGGTTTGACGCCGGATTTTTTGGGCCTCACATCTTGATTCCGCAAGGGGTGGAACGGGCCGTTGGCCGGGTGCGGGCGGCATTCAGCGAACAGGACATCGTGTTCCGAAGTTCGCTTCAGTCGATCACCGTGCCGCCTGGACAGGAACGTAAAGCTAAGGTGCTGACGGCCGTGCTAAACAGCAGTCTGGCGGCCTGGTTTTATTTCCACGACACGTCATACCTAGGAGCCGATCGGGCCAAAGTACCCCAAGGTGAATTGCTGAGGCTGCCGTTCGACGATCCTGAGAATATGCCGGATCCTGCAAAGGCGTTCAAAGCGGAAAAGAAGTTGGTGGCACTGATTGACAGCGAGCTTGCGACCGCGCAGAAGCTGCTTGCCTCGCGGCAAGATGTGTTGGGCGCCATCGACCGTCTGGTATTCGAGTATTACGGACTCGATGCCGGTGACGTGGCCATCATCGAAGACACAGTTCACCATGTCATCCCAGCAATGCAGCCCAGACGCAACTCCGGCTTGCAGTCCATCTGGGCGCAGGCTAGCTCGAGTCAGCGGGCGACCTACGCCTCCATGCTGTGCAACGCACTCTCTCCGTACTTTCGCGTACCCGTCAAAGCTTCATTGGCAGCGCGCTCCTCCGATGTGGCGGTGTTGAAGCTGACAATCGGCGATGAGGCGGCGCCGTACACTGAGGACACGTTTGGCGAGTTCAATGACTTCCTCGGGTCGATCGCCGCAAAGCTTCCCATCGATTTGCCTGGCAACGTGCAACTGATACCTGATCTGCGTCTCATCGTTGACCGCGACATGTATCTAGTGAAGCCCACGGCGCTGCGGCACTGGCTTCGATCCACAGCATTGGCTGACGCGGAGCAGATTGCAGCGGAGTTCGTAGCGGCCGCGGCCCTCCATGGAATGGAGGGGGTGGACCATGCTGGCGGGTAGTCCTGATGCTTGGCTTGCTCATTTTCGAGATCTTGGTGAGCAAATGTCCGAAGCGATTGAAGCTGCCTGGCCAATCTGCATCAGACCTTTACAGTCCAAGAAGGACGCGATGACGCATGAAGATCACATTACCGAGCATCTAGTTCAGGCTCTGAGGCGCACGAAGAAGGTGCCGGGTAGAATCACATACCAATATGTCCTATTGATCGAGGACGCCAACGGCAACGTATCCCTGTCGAGTAGCATCGACTTCGTGTTAACAGTGGGTGACGATGAAGACGTCTACCTAGCTTATGAATGCAAGCGGCTAAACGTGTCCTATGCAGCCCGCGTACGTAACCTCTGTGTCCCATATGTCGATGAGGGCCTCATGCGCTTTGTCACAGGCCAGTATTCCAATGGCCTTCCAATGGCTATGATGATTGGCTACGTCATGAACGGGGATAACGGCAGGGCACGTAGAGGGCTGACCAAAGTCATGAAGTCACGCACAGCTACCCTCGGGCTGACCACCGAACAGGACCGCCCATCGTTACCGGGGATGCCCACTCGCTTCAGTTCCACGCACACATGCATGCCCGGCCATAGCATGAAGGTGGAGCACCATCTTTTGCCTTGGCCATGACCGGTGAAGAAAAATCGGGCCGTAAACTGCCAGATGTCAGACCCGGACGAAGAGCACGTGATTAGCATAGCCAAGGCAATCTTGGAAGCCGACGAAAACGCCCTTGATCAATCCCGCAAGCGCCACCCATTCGAAGGGTAGGACGCGCAGCTGATGCTCGAAGCCACGCCATTGCTTGCTGAGCGTAGGGGTGACTGCTTTTATCGGATACATCGCCTAACAGCGTCCGCGTTTAGCCGACAGTTGTCCGCCATGATAGGCGGCAGATGGACAGACCCTGACGCTTGCCGGTATCTGCTGCCCTTTATCACTTCAGGTCTGCCCCCAGCGACGCTTTACTACAGAGTCCGGCCATCCTGATAGACTCGATCAGATTATAGATAAAACCCTTTTGAGAAATGGTATGAATACAGAATTGATGGAAGATGAGATGCGCCGTGCGCTATTCGGTGATTCTGAGCCCTCTGCGCTGGCAATTAACTCAAACGTGCAGGATACAGTTTTGGATGTTGTGATCGTGCAACCGGTGAAGGCAGCGAAGAAAAAGACAGTCTCAAAAGGCTTCACACCTAGGTTGAGAATCACGCTCCGTGTGGGAAACGAATTTGAAGGCGAGATGCACGAGATGGTACATGAGGCCGATACGCTGAGCTCCTTAGTTGCAGAACAAGAAGCTACTAAGGCGGCCAGAAAGAAATTCAGGTTTGTGGAAGTGGTCTCGGTCAAGTCGATGTAAGTGGGTACTCTATTCGCATTCGCTCGCTCCCCCGCCCGCGTAGCATTAAACCGTATTCGGTTACGGCGGGGCACTCAACAAGTTCGTGTCGATTGAAGCCTCAAACATTAGGGGCCGCGGTAGTCGTATCCCGGAATGGATTTAACACCATCACTCCATCACTCTCGATGTTTCCCCAAGCCACATAATTGAAGGTGGCGACAGGCAGAAAACGACCCAGAGCTGTCATACCGTGCAAGCAACTATCCCTGTGCTTTCTTCAGCCCTTTCAAGCGCACGTTCGCCCTTTGCACAGCGGCCATTTTTTCAGGCCGCTTCATGCGTTTCCACTTCCTGATGTCTTCCTTGCTTCGCCCGCAACTTACACACAGATCACTACTCAGTTGGCAAACTGAGATGCAGGGATTTTCGATTTCTTTAGCCATTGTCAGTCACCTTTGGCCACGCGTGATCGAGTCAGGCGACTTTTCCAGTCTCCACCGTGAGTGCGTTGGCACTCTTCCTCCGAGTCGAAGCGAACACTGTGATTTGAAGGGTTGAGGTCGATGTCCGCCTCATTCAACGCGATGGCTGTAAGCTCAAAGATGCGAGCCTTCGCGTCAGCCTGGGCGAGCTTTCTGTCAGCCAGGGTTTCGAACACCCAAATCACCGTCAGGGTTTCAGCCCACGCGTTCATGTCAGCAGTGTGGGTGAGCCAGGTAAAGCCTTTGATTTCACCTTTTGCTGTTTCGCACGCTTCGGTCAGCATGGTTACCAACCGGCGTTCTATTCGCGCCAGTTCACGTTTCCCTGGAGGCATGCGGGTTCCTTTGGAGATAATGGTGGGGAGGCGCTGAATCAGGCCGGTCGAAACTCGACCGTCAGATGGCTGACTTCGTGAACCGGCTTGAGTCGTTCACGAATGCTGTCGGCGTTCACACTCGCTTGACCAAGGACGCTGACGATGGCCGCATGGGCTTGCGGTCCAACGCGCCAGACGTGCAAGTCCGTGATGGTGGCATCCCCCGGTTTTTCAACCAGTTCGCGGATTTCTTCGGCAACGTGCGCATCTGTTTGATCCAGCAATACACCTGCGGTGACTCCCATCAAGGTCCATGCCCAACGCGCGATAACGATGGCGCCGAGGATGCCCATGGCCGGGTCCAGCCACACCCAGCCCAGATACCGGCCGGCGAGCAGTGCAGCGATGGCCAGAACCGAAGTGAGCGCGTCTGCGAGGACGTGGACGTAGGCCGATTTCAGGTTGTTGTCGTTCCCGTGATGGGCATGCGTATGGCCATGCTCATCATGATCGTGCCCATGACTGTGCCCGTGGCCCAGCAAGAGGGCACTGACAATGTTGACGATCAAACCGGCAATGGCGATGAGCGTAGCGGTGCCGAACTGAACGTCCGTTGGCTGCAAGAGGCGCATGACAGACTCAACGCCTATTCCCAGAGAGACCATACCGAGAATCAGCGCCGAGGCGAATCCGCCCAAGTCTCCGACCTTTCCAGTCCCAAAACTGTATCGCTGGCTGGAAGCGTGGCGTTTCGCGTATCCGTAAGCGGCCGCCGCGATGCCCAATGCGCCGGCATGAGTTGCCATGTGAAAGCCATCGGCCAATAACGCCATCGAGCCAGTGATATACCCGGCAGTGATTTCACCAACCATCATCACAACAGTTAGAGCCACAACCCAAAGCGTACGCTTGGCATTTTCGTCGTGCGCTGAGCCAAGGAACACGTGGTCGTGCGTGTAGTTGATGTTCGTGCTGTTCATGAGTGTGTGCCTGGATGTATTCACTTGGAGTAACGACGAATGGCTTCAAGAAGCTCTTCGACGCCCTTGTTACGCTCCTCTTCACTGAGCCCAGGGTTCGCAACATGCTCCCGCGCGTGGTCCTCGATGATTTCCTCCATCAAGCCGTTGATAGCTCCGCGTGTGGCGGCGACAAGGTGCAGTGTCTTGGAGCAATCGAGATCCGATTCCAATGCCCGTTCAACGGCTTGAATTTGCCCGGCGATACGTTTTACGCGTTTGAGAAGATCGTCTTTGTGTGCTGCGATATGACCCATGGGATACCCCCTACCTATGCTGCGCTATATGATAGGCATACCCCCTATACCTATACAACAATCGGCGGACGGAGGGATCATCTAACGTCCCTCGGCAAGAGAGACTTCAATCACGAGGGTGGAGCGAAAGGGCCTGGAGTGTCCGCTTATGGCTAAGCAGTCAGTGGGAAGTACCGTCTTTAAAGACGTGGCACTGGCGCGGCCGGTGTTGCCTTGCTCACTAGTAAATTAACAGTACAAGCCCTCAGCCACTTGAATCAGCATTTCCTCCACTCGATAGACGCCTAGGCTGGTGGAAAGCAGCTCACACGGACTTTTTCCCGAAAAGCGTGATTTGGGTTTGGACAACCAGTGCTGGGCTTTTTCGATGTTGCCGAAGACCGCCACGGCCATCGCGGCAATATGCGCCGCACGATACACTCGATCACTCTCATCGGCTTTCAAGTGCTGGTTGCTGGCCAGGCGCGTTTTAAACGTCCGGCGGGGAATGATCCTGTCACGCTCGGCAGGGCTGATGATTCCCTGATCGCAAAGTACTTGGAGGCTATGGGCCGGAAAGCCAGCTTCGATCAGTTCGTGAATGGCCTGATCCGAGGCTTGGGCGGGAATATGGAGATAGGTTTCCAAGCGCATTCTGTAAGCTTGGTAGAAGTCTTCTCGTAAAGCCCCGGCCGATGAGGAAGGAGTTGAGAGGCCGTGCACTGGTTGGAGCACGATTACGCCGTTGACCACTTCGATGGTCATTACGTCGCCGATGCTCAAGCCGAATTGTGAAAGTAACTCTGGCGGCAAATCAACTATCGCATCGCCGCTGCCGTCGCCGGTGTCCTTGCATCTAACCGTCCAGCGCTCGCTTTCACTCATGATCTGCAGGTCTCACGTCATCATTCGAGTCATTTGATTATGCTCGCGTTGAGTTCCGCGTGCACGAACGGTGCGCTACGCGTCAGATCGCCGACATCATGGTTACAGACGATTTCTGCGGCATGGCGTCTTCAGACGCAACGTAGGCCTTTGGTGGACGAGGTGATGGCGGTGGCGTTACTGAAACTGAATATTGGTCGTCAGTGTTGTTGAGGCCTGCTGTCTGAGGCTTCATACCACGATGCTGGGCGTCGTCGTTATTTTCCAAGAACGAAATGATCGCATACGAGTTTGTGTGTATCGGCGAACAGGTCTCGACGAGTTCGGGGCTAGCATCACACCCTAATTGTCTAAAGGAAACTTCATGCGTTCTGTTGCTGGTTTTACTGTGGGATTGGGTCTGGCTGTGCTGGCAGGTTGTGCGGGCTGGAACGCAAGCCATAGAGGGCCTGTCGTTGTCGATTACCGGGTCAATTCCGAAGATATTTCTGGTCGCCCGAAAATGAACATCGTGGAAGGAAACAGTTTTTTTGACGTTGCCGGGTCCACGAATAACCAGACTTATCCGCCTGTCACTATTCGCCAATGCAATGCACAACGGACAGAGTGCTCACTGGGGATTGTAACGCTCACAAGTCAAATCCAGATTCTTTCCGTCAACGAGCAATCCACGAAGCTTCGGCTCGATTTTGTCTACACGGTTGGGGAGGAGTGGCGCCGCGAGACGTCCTCAACAAAGCAGGTACACCGTCTGCCTATGCCTGAAGTGATCAAGGATGAGGGGCGCGTAACACGAACCGCCGATATCCCTTACAGCGAGACTCGGCGAGTAGAGTTGCCGTATGGATTGAGCCTATCCCTATGCGTTTCGGCGCCTGGAGTAACCACAATGGATCAGAGGCCGTGTACCAATCAGATGGTTCATGCGGATGCGAAGAGCAGTCCAGCTTTCTAAAAGCTTAAAAATCCCCGCGTTGCGGGGATTTTCCTAAGCCAGATGTCAGCCGTCTGAGGAAAAACTATATCGGGTTTTCGTCTGCATGAAGATATTTGAGTCATACCTTCTTATGACTACTGAACCGAGCCAAATATTCTTCAGTCGTCGCTACCTAGGCTACTGAACCTTTTGGGTCTCGGAATCGAACCTTTGCCGCGTAATGCAGCTTTGACATATTGGGCCGCTAGTTCAAGGCTCTCGCTATCTGCCGCGTAAAACGCATCTATAAGCCTGATTCTGGCTAGTCGTTTGACCTCCAATATATCCTCAGCACTCGAGTCTTCCGAAAGCTTGTTGTTTTTACTCATATGACGACCCGCTTTTACGGTTGCCTGCCAAAACTACACACCGATCGTAATGCTGTTTTCACTTCTGACATAGGGCCTAAGCCCCTCCATCTCTTTTTTCTCTTGGGGTGGAAGCCTTCAGCTGCCTTATATCTGGATTGTCACCTCTTGGGCGAGAGCGACAGCACTAACCATATGATCGATTCTAGCGAGTGCGCGTAACCATCCGGACAAGTCATCTACCCATCGAAAAAATTGACAGAGGGCCAGATCCGCCATTGAGCTCTGGGCCCCAAGAACTGGTGCTTCGCTGGATCACCCGGTAGCGGACGAGCGAAATCGATCGGTTGCGGCCATAAGAGGCTGCCGGGCTAATCACGTAAGGCGCGATGGCCGGACTTATACCGCCAATCGCCGAGCCAACGGGATGAAAGTTCTGGTGCCTGACACACGTTTAATGTTGGGCCAAGTACCACGATTACGATTTTGATACCTAGAACTGCCTGCCGTATTACCTAAACTGGTGGCACATTCATCAGAAGGACGGAACCGTGGTGCTGACCGATCATAAAATGCCGACACTGGGCTACTTCAACAAGGTGGTGTGCGATTGTTTGGGGCTATGGGCCAGCGATAATAACGACATTACCTTCACGGTTCCCGCAACCGAAAAGAGCCGGCGCGCGGCAATGCACGAAGCGTTCGAGGCTATAAAAAAAGCAGACGGTGTATACGGCTCGCTAAATGAATTGGTGGCCGTCACTACGCAAATGGCCCCGCAAAAAGCCACGCTTACCAAAAAAGACAGAACTGTTCATGCTTGGGTCCAGGAGCTGGCCCGTTCCGACTTTGGCTCGCATGATGAGTTTGTCGAGCTCGGGAAATATATCGAAGCGTTGATCGAGGAGCGGTATGCCCGATATGGTGTCTCGCAACTGGCGGTCTGCTTTTACCAGTCAGCGACGATGTACTATCGCGAATTCCTAAGAGAGTGCCCTGCCACCCAGGCGGGTCCTTATCATCATTTTCTCGACCAAACACTTACGCGTTTGGTCAGAACTCTGGTTGCCGAGTCCCCCGCAGGCACTATTTGGCCCTGCGCGACCCTGGCAGAGAGCCAGTGGCCACTCGTCGACTTCCTTGACTCTGCCTTGAGCGAATGCGGTGTCTCCCGGCATAAGCTGCACCAGTTTCATCAAAGTGCCAAAACCCCAGATGTAACCGACGCCGAGGTGTGGGCCCGCGACCTTAAATCAACGCTCACTGACACAAAGTCAAAACAGACCGCGGGGCGTTTCGCCAAAAACAACAAGATCAAGTTCTCCTGCGTATTAGACACCGTGCGGCCCCTGGCGTATCTGCTGAGAGACAAGGTCGATGAAAGTACGTTTTCGACCCAGGCCTTTTCGGCGTTCATCTGCCACAACCTCACCCTTCAGGTGCTCGAATGCGGAGCCACTGAACAGTCCAAGCAAAGCGCGTCTTATCCGCAGGGAGGCACAGTGAGTAGCCTACTGCCAGTGACCGATACCCTGGACATGTTGTTTGAAAACGATGACCCGGCGGATGGAGCCGTCATTGAAGCTTCGCTGGAAACTTATCGGCAATATGCAAAAACTCTCAGGCTGTGGAGCAACCTTGCAGAGAGCGATACCCGCATTCCCACCGCGCTGGACTACTGGTACGGCCCGTCCTTCGACTCGCTAAGCATCGACCGCTGGTATAACTGCACCCCAGCCTCGCCAGTGTGGATGAATGAATGGCGGGCAGCGATGGAGGCTATGTCGTCAGGGCGCGATGACCTGGCACTCGAACACTTTCAGAATGCCTTAGCGGGCGCCAAATACACAGCTGGGCCGCTGTTCATTCCGCTTTACCTTGATATATGCGCATTCTGCAAACGCCAGTACCAACGGCTGCGCACGATCGGGGAAGAGGCAGAGTTCCATAGCCTATATGAGCCGCTGGGTGGGCAAGCCTCCAAGTACTCAGGCTTGATGGGATACACCCCTGCACACTACCGAGACGCAGACACATTGATGCCGAGGATATTGTTGCGCTATAAAAACTCTCGCATTATTCGCAAGATAGATTCGCTGGTCTGACGTATAACCTCGCGCTGACATTAAGCCTGGAGGAGTCTATGATCGGTAATACGGTAAGTATTCCGTCGCAACTAAAATCCCGTCCTAAAAGGGGTGCTCTTACATGCCCGTTTTGGCAGTTATATTTGATGCATTCGGCACGCTGGTAAAAATAGGTGTCGGAACAAATCCCTATCGGAAGATCCTAAAAATCGGGATCGAACAAGGTCGAAGGCCCAAAGTCAGTGACGCGGAGGATCTACTGTCTATGTCCATGGACCTTAGACAAGCCGCGGAGTATTTCGGAATCACTGTTGAGAACAGGTACATGATTCGACTTGAGGAAGGGCTTCATGAAGAGTTGACCAGCATCCAGGCTTATTCTGATGGAGTCGCTGCGGTGGCAGCTCTCCAGGCTGCTGGCGTAAAGGTCGCGGTTTGCTCCAATCTTGCCCAACCATATGCATCCGCAATCGAAAGGCTTTACCCAAATCTGGATGGTTACGCATACAGTTTTGCGATCGGAGCAATCAAACCATCATTCAAAATCTATCAGCATGTGACACAACTCGTTGGTGTGCTACCTGGAGAATCGTAAGCGCTCCATGAACCCCGCATTCAAAGTTACCACCTGATCCCAGACGCGGTGCCCCGTATATTTCTCTACCTGTGGCACATAAATAGCTCACCTACCATTTTGCTGGCATAAGAATGCCAATGTTTGGCTATTTTAGTGGCACAAAAATGCCAAAGTTTGGTTATTTCAGTGGCATAAAAATGCCAAGGCCAGGTATTTCAGGTGGCACAAAAGATGGGCCCTATTTCTGTGGTATTTAAGTGCCATTCAAATGCCACATAAATGCCACGAAAATGGAGAAGTACGCCCCATCTGTGCTCATGTGAGCCATTTTTGACCTGTACCAGGGGTAGGACTATTTTTGTACCGGGGGTAGGATTTTCCGTTTTTACAGGGCTTTGGAGGCCCAAAAAACGTACCGAGTCTATTACGTGTTGAGTGGATTTGGCGGTACAGCAAAGGATATCGAAAGGTCTCGATAGCGTACGATCCACCCCCCCCCCACGATAGGGTCAGGCTTAACGTCGTATCTCTGGCGAACAGTTCCACGGCAGCAGCGCTTCATAATCCGCGACCGACTGCGCATGTGGTAACTGCTCCAGTACGTGGCGTAGCCACGTATAAGGCTCTTGGCCGTTGACCTTGGCGGTCTCCACCAGGCTGTAGATCTGAGCACTGGCGGTAGCGCCTTTGGGCGTGTCGCTGAACAGCCACGCCTTACGACCGATAACGAACGGTTTTATCGCCCGTTCGGCCGCATTGTTGTCGATCGGTAAAAAGCCGGCTTCCACGTACCGCTCCAGCCGGTTCCAGTTGTTGGCAAGATAGTTAACAGCCTTGCCCAGCACACTTTGTGGCGTGACTTGGGGCTGCGTTTTCTCCAACCAGCTTTTCAACTGAGCCAGGATCGGTACGCTCTTTTGCTGACGGCCGATTAAACGCTGTTCATCATCGCTGTCCTTGAGCTCGCGCTCGATGCCATACAGCTTGTTGATCATTGTTAGGGCGATATCGGCACGTCCCGTCTTGCCCTTCGGCTGCACTTTCTGAGCCTCGACCAACTTGCGGCGCGCATGGGCCATGCAGGCCAGCCGTTCAACCCCCGGCTGCAACGCCAAGGCGTTATAGCCCGCGTAATCATCGGTCATCACATAGCCGCGATAACTTTCCAGCAGACGCAACGGAACCTCCTGCGCACGGCTGGACGTGTAGTCGAACAACACGACTTTACGATCTGGCGGACCGCTGGTTTGTACCCACATCCAGGATTGGCTGGTCGGGTCTCGACCTGGCTCTTTCAATACTTGAACACGGGTTTCATCGCAATGGATCACCGGGCTTTCCAGTAATCGGTCGCGCATTAGGTTCAGCAGTGGCTGAAAGTGTTCGCTGCACTGCATCACCCAGCGCGCCAGTGTTTGCCTTGGTATATCGATACCGTGTCGACTTAACACCGTCTCGAAACGATGCAGCGGCAAGCCGTCGACGTACTTGGTGGTCAGCAACATGGCCAGAACGCTCGGGCTGGCCATGCTCTTTTCGATCAGTTGAGCCGGTTTGTCGGCGGTGACCGGTGCCGTTTCGCAGCCACGGCAACCGTAAACCTTGCGGATATGTTTGATGACACGGATCTGCATCGGCACGATATCCAGCTGTTCGCTGACTTCTTCGCTGATCACATGCTTGCGGCAACCGCAGGCACAGGTCAGTTCGTGCTCGGGCAGTTCGTGGATGACTTCGATACGCGGCAGATCGGCCGACAGAGGCTTGCGCTTGCCGCGACGTGGCGCCGGAGCCACAACTTCTTCGTCAGCGTCGCCGACGGAAGGCATCGGCTCGCTTTCGGGCTCGTTGAACAGCGCCAATTGCGGGGTATTGGGTTCAACGGTCTGCTCAGATTTACGATTGAACAGGCGGTCGCGCAGCAGCTTGATCTGTTCTTTCAGATCGACGATATGAGTCTGGTATGCCTCAGCCGTAACCTGCTGACGGCTGAGCGCCTCAAGCAACATTTGCTTGAGCAGAACAGGGTCATCTGGGAGGTCTTCGGGCATTAAATTCATGCCCGGATTATACCGGTCAGGCGACGAATCTTGGAGTCAAAACTTGATGAGGGCGGTTGCGCCACAGGTCAAAACCGTCGAGCAGCCAGTTCAGCTCCTGAACCGTCAACACGATGGCCTCGTCGGCGGCATCGGGTGATGTTTTAAAACGCTCAGACTCCAAGCGCTTAAGCCAAAGGCAGAAGCCATTGCGCTCCCAGTAGAGGATTTTCACCCGGTTACGGTGGCGATTCAGGAATACAAAAAGCACGGGGTCGAACACCGCCACTTTTATGTCCAGCTCGACCAGCGCAGCGAGGCCATCAATGGACTTTCTGAAGTCCACGGGCTTGGGGTAGAGATAAACTTTTTGAACTTTGGCGTCGGGTCGCATCATGACGAGCTGGCCTCCTGAGAGAATCGGGAGCACAGCATCCGGCATCAGCTAAGCGCTTTGAATGTGGGGTTCATGGAGCGCTTACGGAGAATCGTGGATGATTGGTGATTCAATGAGATGTGATTGCGATGGCCCCATAGAATTTGGTATGCATGGAGCCTATTTAGATCGGGCCGGTGGTGGGCACTTTGCGTCGCTACAGTCGTTTGCAGCAAAAATCCTGAAAACAAGAGATCCGACTTAAAAGCAAAATAAGCCGGCTCTCAGTTGATCGGAAACTACATTCAAGATCAGATCATCTATTTGTTGATAAGTATAGTACCATGCATCGGCAAGAAAAAATCATTCGCGTAACTTTCAAGATTTTCCTGCTGTAGCAAGATAAGCCACTAATTTTTTACTCCGACGCCATACATATTGTCGGCAGCGGGCATTTAAAAGACCTGGGCCCGCTACGGGCAAAAAGCCCCCTTCTTGCAACTTGAATGTAATTCTTACTCTAGGTGCATTCAGAATCAGCGCAGCTTCTGGGGCGAGAATATAGTTTCGTTTAAAATGTTGTATCGCTTCGAGACTGACAACAAAGGCGGACCGTCGTGAACATTGAACTATGTCGCTTCTCAGCCAGCCAAGGCGTACCATTGCGTAAGCTACCTCTTCCTTGACACCTAACATTTTTGCTGCGTTGGCAACTGACATACCTTTCTCTTGAGATGAAATATTGACTAATATTTTATTTAGCACCAACTCATTCTGGCTAACCAGCCATTTACCCATACTTATAGTGTCTGAGTCTGCTCTGCAAAACGCAGATATTTCGCCAGACTGAATTGCTCTCACCAACTCCACTAGCCCGCTCGATGTGGGCAGATAGTGCTTAGCAATCTGTGAGATAGTTAAAAAATCTTCGCCCGGACTTGTCAAAAACTCTGATGGCCTGAGCGCAACTATTGAATTGTAGTCAACCAACCATTTTTCTCCAGCACTCGGACAACCTCCAAAAAATCTAAGTACCCCAGCATCTATCAACTGCTCGATACGCTTCCGACTTAGGCTTAACAAACGAGACGTCTCTCGTAAATTAAGAGGTTCATGCCGAACCAAAGAAAGCTTACGAACTTCTTCGATATCAACCACCGCGACCGTTTTCCCACACGGGTACGTGAACTCTCGATCATCAAGCTCACCAGACAACCGCATCCTTCGGAGAAAGTTTTCAGGTAGCCCAACAGTTCGCGCCGCTTGATTGTATGGAAGCCAACGATGCGCAAGCAGCGTACATTCGCTTAAACGCCGGTTTCTTATAGCCAGCGGCCCTTCCCAGTACCGAATAACGTACTTTTCGAACTCACTACGAATAAAATCGTAGCACTGGTCAATTAACGACAAATATACATCGTTGTAAATTGGCCCAAATGCTAAACCTAATTTCCATGGATGACTAGAAGCCCTTTGCCTCTTTAGATCAGTGAGTAAACTATGAAACGTTTTAGGCCACCCCAAAAACATCTCGCCAGCAGCAACGGCTAAGTCAGGAGCCACATCCCGAAATACTGTTGAAACGACTATCATATTCATGAAACATTTAAGACTTATTACCCTTACTCCGAGACGAATGGCTAAAAAGTTAAACTGTTGATATGTTAGTGAATCAATACCTTCTAAATTTTTGTCGCGACCGTGTCGAAGACGTTTTTCAAGTTCGGCCGAAATCCAAATTCTGAATTCGTCGACTAGCCTGTCTGGTTCCAACGTCTCAAATACAGGGTGCTGGCATTTTTCACAGCACTTTGTGATAAGGAGTTTTAGAGTAGATTTTTCTTGGCACATGGGGCATTTATATACGAGGTTTACATTGTGGAATATGCAGGTCGTATAGAGAGTTAAATCCCATAATTCACGCCAATAAAATCCCCCTGCTAAGCAAACCGGGCAATACTTAATATTTATTAATGACCAGACGTTCTGAATATTGAATTGTGGGGCCCGAATTTCTAAGGCCACATCTTTCCAGCTTACAGGCCTAATATCCTCATCTAGCCATTTACTCGCTTGTTCATCTGTGAGGTCTTTGAACAATTTTATAACTTCACCATTCCATAGACCATTACAATCCCCCAAGCGATGTAGATAACCAGATAAACTCTCATCGTGCTTAGGTGCAGGATTCACCAACAAATCAAACATAAATATTGTACCTATAGAACCTATCGAAAAAATGAAGCGATCATCAATGCCCGGTGATTACCACCGGGCATTGTTAGTCTTAAGCCGCGATAATGTCGAAGTTTTCGAAAGGTTCACAATCCCTAATCAATGGTTTGAAGTCGAACGCATCACTAAAGGGATTACGTTCCTCAGGCGCAGCACTCCATACTTCATCTTTAAACGCCTCGCAAAGTATCGGAAGATTAATACCCTCTGCGTCTCGATGCTGCACCAACCAAACAGATCGATCTATAACTTTGATTAAATAGTCAATCAAACCAAACGAAGCCAGGTAAAAACGGCGGATCATTTCTTTGTCCGAAAAATTAATAGACGCCACCGGCAGCAATTCACGAATACCTTGGAGCAGCATCGCAAACTGTGTCCAACAGGACTCCGTCAGCATGAATCGGTTGTAATCAACCGTGGCAGAGAATCTTCGACGCAGTTGCTCGTTGGCCCAAAGCAGACCTTCAGTCCGCTTCAGGCCGACGAGCACGAAAGTAATACTAGTCTCGTTCATCATGCTCTTGATCCAATCTGCGGCTTCGTACGCATCATTACGCTTGTAATCCACGAGATGCTGCGCTTCGTCTAAAACGACCACCTCAACGCCAAGATTGCTTAAAAGTAGAATGATCCTCGCAAATTTCGTTTCTGCAGAGTGACCTCGAGAGTCTGCGTAAGGGTCTTTCATCGCCGTCAGCATTGCCGTTGCCAGGTTCTTTTTGGTGGGAGAGGATGGAATTTCTACAATGAGTACGGAGCGATGTACCCCCTCCTTTCTTTTTGCAGATTCCAACTCTCTAACATACTCTTTGATCAATGTACTTTTCCCCACACCACTTGGCCCTTGTATAACCAGTCCTTTGCTGGTCCCTGTCCGCCGCGTGTCTCCATGGACTTCAATCAGGCGGGTCAGGGCTCGCTCTGCTTGAGGGCTAAGGATGAAGTGGTGACGAAGGGAAAATTGGGCCAGGTTTTCTTTATAATTACTCATGATTTACTCCCCGTGTCTGGACGACGATAAGTAACTTTGAACGGTGTTGCGATACCGGTTGTAATCGGTTTGTCTAGCCAATCCATCTCAGCAGATACGATTTGAGGTTTAGCTGCGCGGATCTTCCAGCCGTCCTTATCTAACTTAGCGCGAGCTACTGCCCGACGTGTGCGTATTTTTTGAGAACGGCGTGCCTGTTCGACATCATCTCTTATGTCGCGATAGCACTGGTGAACTTGCTCGAAACTAGGATTGAAGTTTCCACTCTCTTTAAGAGCTTTTTTTGCCGCTTTCAATAGTTCACGGCTCAACCCGAGCATGCTTTTGTCCTTTATATGAACCTGTAAAAACACATTTCTAAAACGATCGTGAACCCAGACATGGTCGATCTCATCGCGATATCGAACACTTATTTTTTCTTTTGGTTTCAGCCGCGCTCTCAACTCTGAAAGTTCAGGGCAATGGTAACCATAACCATCGATTTCAATACCATAATGATGTACCTGCACCAAACTTCGGCGTGCAAGAATACATTCAAGTGCGTCAGGATCAACGGGCAGCTTGATAAGTCGGCATGCCTCACCGGAAGCCCATATTTGTGCAGGAGTCTTTCCGTTAAGACCTCGGTGGGGAGTTTGGTGGTAACCATCAACGATCCATTTCACCACGCTGGCTTCAAGCTGAGCGAGTGTGAAGCAAGCATGTTTCTCTGATTTATAATCACCCTTTTGCTGGATATTGGAAAAAGTCGTGCCTGGTAGGTTATGAATCAATCCCAGATTCTGAGTGCGGAAGAATCTTTCCACTGAACCTTTCAACTCTGGCCCCCTGGATCGAGGGTACATAATCTCGATACCTAGCTCGTTGAATCCAGCGATCAAGTCGTCTGCATGGAATTCGGCGGCATTGTCAGGAACGAGTCGGGCGGGCAGCCCATGAGCACGCCACTCGTTCTGCACCTTAGGAAAGCGTTCTAAAAAAGCCGCCTTAGGACGAATGGAGCGCTCGATGACGCGCAGAACCGTCTCAGTGTTAGGGGCAGCTAAGTGAAGAAGATAGCCCATGATCATGCGGGAAAATTTATCCAGCACGACGGTGATATAGGGACGCCCAATCACCAACCCAGTTTCTTCGTCTACCAGCTG
Organism: Pseudomonas mandelii; assembly: GCF_900106065.1. Lineage (NCBI taxonomy): Bacteria > Pseudomonadati > Pseudomonadota > Gammaproteobacteria > Pseudomonadales > Pseudomonadaceae > Pseudomonas > Pseudomonas mandelii. The sequence continues at coordinate 2,206,206 of NZ_LT629796.1, forward strand.
CACATCTAACTGGGTGTGGTCGATCTCCCAGCGATCTAAGATGCCGTCAACCACGAGCAATTCACCCGCAACCCGGTGTTTTTTCTTGGCAGCATGTTTACCTATTCGACGTACATCAACCTCGTATGGGTCGAGCTTGGCAATGTACCTACGAACAGTCATACCACACGGTTTGGTTAGCTGATCCGTAGGAAGGCGCAACGCATTTTTCTCATCGACTCGCTTTAGATATTCCCCCACTACTACCGATATTGTGTGCCGCTGCAATTGAAGATATATTTCATCTATCACATTTTTTAATATTTCTTCCAACTCACCAGATATTACGTTGGACCTCCCCTTATCAGTATGTTTTGGAACAAGTTTTACAACACTTCCACCTACAAATCTTGAATACCATCTTCTAATGGTAGAAACAGAAGGAACAGATGCATCTTTGAGATTCGCTGCGACCTCTGCTAATTTTTCTTTCAACGATTCTTTATTAGGTAGAATGGTATTACCCTCCATTACGCCCTCTAGATATCTACGACGGCGTAAGGCTTCTTCACGTTGTTTCAAAGGGAAACAGGTCAGATCCGGGGCAACGTTCCTTACATGAGGAACCTCCCCTAGATAAGGTTGCTCTTCGCTAATTTCAATTTCCCGTCGTTCATATCCGAGCTGAAACTCATATTCGGTCAACGTAGTTGGTTCGCCCAATTCATCGAAGAAAAGCAAACGTCTGTCGACTAGCCGCCTTTGAAGCGACATTGTCGTACCATTGATAACAACAACTAACTTCGCCTTAAGCAAAAAGGTTTGCATGGCGATGTCCTCCAGATAGAAAAACCGGGGTTTTGTGAGTCAGCGGCTTTTCCAAGTCGACACCGATGATGCACAGCCCTAGTAAACGCCAAGCTTCCATTTCTCCAAAAACTGACACAACTTCTTCTAATTTTTGCGGTTTGTATTTATCTAATTTTAGGATGAGTTCGGCTAGATCGGATTGCGAAAGTAACGGACCGCGGCGGTGATACAAAATACTTCTTAAATTTTTCGCCAGCGGTTCCCTCCATATTTGGCCATCAGTAACTACTGAAAAACTTCTATTAGTTTCAGAGAAGTGGACCATGGCTGCTTCCAACTTTTGCTTGACGCTTTTGATCAGGAGCTTTTTCTCTGGCTTAACTTCGAACCACCACTCGCCACCGTTCGCAAGAAAAACGCGGAGATCAGGAACGTAATCTACGAACGAATCACCCAATCGAAACCTTTCCCGAGATGGCTGCACTTCATAGCGAAGAACGTCTGGGGATAGCTCGAGTAACCGAAAAAAACCTCCTTCCAGCTGGGACTCCCAGGCCACGGAATGACCATTTTTCAGAGAAGGGAAGTACCCCCTGAAATGACATGAGCTGCGAGTAACTACCTTACGTACTGCCATCGCACACCTCCATAGACGTGCACCGTCGCTGCACCGCGAAAGACGGGTACAGACCGGTAATCAAGGACCACGACCGACAGGCAACACTTTCCCGTCGAGCAGCCTCGATAAAGTCGAAATGATGGGAGGGGATTGACAGGAGCTGAAAAAAAGCTGAAATTGCGGTTTCCTAGACAGCAATTCTGCTTCAAATCAGCGCGGTCAAAGCCCCCTGGGTTTTGGTCGCGTTTTTACATTTCACACCTCCTGCTGTTCATTTTTCCCATCTGGTTTTATAGCTAGCATCATTCAGGTGGTATTCCGTTATACGGTTATCCTCTAAACGCGCTATCTCTAGAAATTCGTGAATTAAGATTCGGCTTCAATTATTTTCAGTAAGGTTTTGATTTCACTATCAGAACAGTTATTTACCTGAAAGTTTAGGTATTAAATAGTATTCCAGCATATTAGGAAAATCCATGACCCAAACCTAAAATCCGCATGTTTTTTTGACTTGGCCATCACATGGATGATCTACCAATAAAACTAACAAGGTATAATGTACTTATACTTAAGCAACGCTAAAACCATCAAACCCATTAAACCTCTAGTGGTATTTTTCATATCGCTTATAAATGAAAGTGGTAAGTATTTTTTCTGTTTCAAGTCACTCGTACCCGCGCTCTGGTATCTTATTCGGCCTTTTTCAAGTGCAAAAAAAGGCCCGCTGTAAGCGGGCCTTTTTAATATGGTCCTTAACTCTGGAGGTTATAGAACCATCTATTTGTGAAAGTACGCAACTATTCAGTGAACCTACATCAGCTGCTGGATTAGAAATCCAGGTTAGACACCGCCAAGGCGTTGCTTTCGATGAAGTCACGACGAGGTTCGACCGCATCACCCATCAGGGTGTTGAAGATCTGGTCTGCGCCAATGGCGTCTTCGATGGTCACTTTGAGCATCCGGCGCTGGCTTGGGTCCATGGTGGTTTCCCACAGCTGATCCGGGTTCATTTCGCCCAGACCTTTGTATCGCTGGATGGTGTGACGCTTGGTGCTTTCAGCCATCAGCCATTCAAGGGCTTCCTTGAACTCGGTGACCGGCTTTTTGCGCTCGCCACGCTGGATGTACGCACCGTCGTCCAGCAAGGTGCTCAGTTGAGCGCCCAGGGATACAACGGTTTTGTAATCGTTGCTGCCGAAGAAGTCGCGGTTGAAGGTGACGTAGTTCGACAAGCCGTGGGAGATCAGTTCGACCTCTGGCAGCCAGACGTTACGTTCACGGTCTTCACGCAGGCTGGCTTTGTAGACCAGGCCAGACTTCTCGACAGTGCGCAGACGGACTTCGTACTGGGCCATCCAATTCTGCATCGCTGCGTGATCAGACAATTGCTCCAGACTGACAGCAGGCAGATAGATGAAGTGCTCGGTCAGTTCCTGTGGGTACAGTCGCGACAGACGCTTGAGAGTCTTCATTACCAGACGGAAGTCGTTCACGAGACGCTCAAGGGCAGGTCCGGAAATACCCGGAGCATCCTCGTTCAGGTGCAGGCTCGCGTCTTCCAGGGCCGACTGCGTCATGTACTCTTCCATGGCGTCGTCGTCTTTGATGTATTGCTCTTGCTTGCCTTTCTTGACCTTGTACAGCGGCGGCTGAGCGATATAGATGTAGCCGCGCTCGATCAGTTCCGGCAACTGACGGAAGAAGAAGGTCAGCAGCAGGGTACGGATGTGCGAACCGTCGACGTCAGCATCGGTCATGATGATGATGTTGTGGTAACGCAGCTTGGCGATGTTGTACTCGTCGCGGCCGATGCCGCAGCCCAGCGCGGTGATCAAGGTGCCCACTTCTTGCGAAGAGATCATCTTGTCGAAGCGCGCCTTCTCGACGTTCAGGATCTTGCCTTTCAACGGCAGGATGGCCTGGGTCCGGCGGTTGCGACCCTGCTTGGCGGAGCCGCCAGCAGAGTCACCTTCCACGAGGTACAGTTCTGACAGGGCAGGGTCTTTTTCCTGGCAGTCAGCCAGTTTGCCCGGCAGGCCGGCGATATCCAGCGCGCCTTTGCGACGGGTCATCTCGCGGGCTTTACGCGCCGCTTCACGAGCGCGAGCCGCGTCGATCATCTTGCCGACGACCAGTTTGGCCTCGTTCGGGTTTTCCAGCAGGAAGTCGGAGAAGTACTTGCCCATTTCCTGTTCGACCGCGGTCTTCACTTCGGAAGACACCAGCTTGTCTTTGGTCTGGGAGCTGAACTTCGGATCCGGGACTTTCACCGAAATGATTGCGGTCAGGCCTTCACGGGCATCGTCACCGGTGGTCGCGACCTTGTGCTTCTTCGCCAGACCTTCCGCTTCGATGTAGGTGTTCAAGTTACGCGTCAGTGCGGAGCGGAAACCCACCAAGTGAGTACCGCCATCGCGCTGTGGAATGTTGTTGGTGAAGCACAACAGGTTCTCGTTGAAGCTGTCGTTCCACTGCAGGGCGATTTCCACGCCGATGCCGTCTTCGCGCTGGATGTTGAAGTGGAACACCTGGTTGACCGGAGTCTTGTTGGTGTTCAGGTATTCAACGAACGCACGCAGGCCACCTTCATACTTGAACAGCTCTTCCTTGCCGCTGCGCTCATCCTTGAGGACGATACCGACACCGGAGTTGAGGAAGGACAGTTCACGAATCCGCTTGGCCAGGATGTCCCAGCTGAAGTGGATATTCTTGAAGGTCAGATCGGACGGTTTGAAGTGGATCTGGGTGCCGGTGGTTTCGCTCTCACCAACAATTTTCATCGGCTCTTTCGGAACGCCGTGAATGTACGTCTGTTCCCAGATCTTGCCGCTGCGGCGAACGGTCAGGACTAGCTCTTCGGACAGGGCGTTGACCACCGAAACACCTACACCGTGCAGACCGCCGGATACTTTGTAGGAGTTGTCGTCGAACTTCCCGCCGGCGTGCAGCACGGTCATGATGACCTCGGCTGCCGAAACGCCTTCTTCTTTGTGCACGTCTACCGGGATGCCACGACCGTTGTCGCGAACGGTGATGGATTCATCCGGGTGGATAATGATGCTGATGTCGTCACAGTGGCCAGCGAGCGCTTCATCGATGGAGTTGTCGACTACCTCGAAGACCATGTGGTGCAGACCGCTGCCATCGTCGGTGTCACCAATGTACATACCAGGACGTTTACGGACGGCATCCAGGCCTTTCAGCACCTTAATGCTCGTTGAGTCGTAGGTATTCGTATTTTCTTCGCTCAATGCCTTCACTCCCGATGGTCGTGGGTCTGGGTGATACGGCCCTGTTCCACGTGGAACAGAGCGACTGGCGTTTCCGTCTGCCAGCCGTCCCTCAATAATTCATGATCTACACAGGTGATAAACACCTGGCAGCGTAAGTCTTCCAGCAAGCGGCAAAGCGCGCGACGGTGGTGCTCGTCCAGTTCGGACGGCAGGTCATCCACCAGATAAATACACTGGCCGCGTCGGGCCTGGCTTACCAGGTGCCCTTGGGCAATCCGCAATGCACAGACCACCAACTTCTGCTGACCACGGGACAAGATGTCCGCGGCGTTATGTGCACCCAACCTAAGGCGCAAATCAGCACGTTGTGGTCCGGCTTGGGTATGACCCATTTGCTGATCCCGCTGAAGGGACCCGGAGAGCACAGCACTCAACTCCCGGTCCTTGTCCCAACCGCGGTAATAGCTGAGCGTCAAACCCTCGAGCTCAACCAGTTCGCTCAAGGTCTGTTCAAAGACTGGTTTCAAGGCTTTGATGTAAGCGCGGCGGTATTCATCTATTTCAGCGCTGGCCTGGCACAGTTCCCTGTCCCAAACCGCTTGCGAAACGGCGTCAAGTGTACCATGCCGCAGCCAAGAGTTTCTCTGGCGCAGGGCCTTCTGCAAGCGCTGCCAGGTGGACATGAATCGCGGTTCCACGTGGAACACACCCCAGTCGAGAAACTGCCGACGAATCTTCGGTGCGCCTTCCAACAAGCGGAAGCTATCCGGGTTAATCAACTGAAGCGGCAGGATCTCCGCCAGTTGCGCCGCACTGCGAGCGTTCTGGCCGTCGATGCGAATCTGAAACTCGCCCTGCCTGTCGCGAGATATCCCCAACGCGCTGTGGCCACCCTCGGCCAATTCAACCTGCCCAAATACCGTGCATGCCAATTGCTCGTACTGAATGACGGGCAACAATCGGGTGCTACGAAACGAACGGGCAAGCCCCAGCAGGTGAATGGCTTCCAGAACACTGGTTTTGCCGCTGCCGTTGGCGCCGTAAAGAATATTGATTCGGGGGGAGGGGGAGAAGGTCACCGGGTGCAGATTACGCACCGCGGTGACCGAGACGCGACTTAAAGACATCTAGCTTCTGCTGAGCATGATTACAGACGCATCGGCATGACAACGTAGGCCGAGTCATCGTTGTCGGACTCTTGCACCAGCGCACTGCTGTTCGAGTCGGACAGGATCAGGCGAACCTGCTCGGTGGTCATCACGCCCAGCACGTCGAGCAGATAGCTCACGTTAAAGCCGATTTCCAGATTGCCGCCGTTGTACTCGACGCCGACCTCTTCTTCAGCTTCTTCCTGCTCCGGGTTGTTCGCCTGAATTTTCAGCTGGCCGTTGGCCAATTGCAGTCGGATACCGCGGTACTTCTCGTTGGACAGGATCGCAGTGCGGCTGAATGCTTCACGCAGCGCTTGGCGATCACCGAGTACCAGCTTGTCGCCGCCTTTTGGCAGAACGCGCTCGTAATCAGGGAATTTACCGTCGACCAGTTTCGAAGTGAAGGTGAACTCGCCGGTGGTCGCGCGGATGTGGTGTTGACCCAGCACGATGCTGACGATGCCGTCCGGCTCGGTCAGCAAGCGCGCGAGTTCAAGAATACCTTTGCGCGGCACGATGACCTGATGGCGATCCGGCTGACCGATATCGGCCTTCATCGAGCACATCGCCAGACGGTGACCGTCGGTGGCCACGGCGCGGATGATGCCTTCGGACACTTCCAGCAGCATGCCGTTCAGGTAATAACGCACGTCCTGCTGGGCCATGGCGAAGCTGGTACGTTCGATCAAACGACGCAGCTTGCTCTGCTCCAGGCTGCAAGTCAGCGAGCCAGGGCCTTCTTCGACCGTAGGGAAATCGTTGGCCGGCAGGGTCGACAGGGTGAAGCGGCTACGACCGGCCTTCACGACGAGCTTCTGCTCATCGACCTTAATGTCGATCAGCGCATCGTTCGGCAAGCTCTTGCAGATGTCCATCAGCTTGCGCGCAGGCACAGTGATGGAACCCGGGTCCGCAGGCTCTTCGAGTTGCACACGACCGACCAGCTCGACTTCCAGGTCGGTACCGGTCAGCGACAGTTGCTGGCCTTCGACAACCAGCAGCACGTTGGAGAGCACCGGCAAGGTCTGTCGGCGCTCGACGACGCCTGCGACCAGTTGCAGGGGTTTCAACAGGGCTTCGCGTTGAATGGTGAAATGCATGGTCTAGTCCCTTGCCTTAATAAGCTGCGCTGGTGTTCATCAAGTAGTCAGTGTACGCAGCAGGTTCTTGTAGTCCTCGCGGATGTCCGCGTCGGATTCCTTAAGTTCGTTGATCTTGCGGCAGGCGTGCAAAACGGTCGTATGGTCGCGGCCACCAAACACATCGCCGATTTCGGGCAGGCTGTGGTTAGTCAACTCTTTGGACAACGCCATTGCAACCTGACGCGGACGTGCGACCGAGCGAGAACGACGCTTGGACAGCAGATCGGAAATCTTGATCTTGTAGTACTCGGCGACCGTGCGCTGAATGTTATCCACAGAGACCAGTTTGTCTTGCAGCGCCAACAGGTCTTTCAGGGATTCGCGAATCAACTCGATGGTGATGTCGCGGCCCATGAAGTGCGAGTGTGCGATCACGCGTTTAAGCGCGCCTTCCAGCTCACGGACGTTGGAGCGGATACGCTGGGCAATAAAGAACGCCGCATCGTGTGGCAGATCGACTTTGGCCTGGTCAGCCTTTTTCATCAGGATCGCGACGCGGGTTTCCAGCTCCGGCGGCTCGACGGCGACCGTCAGGCCCCAGCCGAAGCGGGATTTAAGGCGCTCTTCAAGGCCTTCGATTTCTTTCGGGTAGCGGTCACTGGTAAGAATGACCTGCTGGCCACCTTCAAGCAGGGCGTTGAAGGTGTGGAAAAACTCTTCCTGGGACCGCTCTTTGCGAGCGAAGAACTGAATGTCATCGATCAGCAGTGCATCCACCGAACGGTAGAAGCGTTTGAACTCGTTGATCGCGTTCAGCTGCAGGGCCTTGACCATGTCGGCGACGAATCGCTCCGAGTGCAGGTACACGACCTTGGCATTCGGGTTCTTCTTTAATAGATGGTTACCCACAGCATGCATCAAGTGAGTCTTACCCAAGCCGACGCCGCCATAAAGGAAGAGCGGGTTGTAACCGTGCTTGGGGTTATCCGCGACCTGCCAGGCGGCAGCCCGGGCCAGCTGGTTGGACTTACCCTCGACAAAGTTTTCGAAGGTGAACGTGCGGTTCAGGTAACTGGTGTGCTTGAGCGCGCCTTCGACTTGCACCGTGCGCTGCTCTGACCGAATAGGAGCCTGTTGCGAGCTGGCGCCGGCCATCGGGTCGAAGCTGTCGCGTGACGGCTCTTCACTGACCTCCGCCACTTTTTGCGTCGCACGCTTGGTCGGTGCGGCCGCCGGGGCTGGCGCTGGAGCGCTGACAGGCGCTTGAGCGGCCTGAGCCTGGGAAGCAGCGGCGGCCAACGGTGCATTTGGTGCCGCACGCGGTGCCGAACTGCGTTTGCTGCCTATTAATAAGGAGAGCGCGGGCGCGATGCCATTGCCATGCTCATCCAGTAGTTCAAGGACGCGGCCCAGGTACTTTTCGTTGACCCAGTCGAGAACAAAACGATTCGGTGCGTAGACACGCAACTCGTCGCCTTCGGCTTCGACCTGTAGTGGACGGATCCAAGTGTTGAATTGTTGGGCAGGCAGCTCATCGCGCAAAAGCTCCACGCACTGCTGCCAAAGTTCCACTGACACGGATATCCCCTAAGTTGAAAGCCGGTGAGGCAAAAACAAGCGGCCATTGTAGCGGCCAGACGCCCACTTATCCACATGCAGGTTGCGCACAGGCCATGAATTATCAACGCGTTAACCGCCAAAAAGGCGACCAATGGTATGTGCATAAGCTCTGTGGATAACCGCCCATGAGGGCACTGGACAAGTGGGGGTGAAACTCGGTGGATAACCCGCCTGTGGATAACTGGCCATTCCACCCACAGCTTATCCGACAGTGCAGCACAGGCTGCCCCCTGTTTTCCACCGTAGTTGTCATTCTCTGTACAGCACGGGATAGAAGGGCTAAAGGTAGTTATCCACAGAAGATCGCCTCCCTAGCTTTTATAAGCTTTACAAAAAAGCTTTAAATAACGTCCTTCTTTATTTCTATATCTAGCGAAGGCGTGCGGACGAGAAAAGGCCTGGAGATCTATTTATAAGGAAACGCTGGTTGGAAATTGACCTAGAGGCTTGCTTTCTCTAGAATCCCCGGTCTCTTAAAACGGGGGCCATTCCGGCCCGTTGTGGACGAACCAGGTAACACGACAATGAAACGTACTTTCCAACCAAGCACTATCAAACGCGCTCGTACCCACGGTTTCCGTGCTCGCATGGCTACCAAGAACGGTCGTGCCGTCCTGTCGCGTCGTCGCGCCAAAGGTCGTGCGCGTCTGGCAGTTTGATAATCCGGCACTGGAGGTGAGTCAGGACTTCAGTCGGGAAAAGCGTCTGCTTACTCCCCGGCATTTCAAGGCAGTCTTTGACTCCCCTACCGGCAAGGTTCCGGGGAAAAATCTCCTGCTCCTTGCGCGCAACAACGATCTTGATCACCCCCGTCTCGGGTTGGTTATCGGGAAAAAGAGCGTAAAGCTCTCCGTCGAGCGCAATCGCCTCAAACGTCTGATGCGCGAATCGTTTCGCCTGAACCAGGATTCACTGGTCGGTTGGGACATCGTTATCGTCGCGCGCAAAGGTTTGGGTGACGTAGAAAACCCCGAATTGATTCAGCATTTCGGCAAGCTCTGGAAGCGTCTGGCACGTAGCAAGCCGGTACCAGCAGTCAAAACCGAAACTGTAGGGGTAGACAGTCCCGATGCGTAAACTGGCACTCGTTCCGATCCAGTTTTATCGCTATGCCATTAGTCCTCTGATGGCCAGTCACTGTCGTTTCTACCCCAGTTGTTCCTGCTACGCGTATGAAGCCATAGAAAATCATGGCCTTCTGCGCGGTGGCTGGCTGACCTTTCGTCGTTTAGGTCGCTGTCATCCGTGGAATCCCGGTGGTTATGACCCGGTTCCGCCTATCCCTACCTCCCGTTCTTCTTCGATGGCCGAGTAATCATGGATATCAAACGCACGATCCTGATCGTCGCCCTGGCAATCGTGTCCTACGTTATGGTTCTTAAATGGAACCAGGACTATGGCCAGGCTGCCCTGCCGACTCAGAATGTTGCTTCCAGTACTACCGCACCGGGCCTACCGGACACGGCGACTGGCAATAATGCTTCTGTCAGTGACGACATTCCACGCGCACCAAGTGATACCAGTGCAACTGCACCTACTGAAACACCAGTGGCTGTAAGCAAAGACCTCATCCAGATCAAAACGGATGTGCTCAACCTGGCTATCGATCCACAAGGTGGTGATGTTGCCCAACTGACGTTGCCGCTGTATCCACGTCGCCAGGACCATCCGGAAATTCCATTCCAGTTGTTCGATAACGGCAACGAGCGGACTTATCTGGCCCAGAGCGGTCTGATCGGCACCGACGGTCCGGACGCAAGTCCAGCCGGTCGCCCGGTTTACTCCTCCGAGAAGAAGATCTACCAACTGGCTGACGGTCAGGACCAAATGGTCGTGGACCTGAAGTTCAGCAAGGACGGCGTCAACTACATCAAGCGTTTCACCGTAAAACGTGGCTTGTATGACGTAACCGTTTCCTACCTGATCGACAACGAAAGCGCCAAGCCTTGGTCGGGTGCGATGTTCGCCCAGCTGAAGCGTGACGCCAGCTCCGATCCTTCTTCCAGCACTGCCACCGGCACCGCGACTTACCTGGGCGCTGCCCTGTGGACAAGTAACGAGCCGTACAAGAAAGTGTCGATGAAGGACATGGACAAGGCTCAGCTGAAAGAAACCGTTAACGGCGGTTGGGTTGCCTGGTTGCAACACTACTTCGTGACCGCGTGGATTCCGGCGAAGAGCGAAAACAACCTCGTCCAGACCCGTAAAGACAGCAAAGGCAACTACATCATCGGCTACACCGCTCCGGCAGTGACCGTTGCACCAGGTGCAAAAGCCGAAGTCAGCGCTGTTCTGTACGCTGGTCCAAAAAGCCAGGCTGTGCTGAAAGAGTTGTCCCCAGGTCTGGAATTGACCGTCGATTACGGCATTCTGTGGTTCATTGCCCAGCCAATCTTCTGGCTGCTGCAACACATCCACGCGCTGATCGGTAACTGGGGCTGGTCGATCATCTTCCTGACCATGCTGATCAAGGGGATTTTCTTCCCGCTGTCGGCTGCCAGCTACAAATCCATGGCGCGCATGCGTGCAGTGGCACCGAAACTGGCTGCGCTGAAAGAGCAACATGGCGATGATCGGCAGAAAATGTCGCAAGCCATGATGGAGCTGTACAAGAAAGAGAAGATCAATCCGCTGGGTGGTTGCTTGCCAATCCTCGTGCAGATGCCGGTTTTCCTGTCGCTGTACTGGGTTCTGCTGGAAAGCGTTGAAATGCGCCAAGCGCCGTTCATGCTGTGGATTACTGACCTGTCGATCAAGGATCCGTTCTTCATTCTGCCGATCATCATGGGTGCAACCATGTTTATCCAGCAGCAGTTGAACCCGACTCCTCCGGATCCGATGCAGGCGAAGGTCATGAAGCTGATGCCAATCATCTTCACCTTCTTCTTCCTGTGGTTCCCGGCTGGTCTGGTGCTGTACTGGGTTGTGAACAACTGCCTGTCCATCGCCCAACAGTGGTACATCACTCGTAAAGTCGAAGCAGCTACCAAAGCAGCTGCCTGATTTACACTGTGGATAACCACTCAAAACGCCCCCTAGTGGGGCGTTTTGCTATCTGTCATTTTTGTCTGGGTACTGGTTTATGAGCGTTCCTCGGGAAACCATCGCAGCTGTCGCCACCGCTCAAGGTCGCGGCGGTGTGGGCATCGTCCGTATTTCCGGGCCGTTGGCGAGCATTGCTGCCAGGGCGATCAGCGGTCGGGAATTGAAACCTCGATTTGCCCACTACGGTCCGTTTCTCAACGAAAACGAAGAGGTGCTGGACGAAGGCATCGCGCTGTATTTCCCCGGACCGAACTCCTTCACCGGCGAAGATGTGCTTGAACTGCAGGGGCATGGCGGGCCGATTGTTCTCGATATGCTGCTCAAACGTTGTCTGGAACTGGGCTGTCGTCTGGCTCGGCCAGGAGAATTCAGTGAACGCGCCTTCCTCAACGACAAGCTCGACCTGGCCCAGGCGGAAGCCATCGCCGACTTGATCGAGGCCAGTTCTGCACAGGCTGCGCGAAATGCACTGCGTTCGTTGCAAGGCGCATTCTCCCTGCGTGTGCATAACCTCACCGAGCAGTTGATCGGCCTGCGCATCTACGTCGAGGCTGCGATCGATTTCCCGGAAGAAGAAATCGACTTCCTGGCCGACGGCCACGTACTGGCCATGCTCGACAAAGTGCGCGATGAATTATCCACAGTACTTCGTGAAGCTGGGCAAGGTGCTTTGCTTCGCGACGGGATGACCGTGGTCATTGCCGGCCGGCCAAATGCCGGCAAGTCCAGCCTGCTGAATGCCTTGGCCGGTCGAGAAGCCGCGATCGTGACCGAGATTGCCGGCACCACCCGGGATATTCTTCGCGAACATATCCACATCGATGGCATGCCGTTGCACGTGGTCGACACCGCCGGTCTGCGGGATACCGATGACCAGGTGGAAAAAATCGGCGTCGAGCGGGCGTTGAAAGCCATCGGCGAAGCAGATCGGGTGTTGCTGGTGGTCGATGCGACCGCTCCTGAGGCACTTGATCCGTTTGCGTTATGGCCGGAGTTCCTTGAAATCCGCCCGGATCCGGCAAAAGTTACGCTGATCCGTAATAAGGCTGACCTGACGGGAGAAGCGATTGCCCTGGAAGTCAGTGACGATGGCCACGTCACCATCAGCCTTAGTGCCAAATCTGGCGGTATGGGGCTGGAATTGCTACGCGAACATCTCAAGGCCTGCATGGGTTACGAGCAGACTTCGGAAAGCAGCTTCAGTGCACGCAGGCGTCACCTTGATGCGTTGCGACACGCCAGCGCATCCCTTGAGCATGGCCGTGCGCAGTTGACTCTGGCGGGTGCTGGTGAGCTGCTGGCGGAAGATTTGCGCCAGGCTCAGCACTCTTTGGGTGAGATCACCGGCGCATTCAGCTCGGATGATCTGCTGGGACGTATTTTTTCCAGCTTCTGCATCGGTAAATAGTCCTTCCGATATACACAGACAGGCCGTTCGCGCCTGTCTGTTCCCTCCCTTGCCTTAAATTTCCTCCAGTGCCGAGCAGATTCTTTCTGCTTGAGCGGATTTTCCGTGTCCGGAATTTGCTCGATCAGCATTTATCTGTGGATTAAGCCCTGTGAGTAAGTGCCACTAAGGGCAGTTGATAACAGGGCGTGAAAACTGAAGATAACCGCCCCTGTGGATAACCATCCCTTTCATCCACAGGCTTAAACCGGTTATCCAAGGGCCTCCTTGGTACATGACCACAGGGTTTTGAATCGCTGTACATATTGAATATAAAGGCTTGTAGCGATCTATCCACAGAAATGTGACTCAGTAGAAATAAACATAAAAACAAAGATTTAATAAATTTCTCTCTTTTTAATTTCTATAACCCCGACTTCTCCACAGCTGGTTAAATTTTGTGCAAAGGGTTCTTTAGGAAGGGCGAAGTCCCTATACTTGTCGACCAGGTCCAGAAACCTGAGCTCAAACTATTCCTGATTACCTAACTGAAGCAGGCACGAGGTGCGTGGTGGATTTCCCTTCCCGTTTTGAAGTGATCGTCATCGGCGGCGGTCATGCCGGTACCGAGGCAGCACTGGCCTCAGCACGTATGGGTGCAAAAACCCTGTTGTTGACGCATAACGTGGAAACCCTCGGTGCCATGAGTTGCAACCCCGCCATCGGTGGGATCGGTAAAAGCCATCTGGTGAAAGAAATCGATGCCCTCGGCGGCGCGATGGCCATGGCTACCGACAAAGGTGGTATTCAATTTCGCGTGTTGAACAGCCGCAAAGGTCCGGCCGTACGAGCGACTCGCGCTCAGGCAGACCGGGTTCTGTACAAGGCCGCTGTCCGCGAAGCTTTGGAAAACCAGCCGAACCTGTGGATATTTCAACAAGCTGCTGATGACCTGATCGTCGAGCAGGAACAAGTGCGCGGTGTTGTCACCCAGATGGGTCTGCGTTTCTTCGCCGATTCCGTGGTGTTGACCACTGGCACCTTCCTCGGTGGACTTATCCACATCGGCTTGCAGAATTACTCCGGTGGCCGTGCCGGCGATCCGCCATCGATCGCCCTGGCTCATCGTCTGCGTGAATTGCCGCTGCGAGTCGGTCGCCTGAAAACCGGTACGCCACCGCGGATCGACGGTCGTTCTGTGGATTTCTCGGTGATGACCGAGCAAGCAGGCGATACACCGATCCCGGTGATGTCGTTCATGGGGTCCAAAGAGCAACATCCGAAACAGGTGAGCTGCTGGATTACCCACACCAACGCTCGCACCCACGAAATCATTGCCGCCAACCTCGATCGTTCTCCGATGTATTCCGATGCAGGGCTGATCGAAGGCATCGGCCCGCGGTATTGCCCGTCGATCGAAGACAAGATCCACCGCTTTGCCGACAAGGAAAGCCACCAGGTCTTCATCGAGCCGGAAGGTTTGACTACGCACGAGCTGTACCCGAACGGGATATCCACATCCTTGCCGTTCGACGTGCAACTGCAGATCGTGCAATCGATCCGCGGCATGGAAAACGCGCACATTGTTCGTCCTGGCTATGCCATCGAGTACGACTACTTCGACCCGCGTGACCTGAAGTACAGCCTCGAAACCAAAGTCATCGGCGGTCTGTTTTTCGCCGGGCAAATCAACGGCACCACTGGTTACGAAGAAGCCGGCGCCCAGGGTTTGCTGGCTGGCGCCAACGCGGCTCTGCGTGCGCAGGGCAAAGATGCCTGGTGCCCGCGTCGCGACGAGGCGTACATCGGGGTGTTGGTCGACGACCTGATTACTCTCGGTACTCAAGAGCCGTACCGGATGTTCACTTCCCGTGCCGAGTACCGCCTGATCCTGCGTGAAGACAACGCCGACCTGCGTCTGACCGAAAAAGGTCGCGAGCTGGGTCTGGTGGATGACGCGCGTTGGGCGGCCTTCTGCAAGAAACGCGAAAGCATCGACCTTGAAGAACAGCGCCTGAAAAGTACCTGGGTCCGCCCGGGCACTGAGCAGGGCGATACGATTTCCGAGAAGTTCGGTACGCCGCTGACTCACGAATACAATTTGCTCAACCTGCTGAGCCGTCCGGAAATCGACTACGCTGGTCTGATCGCCGTGACCGGTGGGGGCGCGGAAGATCCACAAGTCGCCGAGCAGGTCGAAATCAAGACCAAGTACGCCGGCTACATCGATCGCCAGCAGGATGAAATCGCTCGCCTGCGGGCCAGCGAAGATACAAAACTGCCTGTGGATATCGATTACACAAACATTTCCGGTCTCTCAAAAGAGATCCAGAGCAAGCTCGGCGCGACCCGTCCAGAGACTTTGGGCCAGGCGTCACGTATCCCGGGTGTCACGCCGGCAGCGATTTCGCTGTTGATGATTCATTTGAAAAAACGCGGCGCGGGCCGTCAGTTGGAGCAAAGCGCTTGAGTTCGTTGGTCACCTCGCAACATGCCGAAGAGTTATCCACAGGCGCTCGCCAGCTCGGTGTCACGCTGACAGAAGCCCAGCATGCGCAGCTGCTGGGCTACCTGGCCCTGTTGATCAAATGGAACAAGGCTTACAACCTGACTGCCGTGCGCGATCCGGACGAAATGGTCTCCCGTCATCTGCTCGATAGTTTGAGCGTGATGTCGTTTGTCGAGAATGGTCGCTGGCTGGACGTTGGCAGCGGCGGCGGCATGCCGGGTATTCCGTTGGCCATCCTGTTTCCAGACTCGCAAGTGACCTGTTTGGACAGCAACGGCAAGAAAACCCGCTTCCTGACCCAGGTCAAACTCGAACTCAAACTGGACAACCTGCAAGTTATCCACAGTCGTGTCGAAGCTTTCCAGCCTGCCCAGCCATTCAACGGGATCATCTCCCGGGCGTTCAGCAGCATGGAAAACTTCAGCAACTGGACTCGCCACTTGGGCGATGCCGATACACGCTGGCTGGCAATGAAGGGCGTTCATCCGGCTGATGAGCTGGTAGCATTGCCGGCAGACTTCCACCTCGATAGCGAACACGCCCTGGCCGTACCTGGTTGCCAAGGCCAACGCCATCTGCTGATACTGCGCCGCACGGCATGATTGGGAACACAAGCAAGAATGGCTAAGGTATTCGCGATAGCGAACCAGAAAGGTGGTGTGGGTAAAACCACCACCTGCATCAACCTCGCAGCTTCCCTGGTCGCTACCAAGCGCCGGGTGCTGTTGATCGATCTCGATCCACAGGGCAACGCCACCATGGGTAGCGGTGTGGATAAACACGGGCTGGAAAACTCGGTCTACGACCTGCTGATCGGCGAGTGTGACCTGGCTGAGGCCATGCACTACTCCGAGCACGGCGGATACCAGCTGTTGCCGGCCAACCGTGACCTGACTGCAGCCGAAGTGGTTCTGCTGGAAATGCAGATGAAGGAAAGTCGCCTGCGCAGTGCGTTGGCGCCGATCCGTGAAAACTACGATTACATTTTGATCGACTGCCCGCCGTCGTTGTCGATGCTGACGCTGAACGCGTTGGTTGCGGCTGACGGGGTAATTATCCCCATGCAGTGCGAGTACTTCGCGCTCGAAGGTTTGAGCGACCTTGTGGATAACATCAAGCGCATCGCTGAATTGCTCAACCCGAATCTGAAAGTCGAAGGCCTGTTGCGGACCATGTATGACCCGCGCCTGAGCCTGATGAACGATGTATCGGCGCAGCTCAAGGAGCACTTCGGCGAGCAGCTGTACGACACCGTCATCCCGCGCAACATCCGTCTGGCCGAAGCACCTAGCTATGGCATGCCGGCGCTGGCCTACGACAAAGCATCGCGTGGCGCTATCGCCTATCTGGCATTGGCCGGCGAGCTTGTTCGTCGTCAACGCAAAAACTCACGCACCGCCGCCGCTCAGGCAACTTAAGGAATCCCCATGGCCGTCAAGAAACGAGGTCTCGGACGTGGACTGGATGCACTGCTGAGTGGTCCGACTGTCAGCTCGCTGGAAGAACAAGCGGTCCAGGCCGATCAGCGTGAGCTGCAGCACCTGCCCCTGGACTTGATCCAGCGCGGCAAGTACCAGCCGCGTCGGGACATGGATCCTCAGGCGCTGGAAGAACTGGCGCAGTCGATCAAGGCCCAGGGCGTGATGCAGCCGATCGTGGTGCGTCCGATTGGCAGCGGTCGATTTGAAATCATCGCCGGTGAACGCCGCTGGCGCGCCAGCCAGCAGGCTGGCCAGGAAACCATCCCGGCGATGGTTCGCGATGTGCCGGATGAAACCGCGATCGCCATGGCGCTGATCGAGAACATCCAGCGCGAAGACCTCAATCCCATCGAAGAAGCCGTGGCCTTGCAGCGTTTGCAGCAGGAATTCCAGCTGACTCAGCAGCAAGTCGCCGAAGCCGTGGGCAAATCCCGCGTGACCGTGGCCAACCTGCTACGCTTGATCGCGTTGCCGGAAGTTATCAAAACCATGCTGTCGCACGGCGACCTGGAAATGGGTCATGCGCGTGCTTTGCTCGGTTTACCGGAGAATCAACAGGTTGAAGGGGCGCGACATGTTGTCGCACGAGGGCTGACGGTGCGCCAAACCGAGGCACTGGTTCGCCAGTGGTTGAGTGGCAAACAGGAGCCTGCTGAACCGGTTAAACAGGACCCTGATATCGCCCGACTCGAGCAGCGCCTGGCTGAACGCCTAGGCTCTGCGGTGCAGATCCGCCACGGAAAGAAGGGGAAAGGGCAGTTGGTTATTGGTTACAACTCCCTCGATGAGCTTCAAGGTGTGCTCGCGCACATTCGTTGAAACATTTCCTCATGTAGCGTGCAGTCGGAAATCACTACCTGACGGTTGAATAGGGGCAGAACCGCCCCTATACTCTGCGCGCATTTTGTCGGCACAAATTATGCCAAGTTATTGAATTCTGGCAGCCGACCATTGGGGAGTAATTGTGATGGAAAGCCGCACGCCAAACCGCTTGCCGTTCCATCGCCTGGCAGTTTTTCCGGTGTTAATGGCTCAGTTTGTCGTTTTGCTGATCGCCGCTTTGGCGCTCTGGCAATGGCACGGAGTCGTTGCCGGGTACTCAGGACTCTGCGGAGGCCTGATAGCTTTGCTGCCCAATGTTTATTTCGCTCACAGGGCATTTCGGTTTTCCGGCGCCCGAGCAGCCCAAGCCATCGTCCGGTCTTTTTATGCCGGTGAGGCGGGCAAACTGATTTTGACGGCAGTGCTCTTTGCATTGACGTTCGCAGGTGTGAAGCCATTGGCGCCGCTAGCTGTATTCGGCGTCTTCGTGTTGACCCAACTGGTCAGCTGGTTCGCGCCCCTGCTGATGAGAACAAGACTTTCGAGACCTTAGGGCGTTTGAGGCAACCATGGCAGAAACAACCGCTTCGGGCTATATCCAGCACCACTTGCAGAACCTGACCTTCGGTCAGCACCCAACTGGCGGGTGGGGTTTTGCCCACACCGCAGCAGAAGCCAAAGAAATGGGCTTCTGGGCTTTCCACGTCGATACTCTCGGCTGGTCGGTCGCGTTGGGTCTGATCTTCGTTCTTCTTTTCCGCATGGCGGCGAAGAAGGCGACTTCCGGTCAGCCTGGTGCTTTGCAGAACTTCGTTGAAGTATTGGTCGAATTCGTCGATGGCAGCGTGAAAGACAGCTTCCATGGCCGTAGCCCGGTGATTGCACCGTTGGCACTGACCATCTTCGTCTGGGTCTTCCTGATGAACGCCGTCGACCTGATTCCGGTCGACTGGATTCCTCAGCTGGCCATCCTGATCACTGGTGATGCGCACATTCCATTCCGTGCCGTATCCACCACTGACCCGAACGCTACCCTGGGCATGGCCCTGTCGGTGTTCGCGTTGATCATTTTCTACAGCATCAAGGTCAAGGGCATCGGCGGCTTTATCGGCGAACTGACCCTGCACCCGTTCGGCAGCAAGAACATCTTCGTTCAAGCCCTGCTGATTCCGGTGAACTTCCTGCTGGAGTTCGTGACACTGATCGCCAAGCCAATCTCGTTGGCACTGCGTCTGTTCGGCAACATGTACGCCGGCGAACTGGTCTTCATTCTGATTGCTGTGATGTTCGGCAGCGGTCTGCTCTGGCTTAGCGGCCTGGGCGTAGTTCTGCAGTGGGCGTGGGCTGTGTTCCACATCCTGATCATCACCCTGCAGGCGTTTATCTTCATGATGCTGACCATCGTCTACCTGTCGATGGCACACGAAGAGAACCATTAAGACCAGTCTCGACTAGTCTGATGTCCCATCCGGTCAAACGGGTGGGGGCCCGAACAGGGCTATGAAACGATTTGTTTTACCGCTTTAAAATCTAAAAAACCTAAACCATACGACGTAAAAGTCGGGAGGAAAGATGGAAACTGTAGTTGGTCTAACCGCTATCGCTGTTGCACTGTTGATCGGCCTGGGCGCACTGGGTACCGCAATTGGTTTCGGCCTGTTGGGCGGCAAGTTCCTGGAAGGCGCAGCGCGTCAGCCAGAAATGGTTCCAATGCTGCAAGTTAAAATGTTCATCGTTGCCGGTCTGCTCGACGCCGTAACCATGATCGGTGTTGGTATCGCTCTGTTCTTCACTTTCGCGAACCCATTCGTTGGTCAACTCGCTGGCTAATTACTCGAACCTTCGAGTAATTGGTGTGATGTGCAACGAACGAGCGAGGTGTTGGCGTGAACATTAATGCAACCCTGATTGGCCAGTCCGTTGCGTTCTTCATTTTTGTACTGTTTTGCATGAAGTTCGTGTGGCCTCCGGTCATCGCGGCTTTGCACGAACGTCAGAAGAAGATCGCGGATGGACTGGACGCTGCCGCCCGAGCAGCTCGCGACCTGGAGCTGGCCCAAGATAAAGCGGGTCAGCAACTGCGCGAAGCAAAAGCTCAGGCAGCCGAAATCATTGAGCAAGCCAAGAAACGCGGTAACCAGATCGTTGAAGAGGCTGTTGAAAAAGCCCGTATCGACGCTGACCGTGTGAAGGTTCAGGCTCAGGCCGAGATCGAGCAGGAACTGAACAGTGTCAAAGACGCGCTGCGTGCCCAATTGGGTAGCCTGGCAGTCTCTGGCGCCGAGAAGATCCTGGGTTCCACAATCGATCAAAACGCGCACGCGGAGCTGGTAAACAAACTGGCTGCTGAAATTTAAGCGAGGGCGATCATGGCAGAATTGACCACGTTGGCCCGACCTTACGCTAAGGCAGCCTTCGAGCACGCCCAGGCCCACCAGCAACTGGCCTCTTGGTCAGCCATGCTCGGCCTGGCTGCAGCAGTGTCGCAAGACGGCACTATGCAGCGCGTGCTCAAGGCCCCGCGACTGACGAGCGCAAACAAGGCCGCCACGTTTATTGACGTGTGCGGCGACAAGTTTGATGCCAAGGCACAGAACTTCATTCACGTCGTTGCCGAAAACGACCGTCTCCCGCTTTTGCCGGAGATATCCGCTCTGTTCGACCTGTACAAGGCTGAACAAGAGAAGTCGGTAGACGTTGAAGTGACCAGTGCTTTTGCATTGAACCAAGAACAGCAAGACAAACTCGCCAAGGTTCTCAGTGCACGACTCAACCGGGAAGTGCGCCTGCAAGTCGAGGAAGACAAATCCCTTATTGGGGGCATTGTCATCCGCGCCGGCGACCTGGTTATCGATGGCTCGGTTCGCGGCAAACTCGCGAGCCTTGCCGAAGCATTGAAATCTTGAGTTTGAAGGGGCAGCAGAGCAATGCAGCAACTCAATCCTTCCGAAATAAGTGAAATTATCAAGGGCCGCATCGACAAGCTCGATGTGACCTCCCAAGCCCGTAACGAAGGCACTGTCGTCAGCGTATCTGACGGTATCGTGCGGATTCACGGTCTGGCCGATGTCATGTACGGCGAGATGATCGAGTTTCCGGGCGGCGTCTTCGGTATGGCTCTCAACCTGGAGCAAGACTCCGTAGGTGCCGTTGTATTGGGCTCCTATCAGTCTCTGGCTGAAGGCATGAGCGCCAAGTGCACCGGCCGTATCCTCGAAGTTCCGGTTGGTAAGGAACTGCTGGGTCGCGTAGTCGACGCACTGGGTAACCCAGTTGACGGCAAAGGTCCGCTGAACAACACCGAGACCGATGCGGTCGAGAAAGTTGCTCCAGGCGTGATCTGGCGTAAGTCGGTAGACCAGCCTGTACAGACTGGCTACAAGGCTGTCGATGCCATGATTCCTGTCGGCCGTGGCCAGCGTGAGCTGATCATCGGTGACCGTCAGATCGGTAAAACCGCTCTGGCGATCGACGCGATCATCAACCAGAAAGACAGCGGCATTTTCTGCGTCTACGTCGCGATCGGTCAGAAGCAATCGACCATCGCCAACGTGGTTCGCAAGCTGGAAGAAAACGGCGCACTGGCTAACACCATCGTCGTGGCAGCGAGCGCTTCGGAATCTGCAGCACTGCAATTCCTGGCACCGTACTCCGGTTGCACCATGGGTGAATTCTTCCGCGACCGCGGTGAAGACGCGCTGATCGTTTATGACGATCTGTCCAAGCAAGCAGTGGCTTATCGCCAGATCTCCCTGCTGCTGCGCCGTCCACCAGGCCGTGAAGCTTACCCAGGCGACGTGTTCTATCTCCACTCCCGTCTGCTGGAGCGCGCATCCCGCGTTTCGGAAGAGTACGTAGAGAAGTTCACCAACGGCGCAGTGACCGGCAAAACCGGTTCCCTGACCGCACTGCCGATCATCGAAACCCAGGCTGGCGACGTTTCCGCGTTCGTTCCGACCAACGTGATTTCCATCACCGACGGTCAGATCTTCCTGGAATCGGCCATGTTCAACTCCGGGATCCGTCCTGCTGTGAACGCCGGTGTTTCGGTATCCCGTGTGGGTGGTGCCGCTCAGACCAAGATCATCAAGAAGCTCTCCGGTGGTATCCGTACCGCTCTGGCTCAGTACCGTGAACTGGCGGCATTCGCCCAGTTCGCTTCTGACCTGGACGAAGCGACCCGTAAGCAACTTGAGCATGGTCAGCGCGTTACCGAGCTGATGAAGCAGAAGCAATACGCACCAATGTCGATCGCTGACATGGCGCTGTCGCTGTATGCCGCTGAGCGTGGGTTCCTGACTGACGTCGAAATCGCCAAGGTCGGCAGCTTTGAACAAGCGCTGATTGCTTTCTTCAACCGCGATCACGCCGATTTGATGGCGAAGATCAACGTGAAGGGTGACTTCAATGACGAAATCGACGCTGGCATGAAAGCCGGTATCGAGAAGTTCAAGGCCACCCAAACCTGGTAAGCCGCAGCGGGAGCCGCAAGGCTCCCGCTTGCTAACCTGATAGGTGTTACATGGCAGGCGCAAAAGAGATTCGCAGTAAGATTGCGAGCATCAAAAGCACGCAAAAGATTACCAGCGCCATGGAAAAAGTGGCGGTCAGTAAAATGCGCAAGGCACAAATGCGCATGGCTGCTAGCCGTCCTTATGCGGAGCGCATCCGCCAGGTTATTGGCCATCTGGCCAACGCCAACCCGGAATATCGCCACCCATTCATGCTCGACCGTGAAGTAAAGCGCGTCGGTTATGTCGTGGTGAGCAGTGACCGTGGTCTGTGTGGTGGCTTGAACACCAACCTGTTCAAGGCTTTGGTCAAGGACATGGCGGTAAACCGCGAAAACGGCGTCGAGATTGATCTGTGTGTTGTTGGTAGCAAGGGTGCGGCTTTCTTCCGCAACTTCGGCGGTAACGTCGTAGCAGCTATCAGCCACCTGGGTGAAGAGCCGTCGATCAATGACCTGATCGGCAGCGTCAAGGTGATGCTGGATGCCTACCTGGACGGCCGTATTGACCGCCTGTCCGTGGTGTCCAACAAATTCGTTAACACCATGACGCAATCGCCTACCGTGGAGCAGTTGATTCCGCTGGTGGCAACCCCGGATCAGGAACTCAAGCACCACTGGGATTATCTGTACGAACCGGACGCCAAAGAGCTGCTTGACGGCTTGATGGTCCGTTACGTGGAGTCGCAGGTCTACCAGGCGGTGGTCGAGAACAACGCGGCTGAACAAGCTGCGCGGATGATCGCGATGAAGAACGCTACCGACAACGCCGGTGATTTGATCAGCGATTTGCAGCTGGTCTACAACAAGGCGCGTCAGGCTGCGATCACCCAAGAGATCTCGGAAATCGTCGGCGGCGCTGCCGCGGTTTAACGGTTCAAATATTCAGAGGATCCAGCTATGAGTAGCGGACGTATCGTTCAAATCATCGGCGCCGTTATCGACGTGGAATTTCCACGCGACAGCGTACCGAGCATCTACAACGCGCTGAAAGTAGTGAGCGCGGCTGAAACCACCCTCGAAGTTCAGCAACAGCTGGGCGACGGCGTGGTTCGTACCATTGCGATGGGTTCCACCGAAGGCTTGAAGCGCGGTCTGGAAGTCACCGACTCTGGCGCAGCCATCTCCGTACCAGTCGGTAAAGCGACCCTGGGCCGGATCATGGACGTCCTCGGTAACCCGATCGACGAAGCTGGCCCGATCGACACCGAAGAGCGCTGGGGCATTCACCGTCCTGCGCCAACCTTCGCTGAACAAGCGGGCGGCAACGACCTGCTGGAAACCGGCATCAAGGTTATCGACCTGGTTTGCCCGTTCGCCAAGGGTGGTAAAGTCGGTCTGTTCGGTGGTGCCGGTGTAGGCAAAACCGTAAACATGATGGAACTGATCCGTAACATCGCCATCGAGCACAGCGGTTATTCCGTGTTCGCCGGTGTGGGTGAGCGTACTCGTGAGGGTAACGACTTCTACCACGAGATGAAGGATTCCAACGTTCTGGACAAAGTGGCACTGGTTTACGGTCAGATGAACGAGCCGCCGGGTAACCGTCTGCGCGTAGCACTGACCGGCCTGACCATGGCCGAGAAGTTCCGTGACGAAGGTAACGACGTTCTGCTGTTCGTCGACAACATCTATCGTTACACCCTGGCCGGTACTGAAGTATCCGCACTGCTGGGCCGTATGCCTTCCGCAGTAGGTTACCAGCCGACCCTGGCCGAAGAGATGGGTACTCTGCAAGAGCGTATCACTTCGACCAAGAACGGTTCGATCACCTCGATCCAAGCGGTATACGTACCTGCGGATGACTTGACTGACCCGTCGCCAGCGACCACCTTCGCCCACTTGGACGCCACCGTCGTTCTGTCCCGTGACATCGCTTCCCTGGGTATCTACCCAGCGGTCGATCCACTCGACTCGACTTCGCGCCAGCTGGACCCGAACGTAATCGGCCAGGACCACTACGACACCGCTCGCGGCGTACAGTATGTTCTGCAACGTTACAAAGAACTGAAGGACATCATTGCGATCCTGGGTATGGACGAGCTGTCGGAAGCCGACAAGCAGTTGGTAAACCGTGCTCGTAAGATCCAGCGTTTCTTGTCGCAGCCGTTCTTCGTGGCTGAAGTCTTCACCGGTGCTTCGGGTAAATACGTTTCCCTGAAAGACACCATTGCTGGCTTCAAAGGCATCCTCAACGGTGACTACGACCACCTGCCAGAACAAGCGTTCTACATGGTCGGCGGCATCGAAGAAGCGATCGAGAAAGCCAAGAAACTGTAATCCCGGCGCCCGGCAACGGGCGCTAATTTAGGTTGAGGCAATCAGATGGCTATGACAGTCCATTGCGATATCGTCAGCGCGGAAGGGGAAATCTTTTCCGGCCTGGTCGAGATGGTGGTTGCGCACGGTGCACTGGGTGATCTTGGTATCGCCTTGGGTCACGCGCCGCTGATCACTAATCTCAAGCCGGGTCCGATCCGCCTGATCAAGCAGGGCGGGGAAGAGGAGGTGTATTACATCTCCGGTGGTTTCCTCGAGGTTCAGCCGAACATGGTCAAGGTTCTTGCCGACACCGTGCAACGTGCTGCCGACCTGGACGAAGCCTCCGCTCAGGAAGCCGTTAAGGCTGCCGAGAAGGCCTTGCATGAGCGGGGCGCGGAATTCGATTACGGTTCTGCTGCCGCACGTCTGGCCGAGGCCGCAGCTCAGCTGCGCACCGTCCAGCAGATCCGCAAGAAGTTTGGCCACTAATAGGCCATTGCTTGTTGCGCGATTGATTAAAAAGGGTAGCCTCGGCTACCCTTTTTTCTTTTCCGTTTTTCATAACCTGGTCGCAGCCGCTGACCACCCAGGATTGGTAGCCAGTCATGTCTCTTGAAATCGTTATTCTCGCTGCCGGCCAAGGCACTCGCATGCGTTCGGCGTTGCCGAAAGTTCTGCACCCGATCGCCGGCAACTCGATGCTTGGCCATGTTATCCACAGCGCCCGGCAACTTGATCCACAGCGCATCCACGTGGTGATTGGCCATGGCGCCGAAGCGGTGCGCGAGCGTCTGGCGGCGGATGATCTGAATTTCGTCCTGCAGGACCAACAGCTGGGTACCGGCCATGCGGTGGCTCAGGCCGTGCCGTTCATCGAGTCCGACACCGTACTGATCCTGTACGGTGACGTTCCGCTGATCGAAGTTGAAACCTTGCAACGTTTGCTCAAGAAAGTGGCCCCGCAGCAACTGGGCTTGCTCACCGTCGAGCTGGATGACCCGACCGGTTATGGCCGCATCGTCCGCGATGCCGCCGGCAAGGTCACGGCCATCGTTGAGCAGAAAGACGCCAACGAGTCCGAGCGCGCAATCACCGAAGGCAACACCGGCATTCTGGCCCTGCCTTTCGCACAGCTGGGTGGATGGATGAGCCGTCTCTCCAACAACAATGCCCAAGGCGAGTATTACCTGACGGACGTGATCGCAATGGCAGTCAGCGATGGTCTGGTGGTGGCCACTGAGCATCCCCATGACGCCATGGAAGTGCAGGGCGCCAACGACCGCAAGCAGCTCGCCGAACTCGAGCGTCATTATCAGTTGCGCGCCGGTCGCCGCTTGATGGCTCAAGGCGTGACCCTGCGTGACCCGGCCCGTTTCGATGTACGCGGTGAAGTCACCGTCGGCCGAGACGTGCTGATCGATATCAACGTGATCCTTGAAGGCAAGGTCGTCATTGAAGATGACGTGGTGATCGGCCCGAACTGTGTGATCAAGGACAGCACCCTGCGCAAAGGCGTGGTGATCAAAGCCAACAGCCATATCGAAGGTGCGATCCTGGGCGAAGGCAGCGATGCCGGTCCATTCGCACGTCTGCGTCCGGGTACGGTGCTTGAAGCTCGCGCGCATGTGGGTAACTTTGTCGAACTGAAAAACGCCCACCTGGGTGAAGGCGCCAAGGCCGGTCATTTGACCTACCTGGGCGATGCCGAGATCGGTGCGCGCACCAACATTGGCGCGGGCACCATCACGTGCAACTACGATGGCGCCAACAAGTGGAAAACCGTCTTGGGTGAAGACGTGTTCATCGGTTCCAACAACTCGTTGGTGGCGCCTGTGGATATCTCTTCCGGTGCGACGACGGCGGCCGGTTCAACCATCACGCAGAATGTGGATAACGCGCAGTTGGCTGTGGGGCGGGCACGTCAGAAGAACATCGATGGCTGGAAACGGCCGGTGAAGATCAAAAAGAGCTGAGTTATCCACAGTGCGTTGCGGCGGTTTTGAGATTGCCTTCGCGGGCAAGTCGGATCGCCGCCCACTCGCTCCTGAAGGATCCATGTCGTTAACAAATTTTGTGAACGACTCTGGCCCTTAGGAGCGAGCGGGCGGCGATCCGACTTGCCCGCGAAGCTTTTATCCACAGATAATTTTTCTAGCGCAGACTTGACGAAGTTTCGCCAATAGGTTTTGATTGCTTCCGTTATCTTTCGAATCGAAACTTACTCGCTCATGTCGAAACGCAATACACCCCAACGCCGCCACAACATTCTCGCCTTGCTCAATGAACAGGGCGAAGTCAGTGTGGACGAGCTGGCCAAGCGCTTCGAAACTTCAGAAGTTACGGTTCGCAAGGATTTGGCCGCACTTGAAAGTAATGGTCTGCTGCTACGCCGTTACGGCGGAGCGATCACCATGCCTCAGGAGCTGGTAGCCGACATCGGTCAACCGGTTTCCAAATACAAGCAAGCCATCGCCCGCGCTGCTGTTACGCGGATTCGTGAGCATGCTCGGATCATCATCGACAGCGGCAGCACCACCGCCGCGATGATCCCGGAACTCGGCCAACAGCCGGGCTTGGTGGTGATGACCAACTCCTTGCACGTTGCCAATGCGTTGAGCGAACTCGAACACGAGCCGGTGCTGTTGATGACCGGTGGCACTTGGGACCCGCATTCCGAGTCCTTTCAAGGCCAGGTCGCCGAGCAAGTACTACGCTCTTACGACTTCGATCAGTTGTTCATCGGTGCCGATGGCATAGACCTGGTTCGCGGTACCACCACCTTCAATGAATTGCTGGGTCTGAGCCGGGTCATGGCTGACGTCGCCCGTGAAGTGATCGTGATGGTGGAGGCCGACAAGATCGGCCGCAAGATTCCTAATCTGGAGCTGCCCTGGAGCAGCGTCCATACCCTCATTACCGATGAACGCCTGCCACTAGCGGCACGCGATCAGATTCAGGCCCGCGGCATCAATTTAATTTGCGCGGCTGTCAGTCAGGAGAAATAGCATGTGTGGAATTGTCGGCGCAGTCGCAGAACGTAACATCACCGCCATCCTGCTCGAGGGCCTCAAGCGCCTGGAGTACCGTGGCTATGACAGCGCCGGTGTGGCGGTCTTCACCAACGATGAAAAGCTCGAGCGCATGCGTCGTCCGGGCAAGGTCAGCGAACTGGAAAACGCGTTGGAAGCCGAACCTCTGATCGGTCGCCTCGGCATCGCCCACACCCGCTGGGCCACTCACGGTGCGCCGTGCGAGCGCAACGCGCACCCGCATTTCTCCGGCGACCTGGCCGTGGTGCACAACGGCATCATCGAGAACCACGAAGCCCTGCGCGAACAGCTGAAAGCCTTGGGTTACGTGTTCACCTCGGACACCGACACCGAAGTCATCGCACACCTGCTGAACCACAAACTCAAGGACCTGCGCGATCTGACCGTGGCCCTCAAAGCCACCGTTAAAGAACTGCACGGTGCTTATGGTCTGGCCGTTATCAGCGCCGATCAACCAGATCGCCTGGTGGCAGCGCGCAGTGGCAGCCCGCTGGTGATCGGTCTGGGCCTGGGTGAAAACTTCCTCGCTTCCGACCAGTTGGCCCTGCGTCAGGTCACCGACCGTTTCATGTACCTGGAAGAAGGCGATATCGCCGAAATTCGCCGCGACAGCGTGCACATCTGGGACGTGAACGGCCAAACCGTCGAGCGCGAAAGCGTGCAGTACCGCGACGGCGCTGAAGCAGCCGACAAGGGCGAATTCCGCCACTTCATGCTCAAGGAAATCCACGAGCAACCGGCCGTGGTTCAACGCACCCTCGAAGGTCGTCTGAGCCCGAACGGTGTCTTGGTGCAGGCGTTCGGTCCACAGGCTGCCGAGCTGTTCGCCAAAGTGCGCAACGTACAGATCGTCGCCTGCGGCACCAGCTACCACGCCGGTATGGTTGCCCGGTACTGGCTCGAAGAGCTGGCCGGTATCCCGTGCCAGGTCGAAGTCGCCAGTGAATTCCGCTACCGCAAAGTCGTGGTGCAGCCGGATACCCTGTTTGTCACTATCTCTCAGTCCGGCGAAACCGCCGATACCCTGGCTGCCCTGCGCAACGCCAAGGAACTGGGCTTCCTCGCCAGCCTGGCGATCTGCAACGTCGGCATCAGCTCGCTGGTGCGTGAATCCGACCTGACCCTGCTGACCCAGGCCGGTCGCGAAATCGGCGTGGCCTCCACCAAAGCCTTCACCACCCAATTGGTCGGCCTGCTGTTGCTGACCCTGTCCCTGGGTCAGGTTCGCGGCACCTTGGCCAAAGGCGTCGAAGCCACTCTGGTCGAAGAACTGCGTCGTCTGCCAACACGGCTGGGCGAAGCCTTGGCCATGGACAGCACCGTAGAGAAAATCGCCGAGCTGTTCGCCGAGAAGAACCACACCCTGTTCCTCGGTCGTGGCGCGCAATTCCCGGTCGCAATGGAAGGGGCCCTGAAACTCAAGGAAATCTCCTACATCCACGCTGAAGCCTACCCGGCCGGCGAACTGAAGCACGGTCCGTTGGCGCTTGTGGATAACGACATGCCCGTGGTCACCGTGGCACCGAACAACGAACTGCTGGAGAAGTTGAAATCCAACCTCCAGGAAGTCCGCGCCCGTGGCGGCCAGTTGATCGTCTTCGCAGACGAGAAGGCTGGCATGACCAACGGCGAAGGCACCCACGTTGTCCACATGCCGCACATCCACGACATCCTGTCGCCAATCCTCTACACCATCCCGCTGCAGTTGCTGTCGTACTACGTGGCCGTGTTGAAAGGCACTGACGTTGACCAGCCGCGGAATCTGGCGAAGTCGGTGACGGTGGAATAAGTTATCCACAGCTGACTGAACACTTGGTTTTGAACAATAAAGATTGACACAAAACAATAAAGTTTGACACTCATGAACATAGATTGACACAAGGCCCAAACCCCCGTATCTATGGGGGTTTTTCCTTTCCAGGCTTTCCCTTTGGTCTGGATTCATCGCTTCAACTCTCCGCGGGTGTAGTCTAGAAAACGCTTTGAAATATGGCCGCTACGGCGGTCATGTCCTTCTACGACTTTTTCTCGGCGTGAGGTGAAGCGGTCCGCATCGACTGAGGAGGCGTGGGTTGCGAGGTCGTAAGTTTGCATCACAGCAAGACATTGAACGGCATATTGCAAATGGATTTGGCGAAGGCGCCGGGGCAAGCTACGTGCCTTGGCTGCGGGTACAAGATGTCCCGTCGATAGGTCGTTCGCACAAGATCCAAGGTGTGAAGATCGAGAGGATTCATCACCTACTGTCAGATCTCGAGCGTTCGTACTTCCTTGTGTGTGAATTTTCTGAAAACGTCGTGGATATCCGTGAGCAATATCCGTTACTACCTACAGAGCGTGCGCAAGCGATAGCGTCGGCAATAGATGTACGTTATCCCAGATACCCTAGAACGACACTGCCCTATGTAATGACAACAGATTTCCTGCTAACTGTTAAGGACTTGAACGGAAACTTTAAGTCGGTAGCTAGAACTGTGAAGTATCGATCCGACCTAGTTGGCAAAGGAAGTAACCGCACGCTTGAAAAACTTGAGATTGAAAAGCGCTTTTGGCATAGCCAAGGTGTTGATTGGAAGATCGTCACAGATGAGTTTTTTACACGAGATTTGATAAAAAATCTTGGACTAATCAGAAAATACTCGAAGCTGCATCGCGATTTAATGAAAGTCCCGTTGCATTCGAATTTTATCGACTGCCTAGCAAACAGCCGGGAATATTCGTGGACCTTGGCCACCTGTCTAAGAAAAATAGCATGCCTTCTGTCCATTTCCTATATAGATGCTCAAGCAATTTTCTTCCATCTGGTTTGGAACAAGATACTGAAAATAGATTTGGTTAACACTCCTCTCCACCTTACTGGTCTAGTTCCTGACTTCGAAGTTTTCCAGATCCCTGCCCAAGTATCGTTGATGGAGAAAATGTCATGACTGTTCTCGTTAATGACGTTTTCGAGCCTGTTACCGATCTGTCGGTCATCTCTACGATAGCCAGGCTCATTTACCAGGATGAAACGCATGACTTAGCAGTTGTGATAGATCTAGCTGACCCTCCCCGGCAGCCGTACGCTGTTGGTCTTGATGAGCTGCGTCGCTCGCTAGCGTCTGGTCACACCAAACCAGCAGCCATCACCACGCCCGAGTTTATGCTTGTGCTTGAGGAGCAGTTGGATGAGAGAGCCAAGCAAGGCCGGGACGAAAAGTGGGCCGTCATCGCCCCTCTGCTAGATCCTGAATATCCAGGACAAATATTTGTACGGGGGGAGTTAGGCCGGCTTGTTAGCAAACGGGCGTCAGAGCTCGGAATCCAGCGAAAAACTATCTATCGGCTTCTTTACCGATATTGGTTTTATGGTCAAGTTCGAAACTCATTGCTTAATAATTACTCGGCGGTAGGTGTTGCCGATAGAAAATATGATCCAAGTAGGCCTCCAGGGCGAAAGCCTAAGTTTCAAGGCGTTCTTACTGCGCCTTCCAAGATGCTCGGTGCGGTTGATAAACGATGCATCCGAGTTGGGTATTCCCTTTATGTAAAAGATAAAAAGTCTTCTATTTCGAGCGCATATGACGAAATGTTGAGAAGATTCTACTCGGTTCGAGACATCTCTAAAAACAGTGAAGAAGAGCTTCGTTTGCTGCCTAGCTTAGAGCTGCCCAGCCTGAGGCAGTTCAGATATTGGGGACAGATTTTTTTCGACGAAATTGAAACCGAGCGTGGCCGTAAAGGGTTGAGGAAGTGGTTAAAGGACTGCCGTCCGCTTTCAGGTACCGTTCGCGATTGGCTGCGTGGACCGTGTCATCAGTTCGAAATCGACGCAACTATTGCCGATATTTATTTGGTCAACAGCTACTCTAGACGGATGCTCATTGGCCGGCCCGTAGTTTATATCGTTGTGGATAGTTTCTCCGGAATGATTGTTGGCCTCTATGTAGGATTGGAAGGTCCCAGTTGGAACGGGGCGAGGCAAGCGCTGTTCAACGCGTTTACCTCCAAAGTCGAGTTCTGCGCTCAGAACGGCGTTGAAATCAATTCAGATGATTGGAATTGTCACCACCTGCCCCACCAGATTTACGCCGACAGGGGAGAGATGTTGTCACTGGCAGCAGAGGGGCTATCGTCAGGCTTGGGAATTGAGATGGGCACTGCTCCGCCTTATCGGCCTGATTGGAAGCCTATGGTAGAAAGTCGGTTTGGCATTTTGAATGATTTGACGGGTATCAGATGGCTACCTGGCGGGGTAGCTGCGCGAGACAAAGAGCGAGGCGAGCGAGATTACCGGCTCGATGCCACGCTGAACCTCAAAGAGTTCACCCAGATACTCATCAATTGCGTGCTCCACTATAACCGGCACCATCGACAGCCTGACCGACTGACTCAGGCGATGATGAATGACGGCGTTGAACCTACGCCCAACGGGATATGGAATTGGGCCTGCGAAAACGACCTGATCGAATCCAACAAACGTCCCGACGAGCTGGTTTACCTCCATCTCTTGCCGCGCGAGCGCGCGACCGTTCAAAAGGGCGGGGTGATGTTTCGCGGCATGCACTACGTGTGTGATATGGCCATAGAGAAAGATTGGTTTGCCAAGGCTCGCAAAGGGGGCGTTTGGTCAATAGAGTGTTGGTTCGATCCGAACTCTGCGGCGCACATCTGGATCCAGGGAGAGGCCAAGCAGTTTATCCGCTGTGATCTTCGACGATCGGATGCCGGTTACGCGAATTACCGCTCGGACGAGATTTTTGATCTGCTCGAAGCCTATCGCCAAAAACCGCCTACTCGCCGGCGAGCCGAGCTGGAAAGCCGTGTCCAGCTTAGCGATCAGGTCCACCAGATCATCAGTCATGCGCTCGCAGAACGAAAATTGGAACCTGCTCCGCCCACCAAGGCAGAGGCCACTGGGAACATCCGCGAGAACCGCGCAGAAGAACGTCTCCGTGAGCGTGAAAATGCGGTTGTTCCTGAAGGCGTCAGGGCGGAGCCAGCTTCACTTCAATCTGAATTGACACCGAAAGCGCATGACTCATATGCCGGCGAGCGAACTGCGCAGGTTATCGATTTGCTCAAAAGAATTCGGCCAGGACAGGCAAAATGAAAGGTGCGCAGACGTTTGCCAATTACGTCAAACAGGACATAAGTGAGTATGCGGGCAATCCGCTTATCGAAGCTTTGCCTCCGATATTGTCGGAGGCGGCGGCTATTGAGCTGATCTCGAATTTTCCTCAGCCGGTGGATCCGAAAGAGCTGACCCTCGAAGGATCCACTCGAATTCACTGTATCGACCGGTTGAGAACCGTGGTGCAGCCGTTTTTGTTACACCTGGAACTGGAGGCCCTGTTTTCACTGCTCATCCGTCGAGGGTATGTTGGGCGTAACCCGATGTCGCCCGCTACCGTCCGGCATTTGCATTCTTTATCGGGGGCTCAGCGTTACCACGATGCGTTCAAGTCCACTGCAGAAACGTTCACCGTCGTCGGCCTGAGCGGCATTGGCAAGTCGACGGCACTCCACGCCATTTTGAGCCTTTATCCACAGACAATCCGTCATGAGCGTTATGAGGGAAAGCAGTTTGTTCATACCCAAATCACTTGGCTGAAGCTTGACTGCCCTCGGGATGGATCGCTGGCTGGATTTTGCCAGCAGTTTTTTTATGCAGTTGGTGACGCTCTAGGAGACAAGGACTATCACAAGCGCTACAGGCATCGAAACATCAATGATGCGCTGCAACAGATGGAGCAGGTGGCCAGCACGTTTTTCATCGGCGCCTTGTTAATCGACGAGCTGCAAAACCTCCACTTGGCGAAAACCGGTGGTAAGGAGAGCATGCTGAATTTCTTTCTGCACTTGGTTAACAACATTGGTATCCCGGTCGTTTTCAGTGGCACGAACTCTACGATTAGCCTGTTCTCAGAAGTCATGCGGACTGCCCGCCGAGTCTGTGGTGCCGGTACGCTGGAATTCAAACGATTCGAGAAAGATGATGAGGAGTGGCGGTTGTTAGTCGAAAATCTCTGGAGCTATCAGTGGTGCAAACAGACTGCTGAGCTGACCGACGAGATTTTCGACACGCTGTATGAGCACACTCAAGGCGTCACAGATTTCCTGGTCAAGCTGCTGGTATTGAGTCAGCGTTATGCGGTCCAGAGTGGCTCGGAGTGTTTGACTGCCGAGGTCCTGGTGAAGGTAAGCAACTCAAAAATGCAGATTCTAAAGCCAGCCCTTTCAGCTCTGCGTAGCCGAGATCCGAAGCGGATGCGACAGTTCGACGATTTGCTGCCGATTGAGGATCAGCTGAGCGAAATGATGGTCTTCGATGGTTTGGCACGAGAGGATCGCCTTGCCTTGCTTCGAAGTGTTGTATCCCGTGAGAAGCCGGTAGACCCATCTCCAACCATTCTTGCGAAAGGCCACCCATCGCCAATTGCTACTGCAGTGGAAAACTCAGAGGCTACAGCGCTAAGCGAACATGACGCTCCCCTCGATGCTCTGCGCGCTGCGGGCTGGCTCAACGAGGACCTGTTTGAGTTCTCACCGATGTACCACAAAGCGTGAGTCGGGAGGTGGCGAAGTGCACCTTAAACTCCATTTCTTCCCCGCCGCGTTTCCCGACGAGACGCTGCACAGCGTGATTTCTCGCTATGCCCGTCTTTGCGGTGTTCGTAATTGCCAAGAAGCATTTGCCGGACTGAAATCGGCGGCAGCATTTTCGCAAAATGTGGCATTCCCAAGTCATTTAGGGGAGTTTGTCGACGCGCTACCCAGCGGTACCGAGCTATCGATAGCCGAGGTCCTCATGCGTCACACGCTATTACCCTACTATGCGCCGTTTTTGAGTATGAGCCAGGTAGAACACGCTCGGACGCTGATGACTGCCGATGGGAAGGGCTTGATGTTGAAGCTGGGCGTCAACGCGAGCCGTATTGGATTCGCCTCCCGAGTGCGGTTATGCCCAGAATGTATCGCCCAAGATCAGGCCCAACGGGGAGTTGCTTACTGGCACAGGGTCCACATGCTTCCAGGCGTGCTGGTATGTCCGCATCACGGCACGTCACTTAGGATCCTTGATCCTCGCTGGTCCAGCCGTAGCTCTCGACAACTCAATCTGCCGAGTGATGAGAATGTGCAAGCACACACGGTACTTCTCGATACCCCGTTGCTGCGCATGCCGCCGCTTCACGAAATAGCGTTGCGATCACTTCAGGTCATCGAGTCTGAAGTCAGTGCTTTGTCGGCGGAGGCGGTGCGCTACACGCTTTTACAAAGGGCAACGCAGCTTAACCTTGCCTCTGATAACCATCGCTTGCACCTGCACATGCTGGCGCAGCACATGGCCGATTTTTTTGCTGCACTCCCGCGAGAATGGGAATTTTCTATACTCGGAGAAGTTCGTGCAGGTACACCCGCCTCATGGGTCATGAAGCTGCTTCGTACGCCAATAACCTCCCACCATCCGCTCAAATACATTTTATTGGCCGGTGCTCTGGGCATTGACATGGTGAGCTTGCTGCATGGTCAACGCCCAATGAAACAGGCGGTGGCGTGTGGTCCGAAAGCTCACATTCGACTTCACACGCGCCTTTCTCCGGTGATGCCTGGTGAAGGCCTGGACTGTTCGTCAGCCGCTGTGTGGAAACATGCTCTTGAGGGAGCTGATGCCAAAAAGATCGCTGCCGTTCTAGGCGTTTCATTGGCGTATGTCTATCGTCACATCCGAAATGTAGCCGGCGGGCAAGGTGCTTGGAGGGAGGCACGATTTCACATTGAGCTATGCGCAAGACGCGCGGCTTTCGAGGCTGATTATCGCTTTTACAAAGCACATGCATGCAGGGGGTATGCGTGGCTGTATCGCCACGATAGGCAGTGGCTTTCGGAGTCAACTGTAAACCCAAGCCCCCATCGTACGCCCCGTCTAAATAGCGCCGAAATGTTCGCTGCCCTCGATGCGAGACTGGCCGAAGAAGTCCGTCAGTGTGCTGAAGCGCTTTATGCTCTTGCGGGTAAGCCTGTCCGCATCTCGCGTACCAGAATTGGCCGGGAGCTTCATGTTCTGTCTCGCTTCGAAAAGCAGCTCTGCAAGCTTCCTCTCTGTGCAGCAATGCTCGACAAAGTATGTGAATCAATCGAAGGCTTTCACGATAGGCGTCTGCGATGGGCTAGACGCAAATTGCTCTCGGAGGGCAAGCCTGTATCACGTTCTTCGCTCTACCGGGTCGCGAGCATTCGGCCCACGCTGTAATCCAGCCCGCCATTCCCTCCATCTAAAAAACGTTCTGAATTAATTCACCGTGAACACATTGTTTTTCTGTTAATGAAAATTTGCACCTTCCAGAATAGGTCCGGAATACGCATGATCACGATCAGCAAGTAAAATGTACTAACCTGCGAGCAATCGCCATGGGCTGACCTACGCGGGTTATCGATACGTGTGTTGTATTCAAGGAGTACGGTCGCGGCAGGGTTTAAATGAATTCACTACGATTCAAAGTTGAGCGGCTGTGTCATTTCCAAATCCAGGCCGGATACAGAATTTTACGGGTTGCATATATACTGCCCTCGGATGCACGTTCTCTTCGAGCCCTACCTTTAATCGGTAAATGATGTCTGATCTATTATTTTTCCCCGTATCGATGCCGGATGAAATGCTGCACTCTCGTGTCACCCGCTATCACTATCTGTCAGGCAATAGAACCGCGACAGAAACCTACCGCGATTTGTTCGCATCGAAACCCTTTTGCATTGGTGGCATCGTACCCAAGCAGATCGAGAGGCTCGCCCACAGGCTGCCGGGGCAATCGGAGAGCAATCTCGCAGAGCTGATCAGTAGCAACACGACTTTTCCTGCTTACCGACCTTTTCTTGGGGTTAAGCAGGGTCCGGAGAACAACGTAGGACCGCTCGGTTATGACGGGGTGGTACGGGTGCCCCGCAGAGAAGAGTCCACCCATGGCAAGGCTAAGCTTTGTCCTACCTGCGTTCAGGAGGATTTGATTGATCGGGGTTCTGCCTACTGGCATCGATCTCACCAGATACCCGGTGTTGCCGTCTGTTGGCGTCATGGCGACGCATTGATCCATGCCTGCCCCGAGTGCTCTCGCCCGTTCTACCGAAAATTGAAGCTACTTCCCAATCTGACTGAGCCATGCGCGTGCGGCTGGAGCCCCTTAAACAGCGCAGCGACTCACAAGGGCTCAAATCTGGAACAGAAAGTCGCCCTGTTCGCACACGATATCTTGCAACGCAATATTCCTCCGATAGGCAGTACGGTATTAAGTTCGTGCTACGTCCGCCAATGCAAGAAACGCGGATTCATTTTCGGAAAAAATGCGGGTATCGCAAAACTATTCGACAGCATCCAAAGCGCTTACGGCGATGAGCTTTTGTCGCAGATTGATCCAGCCTATAACACCGGGAAGCATGAGCAATGGATCCGGCTCAAATCAGACAAAGGTCAGCTAAGGATGGTCTGAAGTAGCCATGTATTTCCCCGGCATACCACCTAGCGCAACTTTTAAACTCGCCAAATGATCAAAAAACAATCAATTCGACGAGTATTTCTTACGTTTTCGCCACCCGGACCCCACTCCGGTGGCCATTTCCCGCATTACAGGCGCACCTCTCCTGCATTCGTCAGTAAATGTCGGCGCGCCATCCACAGGTTCGACAGAGCGAACAGTGTCACCAGTTGCGCCGTGTTTTTGGCCAAGCCGCGAAAGCGCACCTTGGTGTAACCGAACTGGCGCTTGATTACCCGGAACGGATGCTCGACCTTGGCGCGCACCTGAGCCTTGGCCTTTTCAATCTTGCGCTTGGCTTTGTACAGCACGCTGCGCTTATCGAGTTTTTTGTAGGTGCTGCGGCGTGCCGCCACCTGCCAGATAACTTCACGTCCTTCATGCTCGGGCCGCTTTTCGACACCGGTGTAGCCTGCATCGGCGCAGACCACGTTTTCGTCGCCATGCAGCAATTTGTCCACCTGGGTGACATCCGCCACATTGGCCGCCGTGCCCACTACGCTGTGCACCAGACCCGATTCGTCATCGGCGCCGATGTGGGCCTTCATGCCAAAATAATACTGGTTTCCCTTCTTGGTCTGGTGCATTTCCGGGTCGCGCTTGCCGTCCTTGTTCTTGGTCGAACTGGGCGCATTGATCAGCGTTGCATCGACGATGGTGCCCTGGCGCAGCGACAGGCCGCGGTCGCCCAGATAGCCATTGATGACAGCGAGGATGCCGGCCGCCAGCTCGTGTTTCTCCAGCAAGCGGCGGAAGTTGAGAATGGTGGTTTCGTCGGGGATGCGCTCCAGGTTCAGCCCGGCAAACTGGCGCAGGATCGTGGTTTCGTACAGCGCTTCCTCCATCGCTGGATCGCTGTAGCCGAACCAGTTCTGCAGCAGATGCACACGCAGCATCGCCATCAACGGGTAGGCCGGACGGCCACCTTCACCTTTCGGATAATGTGGCTCGATCAAAGCAATCAAGCCCTTCCACGGCACCACCCGATCCATCTCGATCAGGAACAACTCCTTGCGGGTTTGCTTGCGCTTGCCAGCGTACTCGGCGTCGGCGAAGGTCATCTGCTTCATCGGGAAACTCGGTGGGTGGGGTCGCGGTATTTTGCCAAATCAGAAAGTCTTTTTCAGAGTTTCCCTAAATATGCCGCTCGCGCGGCATTTGATCATTGCTCTTCATTTGTTTTCCAGTGCAGATGACTTTGAAGAGGCTCTGAAGAATGAGTCTATCCTGCTGAGTGCCTCTATTTCTCCGCGAGTTCCCAAAGGCGAAGAATCGCATCCTAACCAAAAAACTAGATATCGCCAAAAAATTGAGTTGCTTTTAGCGCTACGTGCCGACGCCGATGTCGAGTACCTCTGGAAGAAAGCGTACAAACCTACGCAATGGATTCTAGAAAATGATAACGCATGGTTAATGGCAAAACTCCGTGCACCTAAAAAAGTTGCAGTTACGGCCGAGAAGTCTGTCGACTCTAGAGACGGCGCGTATGCAGCCCTTATCGAAGCGGGCGTAGATGAGCTATACAAAGTTACGAAAGATCCGAAGAGAGTGAACATTCGGAATTTGCAATCGCTGCTCCCAAGTTCGTTACCTCATGAACTGGATCTGCGCAAGCAGAAGTTTCCCCTTACTTATCAACAGATCAAGATTCATCAAGAGTCAGTATGGCATTTCCGTCTAAGAACTTTGGTGTGGACTGTCTCTGAACTCATCAGGATGAAGCTCCCGGTGAATTACTCGACGGTAAGATTGACCTCAGCGGTAGCAAGCAAGGTTTTCCTGGTTTTTTCCAGTTTCTTCGAGTGGGATCTGGAAAGCTTGGCAAGAACCGGAGTCGACGCGGAGGCCTTGCTCAGATCTACCGGCGTATCGAGGAATTGGGAGGGACCACCGGTTCCAATAAGCTTTTGAGGGCATCTGTATTCCGTCAGCGTCTGCCAACCTCAGGTGATAATAAAAATCCCATCTGGCTCCTAAGCGTAGACGCGGAGCAGGGTCCACCTTTCACATTAGTAACATTCGCGGCAGCTTTCTGAAAGCTTTCACTTGTTACTCTTTAACTCAGAAATAATTGAGCTCTGGAGATAATTATGAAAGCAATGACAGCAATGAAAGGATTTTTTGCCGCTACTATTTTGACCTTATCTGCTTTGGCCATGGCTGAGGGAGGCGGTGACCGCGTTTATGGTCGAATGATGCAAGAGAACCAACAGGCAATGGAACAATACGCCTCAAGAAATGGTAAGACACCTCCTGAAATTGTTCATTATGAATATGGTATGAACCTCGATATCCAGAAGGTCGTCAGTGTCACACAAGCCAATAAAACCTGTGGTATTGCTCCTTCGCGCATGACCTACGAAGACTCTACCGGCAAGCTTAACACCGTGGAATATAAGGTTATGGCCGACAACTGCCCACATGGAAGCTAGACCATGCAAATTATTTAAGCGCAACATAATTTTCCGTTTGTCCGAACAAGCTTACTGCCCGCTGACGTAGAAGTAATTTTCAGGACAGGCTGAAGTTATCCATTTTATGAAATCATCTCTGTCAGTTGAAAGGTTTCTAACGCGCAGTGAAGTATTGCTCAACCACCAGATACATCCCGCCTCCTTGTTTCTCCTTTGGTTTGGGAGGCGGTTTAGGCGCCCTAGTGGCGCCTTTTTTACGTTCAAAATGAGCTATGTCCTCTGCACTGCCATGACCCTGACCATGCAGGAACAAGATTAGAAGATCAGTTTCCGGGGTATTCAGCAATGACGTGGTCTGTGCCTGCTTTGGACAAGCCGATTACCTTATAAGCGTCATGTTTCCCGTCCACTTCCATTCCTGGGGAGCCGGCCGGCATGCCAGGAACGGCGATCCCGAGAAGGTCGTCACGTTTGCTCATCGCAATGATTTGCTCGGCGGGCACGTGACCTTCAACAAACTTTCCATTGATCATTGCTGTGTGGCAGGACGAGAGTCGTGGAGCAACACCGAGATCCTGCTTGACCGCGCTCATGTTGGTTTCTACATGATCAACGACGGTGAAGCCGTTAGCTTCAAGGTGCTGGATCCACTTCTTGCAGCATCCACAGTTAGCGTCACGATGGACGTCGATCGTCAGCGACTCTGCTGCATGACCAGCTGAACTGATAAACAGAGCCGCAAATGCAGCGAGGCGAAGTGCCCGACCGGGACGAAGAAAGTTATTTCGCATGGGTATGTTCCTTCCCATCAGCGTGGGTATGAGTTTTTGGCTGAGTGGCCGGAGTTTCAGGGGCGTCATGTGAAGCCTCCACAACCTGAGGATGGGCGTGTTCGGTACTTTCATCCTGAGAAGGCGCTGCGGCCGCCTCATGGGCATGAGCGCTGTTTCTCTCGCCATGATGGTCGCCTGCTTCGGCTATCTCTTCGGCTGCACTCGCGTCATGATGCCCCGCGACAACGCCTTTTTGGCCCTCATGCTGGCCTTCATGGTTATGCATTTTGCTCTCACCGCCACCGTGTTGATGACCACCGCTGCTGGTTGCTAGAGCTTTGTATTGCTCTGCATCCAATGAAGGCAGTTGCTGGAGAAAAGCGACCATTCCCCATATGTAGGGATCGGCCATGCTTTTACCCCAAGCGGGCATGCCTGTGGATTTGATTCCATGCTTGATGATCCAGAAAGCTGCGGCAGGGTTTCCATCAACGCCCAGTTTTGAAAGATTCGGAGGTGCAGGGTAAAGGCTATTACTTAACTCGGTTCCTGCAATACCCGGAGCCAGATGGCAACCGATGCACATAGAGTTGTAGTTGCCAGCACCTGCGCGGATGAGAGCTTCTTCGCTCAGGTCGGGGACTTTAATGTCGCGTGAGCGCACTTCGATCGAGCGATCCCGAGCGGTGGAAAGTAGCGCGTAAACGGGATCGGAATGTGGTTCATCCGCCCCAACATTGATCACACCAAAATAAACCACGCCGGCACCTGTTATTGCGGCAACCACCCCGGCAGCAGTCAATGTTTTCAATGTTCTTTTCATGTCAGGCCCTCAAAACCACATCCGAATACCGGCGACAAACCGGGCCTCGTTGGCATCCTCTCCTTCATCGCTGGCCAGATCTGCCGTATTGCCGTAGGAGCGGCTCCAGCTAACACCAATGTAAGGGGCAAATTGGCGAACAATCTCATAACGCAATCGGAGCCCTACTTCGGTGTTTGCCAATCCAGACCCAATGCCGCGCTGGGGATCATTTTTTCCGTAAAAATTGGCTTCGGCCGTCGGCTGCAAGATCAGGCGATTGGTCAGCAGAATGTCGTAGTCGCCTTCCAATCGAGCAGCGGTTTGACCGTTCTCACCGATGTAGGCGGTCGCTTCGGCTTCAAAGTTATAGAGGGCCATGCCCTGAATACCGAGCGCTCCCCAAGTTTGTGGTGACCCGGGTTTGAAGTCTTGTCGTACGCCGGTGACGACATCCCACCATGGACCGATGGAGTGCCCCCAAAGTGCTGAGAGTTCAGCGTTTTCCGTTACGCCATTGGTACGTTCGCCTTCCGAGCGCAACCACAGTCGGTCAACGTCACCGCCGATCCATCCTTTTGCATCCCAGGCCAATGCACTACCGTTGTCAGCATCCTGGTACTCAAATTTATCCAGCAGCATGAAGGAATTTAGTTTTTTGTCGTGGACACCATGACCAGCGACATCTGGAAAGGCGGCTGCACGGTCAGCGTCGGTAAGTACGGGGACTGGGGTTCGACTGGTGGTAGTCGCCCCTCCATCCATACTTTCCATTCCGTCCATTTGCCCGTCATCCATACTCATCTTGCTGTGATCCATAGCCCCCATCTTGCTATGGTCCATAGCTCCGATTGAGCCGTGGTCCATCTTGGAGTGATCCATCTCTTCAGCGGCGTGAACCACGACAAAGAAAGCAGGACTGGTAGAGACTGCCAGTGCTATCAACGTTGGGCGTAAAAACTTACTGGTCATGATCTCAATCTGCCTTTTTGGTTTTTTGGTCATGATCCATCGACTCATGGCTCATCTTGCTGTGATCCATTGACCCGTGATCGGGCTTTGACTCGTTTGTCGCAGTTGGAGGCTTGCTCGTTGCTTCCGCAGGAGTAGCAGGTGAATGAACACTACTATCTTCGACTGCCAGCGCCACGGACGAGAGTCCACCCATCAAGCCGACGGCAAAGAGGCAACCGACCAGCGATTTACGATTTAGGTATGTGCTCACAGATCGTCTCCTTTACTCATCAACCCGTACTTCACGGAACATGCCCATTTCCATATGGAAAAGCAGGTGGCAGTGATAGGCCCAGCGACCTAAGGCATCGGCGGTGACTCGATAGCTGCGCTTGGTACCTGGTGGCATGTCGATTGTGTGCTTGCGCACCATGAACTTGCCGTTCTCATCTTCAAGGTCGCTCCACATGCCGTGAAGGTGGATGGGGTGGGTCATCATGGTGTCGTTCACCAGGGTGATACGCAGACGCTCCCCATACTTCAGACGAAGCGGCTCGGCGTCAGAGAATTTGATGCCGTTGAAGGACCACGAAAACTTCTCCATGTGACCGGTCAGATGAAGCTCAATGGTGCGATTGGGCTCGCGACCGTCAGGGTCTTGGAAGGTGCTTTTCAGGTCTGAGTAGGTGAGCACTCGACGACCATTGTTTCGTAACCCGATGCCTGGATCGTTTAGCTTGGGCGTTGGGTTCATGGCTTGCATGTCAACCAACGGGTTGTTGGTTTCGGACGCTGGGTGAGTTTGCATTTCGCCACCCATACCGCCCATCCCTGCCATCTTGCTGTGGTCCATGCCAGCCATGTTGGACATGTCGCCTTTGTCCATTCCCGC
The DNA here is from genome assembly GCF_900106065.1 of Pseudomonas mandelii. NCBI lineage: Bacteria > Pseudomonadati > Pseudomonadota > Gammaproteobacteria > Pseudomonadales > Pseudomonadaceae > Pseudomonas > Pseudomonas mandelii. The sequence goes on from NZ_LT629796.1 coordinate 2,249,110, forward strand.
CATCTTGCTGTGGTCCATGCCGGCCATGTTGGACATGTCGCCTTTGTCCATTCCCGCCATCTTGCTGTGGTCCATACCGGCCATGTTAGTCATGTCACCGCTGTCCATGCCGGTCATCCCGGTCATGTCACTTTGGTCCATTCCCGCCATTTTGCTGTGGTCCATGCCCGCCATGCCTGACATGTCACCTTGTTTCATATCGCCGCCGCCCATACCAGCCATGCTGCCATGGTCCATGCCCGCCATACCGCCCATACCCATGTCATCCATGGTCAAAAGCGGCCGAGGATCGATCGCAGGTACCTGTGCCTTTAATCCTTCGCGAACTGCCAAGGTTCCACGTGCATAACCGGTTCTATCCATGGACTGGGCGAAGATTGTGTAAGCTTCTTCGCTGGCAGGTTCTACGATCACGTCATACGTTTCTGCCACGGCGATGCGGAATTCATCGACGCTGACTGGTTCGACATGTTGGCCGTCAGCCGCCACAACGGTCATTTTCAAACCAGGGATGCGGACGTCGAAATAGCTCATAGCTGAGCCGTTGATAAAGCGCAGGCGCAGCTTCTCGCCCGGCTTGAAAATACCGGTCCAGTTACCGTTAGGCGCCTGGCCATTCATGAGATAGGTGTAAGTATCCCCACTGACGTCTGCGAGATCAGTGGGGTTCATTTTCATTTCAGCCCACATCTTCCGGTCGGCCACGGCAGCAGACCAACCTTGCTTGCTGACGTCGTCGATAAAGTCGCCCACGGTACGTTTGTGGTGATTGTAGTAGTCCGATTGCTTCTTGAGCTTGGCCATGACGCGACTAGGATCTTCATCGGTCCAGTCAGTCAACATCACCACATAATCGCGGTTGTATTGAAAAGGTTCAGGCTCTTTCGAGTCGATGACGATTGGACCGTAAACGCCTGCCTGCTCCTGCAAACCAGAGTGGCTGTGGTACCAGTACGTACCGTTCTGATGCACCTTGAATTTGTACTCGTACATGCCATCGGGCGCGATGCCATGGAAACTCAAACCCGGTACACCGTCCATATTGGCGGGCAGAATGATCCCGTGCCAATGAATGGAGGTGTCTTGGTCTAGGCGATTTTTCACACGCAGTGTGACCGTCTCGCCTTCGCGCCAGCGCAGCAAAGGTCCGGGCAACGAACCATTGATGGTCATGGCTGTGCGCGGCGAGCCAGTTATGTTTACAGGGGTTTCACCAATAAACAGATCAAATTCGTTACCGGTGAGAACGCTCGGCAGACCAGGACTGGTCACTGCCCATACAGGAGTGCGCCACAGACCCAGGCCGCCGAGAATGCCACCAGCGGCCAGGCCTTTAACGAATGTCCGCCTAGAGGTTTTGGAATGCATGCCGTTTATGTCCGATCAGTCAAAAGGGAAGCCGTGCGAAACAACCAATGAGTTGCTCAAACAGGTGAAGGCACTCTCTCGGGGGGTGTAATGAGCCCGAATGAGCTCGCTCGCCGTCACTAAAAACGAGTTCTTACGGCAAGCGAGCTCAGAAATTGCCACATTTGAACCACCACAGTGATTACATTTCTGTCAGCTTGGGAGCGCAGCAAGCTATTCAGCAATTCTTGTGGTCCGTCGATTTGGCTTGGCTTTCTGCGATGGGAGGTTGGGTGCTTTGCTTTTGGGCTACTTGATACGATTCCATTGAATTATTCCTAGCCGCTTCCATACGTGCGAACGCCCGGTCACCACCGCCTTCAGCCATTGCCAAAGAAGAGACGGTCAGGGCTGCGATGACGAACAAAGTTTTGATGGGGTTCATTTGAATTTCCTCGGATGAGTATTGGTAACCCCCGAATCCACATCAAGTGATGATTCTTAGGGGTGAGCTTAAGGCTCAATAGGACTATAAGACTCATCCCCTGTCAGGAACCTTAGGTGAATATTACAGTTGTGTCAGGTTGCGATATTTCTCTTGAGGAACACGCTATTTAATCCGTAAGGTCTCGATCTTCCAGCGTCACACCGCTATTTACTGAGTATCAGTTTGAGGTGCGTGACTTTGTAAGTTTCCGTTAACTTTCAAGGGGAAGATGTTTTTTTAGTTTCTTTACTGGAACTGCATATCTGAACCTGGATGCACCGCGTCAACACTTAAGTGTTCGATGTTCATGGGAAATAGTAGCGCTACTGAGGGTGATTTAGCGTGAGTATTAATTTTGAGAAAGCGCTTGGCTTCGCAGAAAGAGCGTTAATTTATCGTAGTCAAAGAGCTGAGATCCTGAGTAACAATATCGCAAACGCTGATACGCCGAACTTCAAGGCCCGAGACTTAGATTTTTCTACTGTGCTTGCAAGCCAGACAACAGAAACTCCTGCTACTCCGTTTTATTTGAAAACAACAAATGTAAAACACGTTACCGAAAAAGAATCAGCAGGTGATATTTACGGAGGTGCGTTGCTTTACAGCACACCAGCTCAACCTGCCATTGATCAAAATACTGTCGATCAGCAGGTCGAGGTCGCAAAATACACAGAAAATGGAATACGTTTCGACGCCGCTTTTACTCGGTTGAATGGAGCATTCAAAGGTTTGCTCAAAGCTCTGCGAGGTGATTAGTAGCGCAAGGGCTTGCGAGCGGTAATTGTGGCCGACGCGGCTGCTTCGGTACTCCCTGAGGGTTCACCAAGGGGAGCCCCCTGCATACGGGGCTCTGACTAGGGGCAGGTGTCAGCATTCAAGCGCTGATCTGAGAAGGAAAACCTAACGCCTCGACAGCTTTACGAATCTGCTCTGGGCTTTCGCTGCTTTCAACACTCACCTTACCGGCTGACCGATCCACGGAAACCGTAGCTTCGTTGTCCAGTGACTGAATCGCTTTGGTAATTTTGCTGACGCAACTGCCGCAACCAATGCCTGATACATCTAAGACGAACATGGTTATTCCTCTCGTGCTGAGCGGTCTCTTTTCACCGCACCGACAGCATCAACGTTGACACGATGGCAAGGTCAATAGTTATCTGTTTCGGGTTGTGAGCGTCATTCATGGGTAATTGCACAGTCTGGACCACCCTTTTGCATTTGACCTAACCAGCCATTTGCATCGGATTCGACCAGTACGCTTCTTGGCCATGACCGGCAGAGAACGGCCAAAACCGGACGCTCATCACGAACGTCTGAAGCTTGAAAGCCTGACTGACAGGCCAACACGCACAGCACCTATTAACCCTGCCTTCGCAACCCCTTCTCCAGTTGGTCTCGCCAAAACCCTAGCTCTATAGGGCGGCTTTCCAAACGCCAAGATTAGGAGTAATGTAATACTGACTACATATTAAATAGCTATCTCTACATGAAAAATTGGCTGACTCTGATTCTTGGCTTACCCACCGCTAATGCCACCGAACGCATGCGGGCTTGGCGCGCTTTGAAAGCTTCAGGTGCGGCAGTTTTGCGCGATGGTGCTTACCTGCTGCCTGATACCGGTGTCTGTCGTGAAGCGTTAGCGTCTGTCGAACGCGACATCCTGGCCATCAACGGCACCGCTTACGTCTTGCCCGTCGTCGATTCTCACGGTGAGCGCTTTGTCGAGCTGTTCGACCGTAGCGAGGACTACACCAAGCTACGCACTGAGATCGAAGCATGCCGTGCACAGCTCAATGCTGAGAACGCACTGGCCACCACCAAGCAGATTCGCAAGCTGCGCAAAGCCTACGAACAACTGGTCAACATCGATTACTTTCCAGGTAAGCCGAAGCAGCAAATTAATTTGGCTTTGCAGGAGCTAGAGACAGCGGTTAGCAGGGCCCTGTCTCCGGATGAGCCACACAGCAGCAACCAAACAATAACGACACTCTATGTTGATGATTATCAGGGACGCGTCTGGGCAACACGCAAGCGTCCCTGGGTCGACCGACTGGCGTGTGCCTGGCTCATTCGTCGCTTCATTGACGCGCAAGCTCAGATCCTCTGGCTGAACACGCCACAGGACTGTCCAGTCGGTGCCCTGGGTTTTGATTTCGATGACGCAACCTTCAGCCATGTTGGTAACCGCGTCACCTTCGAAACCCTACAAGCCAGTTTTGAGCTTCAAGAGCCCGGCCTAAACCGTATCGCCGCATTGGTGCACTACCTCGATATCGGAGGTATCCAGCCGGTGGAGGCTGCCGGTATCGAACGGGTGCTGGCAGGGCTACGTGAAACCATTACCCATGACGACCATCTGCTGGCAGCTGCAAGTGCCATCTTCGATGGCCTGCTCGCCGGGTTCGTGAAAGAGGAGCAACCCAATGAGTAAGGTTTTGGCACCAGAGGTTGAAGAGGATATGTCGAGGCCTGAACCGATTAGTCTGCGTGAGGCGTTCTGGTTCTGGCTGAAGCTCGGCTTCATCAGTTTCGGCGGGCCAGCCGGACAGATCTCGATCATGCACCAGGAGCTGGTGGAACGGCGACGCTGGATTTCCGAGCGCAGATTCCTGCATGCCCTCAATTACTGCATGTTGTTGCCTGGGCCTGAAGCTCAGCAGTTAGCAACCTACATTGGCTGGCTAATGCATCGAACCTGGGGCGGAGTTATTGCGGGTGCTTTGTTTGTACTGCCCTCACTTTTCATCCTGATCGCTCTTTCGTGGATGTATATCGCCTTTGGCGATGTCCCCGCGGTGGCCGGACTTTTCTATGGGATCAAACCCGCCGTAACGGCCATCGTGGTGCAGGCGGCACATAGAATCGGCTCTCGGGCATTGAAGAACAATTGGCTGTGGGCAATAGCGGCGGCTTCATTTACCGCGATCTTTGCATTCAATGTTCCGTTCCCGCTGATCGTCTTGGGGGCCGCGTTAATCGGCTATGTCGGAGGTCGCCTGGCTCCCGAGAAGTTCAGAGCTGGGGGGCATAGCGCCGCCAAAAAGTCCTTCGGCCCAGCCTTGATCGATGACGACACTCCGTCCCCGGAACATGCCCGGTTCAGCTGGTTGAAATTGGCATCGCTCGCACTGATCGGCGCCGTGCTATGGGCTTTGCCGATGGGGATTTTGACCGCCCTCTTTGGTTGGGAAGGAACCTTGACCCAGATGAGCTGGTTCTTTACCAAGGCGGCATTACTGACCTTTGGCGGAGCCTACGCAGTGCTCCCATACGTCTACCAAGGCGCGGTCGGTCACTATGGCTGGCTAACCCCGACGCAGATGATCGACGGGCTGGCTCTGGGGGAAACCACGCCAGGGCCGCTGATCATGGTGGTGGCTTTCGTCGGCTTTGTCGGGGCCTATGTCTTGCAAGTATTCGGTGCCGATCAAGTATTTCTGGCGGGAGCTGTGGCCGCCGCCCTAGTGACCTGGTTCACCTTTCTACCATCGTTCCTGTTCATCCTCGCGGGTGGCCCGCTGGTGGAGTCGACCCACAACGAACTCAAGTTCACGGCACCCCTTACCGCCATTACGGCGGCGGTGGTGGGAGTTATCCTCAATCTGGCGTGTTTCTTCGGCTATCACGTACTTTGGCCGAAAGGCTTCAGCGGTAACCTGGACTGGCCCTCCGCGTTGATCGCGATTGCTGCGGCGATTGCCTTGTTCCGCTTCAAGCGAGGCGTCATTCAGGTACTGATGGCCTGCGCGCTCGTCGGGTTGGCTGTGCATTTGCTGCGCTAGAAAGCATGAATTGATTAGCAATCTTTGGCGGGCATTGGGCTCGCCTGACCACCCAGCCTATTGAGCTAGGCAGGAGGTGTTCCATGAGGTGGATTACCCGTGAACGACCCAAGATCGATCGGGTTGCTTGTCCTTGGCTGATCACTCGCTTTATCGATCCACAGGCCGAGTTCTTGTACGTACCCAGCGGTGATGTGCTGCGGATTGCAGCTGAGAAAGATGCGACACCCTACGACATTCCGGGCGTAGAGCTTACCCATGAGGGTGAGTTGTGCAGCTTCGACGCGTTTGTGAAGAAGTACCAGCTCAATGAGCCCGCCTTGCAGCAGCTCGCGAAGATCGTGCGGGGAGCAGATACCTCTCGTCTGGATCTGACGCCACAATCGGCTGGGCTGTACGCCATCTCACTGGGGCTGTCGCAGCGATATTCCGATGATCATGAAATGCTTTCGCATGGACTGATCCTGTACGACGCGCTTTATGCCTGGTGCAAGGAATGCCAAGGTGAATCGCACAACTGGCCTCCTCAAATGTAAAGAGACCAGCTCGCACTGAAGCCCAGCCTAGCGCTGGGCTTTTGCCGTTTAGTGGCAGTGGTAGTCGTTCGTTTTATGGTTGCGATGGCAACCTTTTGAATCAGTACCACCACTATGCGCGAAGGCAGCAGCGGACGAAATCGAAAGTAAAGCGGCGATCAAAAGGGCAGACAGTTTCATCAGGGCTTGCTCCATGCTCATGTTTTTATACTCGTGAGACCTCTCACGCCTTGCAGAGTATGGCCAATTGCCTTCATCGAGCAAGCAACTTCCTCGCTGTTTCCCTGACATTCGATGAAAGGCTGAGTGCCTATTTCTTGAGCTGTCCCCGCCTCTAGTTTAGGATGTTGTGATATCCCCCTAGGGAGGATATAAGAACATCTATAAACGAGAAACTCGTTGCTCTCTTTCTTCGAGAAATGCTCGACAATCTAGTGGTCACACGCCTCTCCATGTGAGATTTCTCATGCTGAAAATCCTAGCCAACCGCACCTACCGTCATCTCTTTCTCGCCCAAGTAATCGCGCTCGTAGGGACTGGACTCGCCACCGTCGCGCTGGGGCTACTGGCATTCGATCTTGCGGGCGCCCAAGCGGGCGCCGTCCTCGGTACAGCCTTGGCGATTAAAATGACGGCCTACATCGGCGTGGCGCCGATTGCCGCCGCTTTTGCAGAACGCCTACCCCGTCGAGCGATGCTGGTCTCGCTGGATTTGATACGTGCCGTGGTTGCACTGGCGTTGCCGTTCGTGACCGAAGTCTGGCAAATCTATGTGCTGATTTTCGTCCTTCAGTCCGCCTCGGCAGCGTTCACTCCGACGTTCCAGGCGACCATTCCAGACATACTGCCGGATGAGGACGATTACACCCGCGCCTTGTCGCTATCACGTCTCGCCTACGATCTTGAAAGTGTCGCCAGCCCAATGCTCGCCGCCGCGTTGCTGACCGTGATCAGCTTCCATAACCTGTTCGCCGGCACCGTCATCGGGTTCCTTGCCTCAGCGGCCTTGGTCGCCACAGTACTCCTGCCAAAGGCGAAACCGACGCCACGACGCAGCATCTACGAACGAACCACTCGTGGCCTGCGCATATTCCTGGCCACTCCTCGCTTGCGGGGGCTGCTGGCTCTCAATCTGACGGTAGCGGCTGCTAGTGCAATGGTCATCGTCAACACCGTAGTGCTGGTGCAGTCGCGCTTCGCTCTGCCTCAGAGTTCTACGGCATTAGCGCTGGCTGCGTTTGGTGGCGGCTCGATGGTCGCTGCCCTGGTCTTGCCTCGATTGTTGAAAAACATCAAAGACCGAACGGCCATGCTGTTTGGCGGAGGCATATTGGTCGCAGGCTTAGCGGTTGGCATCAACCTGACCACCTACAACTTTCTGCTGCCGCTGTGGATGGTGCTTGGGGTGGGCTACTCCTTGGCCCAGACTCCGAGCGGTCGACTGTTGCGTCGCTCTGCACATGCCGAAGATCGCCCGGCGTTGTTTGCCGCCCAATTTGCGCTATCCCATGCCTGCTGGTTGATTACCTACCCATTGGCGGGATGGCTGGGTGCCAACATCAGCCTCACGGCCTCGTTTGTTGGGCTCGTTGTCGTGGCAGGTAGCGCATTGGCGGTCAGCATCGTGATCTGGCGTCCGGCCCATGATCAAGAGAGTATCAGGCACAGCCATGAGAATCTGTCGGATGACCATACTCACCTGGACGGACACAGCGGCACCGATCATGAACATCCATATGTCATTGATGATCAACATCGTCGCTGGCCGAATAGGTAACCGCGTCAACACCTGCTTTAAGGCTGCTCCAGGCAAACTGCATGATTGGCCGCCAAAATCTGAAGAGACCAGCTCGCCCTGAAAGTCAGCCTGGAGCAGGCCGGTTCCTCGAAGCACTGCCGTGGGAGTACTGCGTGCTGCAAAGCAACGGCAGATATGCACTCCATCGCTCAATCCAGAATTCACGGATCGACTTGAACATGCCGGCTGATCGGTATGTTATTATGTAACTATAAAAATCAATGAGTGATGCCGCCTTGCCTCGCCTCTCTTCCCTTTTGCCCGCCGTGACCCTGACTTGGTTGGTGGCCGCCTCGGCCTTCGCCGAACCCCGTGTTCTAACCAGCATCAAACCGCTGCAACTCATTGCTGCGGCCGTGCAGGACGGTGTCGGGACACCTGATGTGTTACTACCAGCCGGTGCTTCACCTCACCATTACACGTTACGTCCTTCGGACTTGCGTCAGGTAAAAGAAGCAGACCTGGTTTACTGGATCGGGCCAGACTTGGAGGGCTTTCTGCCTACCGTACTTGAGGGCCGAAAGGGCAAGAGCGTGGCTGTGCAGGACATGCAGGGGCTGCACCTAAGGCATTTTGGCGAGGAGCATCGACATGACGACGAGCCTGTCGGAGATCAATCTGAGGGGCATGATGCAAAAGAGCAGGCAACAGAATTGCAGGTCGATAATCATGACCAACTTCATCGACCCGGTGCACTGGATGCCCACCTCTGGCTGAGACCTGAGAATGCACGGTTGATCGCCAAACACATGGCTTCGGATCTGGCTCTTGTCGATCCAGGCAATGCCGCTCGCTACCAAGCAAATCTGGATGCCTTCGAGCAACGCTTAAAAACCCTCGATATCAAACTAAAAGCGCGCCTCAAGCCGCTGGAAGGCAAACCGTTCTTCGTCTTCCACCAGGCTTTCGACTACTTTGAGGAGGCCTACGGATTGCAGCACACTGGAGTTTTCGCAATCAACGCCGAGGTCCCGCCTGGTGCACGCCACGTCGCAGAGATGCGAGAGCGCCTCAAGGCTGCTGGACCTACCTGTATATTTAGCGAACCACCCATGCGTCCACGTCTGGCGCAAACCTTGAGCGATGGCCTGCCAGTGCATTTTGCCGAACTAGATGCGCTGGGCTTTGGTCTAAAACCCTTGTCCAACAACTACGAGCAATTGCTGATGAATCTCAGCGATGGTCTTGCTGGGTGTCTTGATCAACTTTGAAATGGAATTATGCATACGATTGAGCCGAACTGGATGATGATCGGCACAATATTTCGGGCCATAGGTCATCGCCTTTTCAGTGAAGATACGCATCTATGGCTTTGATGGGATTGCCAGACATGTCCTGCGTCAGCTTCTGCGCGGCCTCAATCTCTTGTGGCGTCATTGAAGCGGTAATCCTATCGCGCTCTTCTAACGCAATGCTGTCAGGAGCGCTCGCGGCCGCCAGGCTAAAGAGCGCATAAGCTACCACGTGATTCTGCGGCACCCCATAACCATTGGCGTATAGCACTCCGAGGTTGGATCGAGCGAGGGCTGCCCCCTGCTCGGCAGCGAGGCGATACCACTTGATGGCCTCCTTGAAGTCCTGCGGCACGCCTTTGCCCTGGACGTACATCATTCCGAGGTTGGATTGTGCGGCAGCGTTGCCCTGTTCAGCTAAAGGTCGCCATTCACGTAAAGCGGCGGTGAAATCTCCTCGCTGAAAAGCCGAGAAACCTTCATCGAAACCTGCATAGACCGTGTTCAGAACACCAAGCAGCACAAGGTAAACTGGTACATGGCGGGCGTGCATGGCGAATCCTGATTTTGTCTTGGAGCACTATCGATAATCCTAGCAAAGAATCCACCCGTCACCTTTAAGCCATGATCCGTATACCTACTTAAGGGATGTGCTGGCGTGGCCTCCTCTACCGCGAGCGAGTGAAATTGAAGAATTGCCGCCGCATAAGTGCGAACCACAAGGGCGGCCCAAGGTTGCCGTGCGCTCAGGTACTACTAAATTGAGGTTTTTGGCCAGACCAGTAAATTCGGTTCATGGGCGAGTGCCTTTCCCTTAGCGGCCGAGTCAAAGTTCAACTATGACGCCATACTTTTACCGAGGAAATCAGGAGAATGGCGGCGAGCAACGGGAGGAGATATGTTGTCGGGATCAGACCTAGTAATTGCCCGCCGATGAATGTTCCTATGATGGAACCCGCTGCCATGACCAGTATGAATGGCCGTTGAGCGCGGATTATCGAAAAGCTCTGGTCGCGGCTGTATCGCGTGAAACCCACAATCATTGTGGGCAGGCTCACAGCAAGTGAAAGACTGCCAGCGAGCTTGATGTCAGCACCGAATAGTAGAACGATTGTGGGTATTAACAACTCACCGCCAGCAACCCCCATCAATGCAGCAACTACTCCGATACCGAAGCCAACCACGATCCCGACTATAGCCAGTGTCTCGCCTTGAAGCAGGGCGACCCCAGTTGCGCTTGCCTCATGGCCGAACAGCAAAGCAACAGCGATGCCTACGAGCAGCACTGCCAAAACGCGGTACAAGGTTTTACTCTTGAGCTTGGTTGCCCATCCCGCTCCAAACCAAGCACCCGCAAGGCTTCCAGCCAGAAGCGTGACGATGATGTCCCACCGTTCAAAGACCGCAGAGTAGGGAACGCTGAATGCGCGAAATGGAAGAGCTGTGGCTACCACCACGAGGCTCATGGCCTTGTTGAGAATGACAGCCTCCAACGCACCGAAACCAAACAATCCGATGAGTAGTGGCAGCCTGAACTCTGCGCCACCCAAGCCAATCAGCCCACCTAGGGCACCGATAATAGTGCCGCTACCAAATACTATTGGTTTGTTTTTTTCTCTACTTGAGGTCATTGCTCATTTTTCTTTTCAGCGCCCTGAAACTACAAAGCTAGACTAGGATCTTTCCTGGTCCTTCTGCCAAGCTAGATAAGTGTTCACTGGAGGGCGTCGGCTGAAGTGTTGCCGTAGCCCATCAAACAAAGAGTTCGCCAACGCTTGCTGATGGCGTGCGCTGACTAACCGCTGGCAGTCCTGTGCGTTAGGGATGGTCTGAAGTAGCCATGTATTTCCCCGGCATACCACCTAGCGCAACTTTTAAACTCGCCAAATGATCAAAAAACAATCAATTCGACGAGTATTTCTTACGTTTTCGCCACCCGGACCCCACTCCGGTGGCCATTTCCCGCATTACAGGCGCACCTCTCCTGCATTCGTCAGTAAATGTCGGCGCGCCATCCACAGGTTCGACAGAGCGAACAGTGTCACCAGTTGCGCCGTGTTTTTGGCCAAGCCGCGAAAGCGCACCTTGGTGTAACCGAACTGGCGCTTGATTACCCGGAACGGATGCTCGACCTTGGCGCGCACCTGAGCCTTGGCCTTTTCAATCTTGCGCTTGGCTTTGTACAGCACGCTGCGCTTATCGAGTTTTTTGTAGGTGCTGCGGCGTGCCGCCACCTGCCAGATAACTTCACGTCCTTCATGCTCGGGCCGCTTTTCGACACCGGTGTAGCCTGCATCGGCGCAGACCACGTTTTCGTCGCCATGCAGCAATTTGTCCACCTGGGTGACATCCGCCACATTGGCCGCCGTGCCCACTACGCTGTGCACCAGACCCGATTCGTCATCGGCGCCGATGTGGGCCTTCATGCCAAAATAATACTGGTTTCCCTTCTTGGTCTGGTGCATTTCCGGGTCGCGCTTGCCGTCCTTGTTCTTGGTCGAACTGGGCGCATTGATCAGCGTTGCATCGACGATGGTGCCCTGGCGCAGCGACAGGCCGCGGTCGCCCAGATAGCCATTGATGACAGCGAGGATGCCGGCCGCCAGCTCGTGTTTCTCCAGCAAGCGGCGGAAGTTGAGAATGGTGGTTTCGTCGGGGATGCGCTCCAGGTTCAGCCCGGCAAACTGGCGCAGGATCGTGGTTTCGTACAGCGCTTCCTCCATCGCTGGATCGCTGTAGCCGAACCAGTTCTGCAGCAGATGCACACGCAGCATCGCCATCAACGGGTAGGCCGGACGGCCACCTTCACCTTTCGGATAATGTGGCTCGATCAAAGCAATCAAGCCCTTCCACGGCACCACCCGATCCATCTCGATCAGGAACAACTCCTTGCGGGTTTGCTTGCGCTTGCCAGCGTACTCGGCGTCGGCGAAGGTCATCTGCTTCATCGGGAAACTCGGTGGGTGGGGTCGCGGTATTTTGCCAAATCAGAAAGTCTTTTTCAGAGTTTCCCTAGGCTGACAAGCCAAGCGCTGGATCGCAACCATCCATCACCTTATCCAGCTAGATCTGCCTCCTCCAATAAGTGCCGCACAAATCCCGGCGGGTGCAGATTTCCGGGAGGTTTGCGCCAGATCAGTTGGAGACGCTTTTCAAGCCCCGGGATGGGAAGAGCTACCAGCGCGCCACTGCGAACTTCGTCTTGTACTGCGGAAGCCATCACCAACGACACGCCGAGTCCCGCCCTCACTGCTTGTTTGACTGCCTCGGTGCTGCCTAGCTGCATACCGCTGCGAGGCACGCCCAGTTCGCCAAAGTATTCGGTCAGAAGCCGTCCGGTACCGCTACCCGGTTCACCTCCCAGCATCGGCAGGTCCACCAGACGATCACGTTCTATGCACCCTGCTTCAGCCAGCGCATGGTCGGGGCTGACGATAAGCACCAGCGGCTCGACCCGCCAGAGGCGGTGTTCGAAGTCGGGGTGAGGTAGCCACCATTCCATGATCGCGGCGTCGAGCTGGCCCGCCAGTAGCTGGTCGGCCACATCCGGGTTGGCGGCGATGCGCAGATCCACCTCGCCCCTCTCATTTGCGGTCGTCAGATAGTTGCGCACGAATGGCTGGAGAAGGTAGGTGCCGATGTTGGAGCTGGCCCCGACGCGCTCACGATTGCCATGCAGGGCTTCTAGCGCCCGGGCGTGCATGTCGAGCAAGGCGGTCGCATGCGGCATGAAGGCCAGCGCCCGTGTGGTAGGCTGGCAGCCGCTACGACTGCGCTGCACCAGCGTTACGCCGACCTGCTCTTCAAGCTTCTGCAAGTGCTGCGACACCGTCGGCTGGGCCAGCCCCAACGCCCTCGCCGCGCTCTGAAAACTGCCTGTTTGAACGATCGCTACCAGGCTCTTCAGCCAGACCGGATTCAACATGCGGCAGGCTCGGCCTTGGGCAGACGGTTCGCAGCGTTGATTGGGCGCGCACCTGCCAATACCTGGATGATGTTCTGCGCTGCACAACGTTCAATCTCCAGGCGCACCGCGCGCACTGCCGACCCTATGTGCGGAGTGAACAGCGTATTCGGATGCGCGAGCAGCGCAGGATCGATCAGCCGCGGCCGGTCCGCGCGAGCCCAGTCTTCCATTTCGAATACATCCGCCGCATACCCGCCGAGCTGGCCTCGCTCAAGCGCCGCGAGCACGGCGGCTTCATCCACTACCGAACCACGACAGGGGTTTACAAGCAGAGCGCCCGGCCGTACGAGGGCAAGCAGCTCGGCGTTGACCAGATGCTGGGTATCGGCATTCAAGGGAAGCGCCAGCAGGATGAAGTCCGAGCTGGCGAAGAGTTCGCTGCACGCCACCTGGCGCAGGCCGAGCCGTTGCTCGGTTTGTGTATCCAGAGCCTTCGCCTCGTGGTACTGCAGGGTCGCGCCCCATCCCTGCAAGCGATCAGCCATGGCCAGTCCGATGGCGCCCATGCCAAGGATGCCGACCGTAGCGTTATCCAGCCCCGTGCCGTAGAACTGTGGTTGCCAGCCCTGGAACTCGCCAGAGCGGACGAACGCATCTGCTGCCCGCAGATGCCGCCCCAGCCCCACCGCCAGTCCGATCGCCAGCTCGGCAGTCGGGACCGTCAACAGATCAGGCACGAAGGTCAGCCAGACCCCGCGGGCAGTACAGGCGTCCACATCGAAATTGTCGAAGCCCTTGAGCGCGCAGCCGACTACACGCAGCTCAGGGCAGGCTTGAAGAAAGTCTGCATCGACCCGATCGGGCATGAACGCCATCATCGCCTGAGCATCGCGGCAGCGGCGCAGAATTTCCTCGCGCGTCAGCGTGCTGTCGGTCTGGTTGGTCATCAGCTCGCAATGTGGCGCCAGCAGTTGCAGGATCTCATCGTGTACTCGGTGAGTTATAACGAGTTTCGGCAGCATGGTTTGTCCTATTTGAAACGTTTGCGCAGCACGCCACTGAAGGCGTCTACTAGCGTGACCATGGCCAGGATGACCAGCAGGATTGCTGCAACCTCCTGGTACTGCATGATGCGCAGCGAGCCCATGAGTTCGAAGCCGATACCGCCGGCGCCAACCATGCCCATCACGGTGGAGGCGCGAAAGTTGTATTCCCAGCGGTAGATCGCCACGTCGGCGAACTGCGGCGTCACCTGTGGCAAAACCGCGTGCAGCAGCACTTGCATCGGCGTAGCCCCCGCCGCCCGAGCGGCTTCCACCGGCGCTTCGTCGACGTGCTCGATGGCCTCGGCGAAGAACTTGCCGACCATGCCGACCGAATGCAGACCCAGGGCAAGCACGCCCGGCAAGGCGCCGAACCCTACGGCTGCAACGAAGATGATGCCCATGATCAGCTCCGGCACCGACCGCAGGGCATTGAGCAGCACCCGGGCAACACCGAACACAAGGGGGTGCGGCGCCGTATTGCGCGCTGCAACGAAGGCCACCACCAGCGAGAACACCACTGCGATGGCCGTACCGGCGATGCTCATCGCCAAGGTGTCGATCAAGGGGCGAATCCAGCTTCGATAGCCCGAAAAGTCTGGCGGCATGGCCTCGCCTGCCAGGGTCGCGATGGAGGGCAGCCCGTTCAGCAGCGTGGTGGCATCGAGCAGCCCCACGTACCAGCAGGCCAACAGCACCACTCCGAATACAATCGCCACCTGCCCCAGCTGGCGCCACCAACCGAGGCCGAAGCCTCGAAGGATGTGCTCGCGTTGCTCTGCAGGCAGCGCCTGCACGTCGTAATGAGTAGACATATCGGTGCTCACATCGTGGCGAAGTCGAGGCCGAGCAGCGATCCCATGTTGCGGATCACATCGTAGTCGGCGTCGGTGATTGGCGCGAAGGCCTCGGCCTTGAAGTTGCGCAGCACTTCGGGATCGTCGATACCGACGAATACATCCCGCACCTTGGTTTTCAGCTCGGGGCTCAGGTTCGAGCGCATCGCCCAGGGGTACTGGGGGTATTCGCCGCTGTAACCAAGTACTTTCACCTTGCTCGGATCGATTAGGCCACGTTCGGCTACGTGATTGAAAATTACCTCCGACAGCCCACCCGCATCGGCGTTGCCGTTCGCCACGTTGACGGCAACGGCGTCATGCGTGCCCACAAAATGTTGTTCGTAGTCCTGCCCACCCGTCAAATCGGCCGTCTCAAGAAGCACGGTTTTGGGAATCAAATGGCTGGACGTCGATGCCCGGTCACCATAGGCCATCTTCTTGCCCTTAAGGTCGGCATACTCATTCACGCCTGACGCCACATTGGCGATAATCACCGAGCGATAGGTCGGCTTGCCGTCGATGACCATGGCAGCGAAGGGCTCGATGTCGCTTTTGCTTTTGGCCATGACGTAGGACAGCGGACCGAAATACGCCAGGTCGATACGGCCAAAGCGCATCGCCTCAATCATCGAGGAATAGTCGGTGGTTACGATCAGCTGCACCTTCTTGTCCAGATGCTCTTCCAGATAATCCTTCAGCGGCTGGTTACGCTTGATCAGCTCGGAGGCGTTTTCGTCCGGCAGCAGGGCAACCTTTAGCACATCCGGATCGGCATCGGCCGCTAGGGCGGACAAACTTGAAACAGCGGACAGCAAGCAAGTCAATAAGAGCGCGGATAAGCGTTTCATCGGGACATCTCCAGTGAAGGTTCGAGCATGACAGGTGGTTCAGCCGGAGCATTCGCTGGCTGAGTCGTAGAGCGGCCTGCATAGATGCGCTCAAGCTGCGCATCGGTGAGTTCCGAGGGCGCGGCATCGAAAACGATCTGAGAATCGGCCAGCCCGACGACGCGATCGGCGAAGCGGCGGGCATATTCGAGTTGATGCAGCGAAACGATGGCGGTGATGCCGTCTTCCTTGCAGATGTCGCGCAGCAATCCGAGAACACGGACCGAAGTGGCCGGGTCGAGACTGGCTACCGGCTCATCGGCCAGAATGATCGCCGGCTGTTGCGCTAGCGCACGCGCGATGCCTACCCGCTGCTGCTGGCCACCGGACAGTTTGTCCACCCGGCTTAGCGCCTTGTCTGCCAGACCGACCCGAGCGAGGCAACTGAGCGCAATCTCCTGATCGGCACGCGGCAGAGGAAACAGCGAGCGGAGCGTGTTGTGAAAGGCCAGCCGACCGGTAAGCACATTAGCCAGTGCGCTTTGACGTTCGATTAGCTGGTGGTGCTGAAAGATCATGGCGGTACGCCGACGATGCTGACGCAAGGCCGAGCCGCTGCCGAGTTCACCGAGTTCGCTGGTGACACTGCCGCCAGTGGGCGTGACGAGTCGATTGAGACTACGGAGCAAGGTCGACTTGCCTGCGCCCGAGAGACCAAGCAGCACGGTGAACTCACCACGCCGAAATGCAATCGAGGTATCGCGTAGGGCTGTCACGCCGCCTGGATAGACGACGCTCAACCGGTCGACCCGCAGCACGGCGTCCTGTATCGGATGGGGCGTCATTTGATCACCTTTCGCAATATTGCTGGCCGCACAATTGCGGTTCGCGATGCAAAGGGTAGAAATTCCTTGTTACCGCACTGCTTCTAAAGGATGACATTTCGATGAATACTTCGAATCTGCCGTAGCGGGGCGGCAAGCGAAGCCGTGGAAGAACGGGCGCAACGTAGCGTCTTTCTTCACGCGGGATACAGGAGGCTTTGATTGATACTGCTGCGGATTCGCTACAGTAACGTTGGGCCAGAACGTAATGCCATCCAAGCAAGAGAGCGCACACTAGCGGACTATAGGAGACATTCTATTCTTGCCCGTCGATTGACCTAGGCCGTTATGTGGCTGGTCGAAACCTTCAGGTGCCGCCCAACTAGACGTCTGTTGTCGCGCCCAGCTTAATGCTAGGGAAACTCTGAAGAAGACTTCCAGATTTTGGCAAAATACCCGGATTCCACCCACCGAGTTTCCCGATGAAGCAGATGACCTTCGCCGACGCCGAGTACGCCGGTAAGCGCAAACAAACCCGCAAAGAGTTGTTCCTGATCGAGATGGATCGGGTGGTGCCGTGGAAGGGTTTGATTGCCTTGATCGAGCCGCATTATCCCAAGGGTGAAGGCGGTCGTCCGGCCTATCCGCTGATGGCGATGCTGCGCGTGCACCTGATGCAAAACTGGTTCGGTTACAGCGATCCAGCGATGGAAGAGGCGCTGTACGAGACCACCATCCTGCGCCAGTTCGCGGGGCTGAGCTTGGAGCGTATCCCCGATGAAACCACCATCCTCAACTTCCGTCGTTTGCTGGAGAAGCACGAACTAGCCGCCGGCATCTTGGCTGTCATCAATGGCTATCTGGGCGACCGAGGGCTGTCGCTGCGCCAAGGCACGATCGTCGATGCCACGCTGATCAATGCGCCGAGTTCGACCAAGAACAAGGACGGTAAGCGCGACCCGGAAATGCATCAGACCAAGAAGGGTAACCAGTACTGTGTGTCACGAACACAGGTCAGATGACCTGTGCTGCTGTGCCGAAGATGGAAGTAGGCCTTCCGAAGTCGGCTTGCAGGAGCGGACTTCAAACCACCCGGTGCTGCTGCATCCAAAAGGTGTGGTGGTGAGCGACCGAGGAAAAGTCATCCCTGAGGATGGCAGGTGAGTATGGAGAAGATGAGCGAAAGCAAACCGTCCGATGACGCATCGTTATGCCCAAGGTGCTGCCGAAACTGAGGTGGAGTACTGGCTTCAGGACAAGTCGGGGCGTTACCTGCTTACGGACCCGATGGCAGCCGGTGTATAGGCGGCATGATCTTCATACAGGCTTTGGTACGGAACGTGAGAACCTTGTTCCAGATGCGAAGGAAAATGACAAATGGCCAACACCATGAGGAAGAATACCGATGCTGGAACGAGGGGCGGAGCCTCCCGTAGTAGCGATGAAGCCTCTGTAATGGAGGTGGAGCGAAGGGGCGGCGTTATCCGGCCGACGAGCGTTGCCAACCTCCGGGGATGAGTGGCGTGAGCTCGGCGAAACCTTATGACATAGCGAAACGCACGGTATGGGACGCCTACCAGCAGGTCAGGGCCAACCGCGGTGCTGCCGGCATCGACGATGAAACCATCGCCGATTTCGAGCGGGATCTGTCTAAGAATCTCTACAAGCTGTGGAATCGGATGTCGTCGGGGTCGTACTTCCCGCCTCCGGTCAAGCAAGTAGAAATTCCCAAGGCATCGGGAGGCACGCGCAAGCTGGGAGTGCCCACGGTTGGTGATCGTGTCGCGCAAACCGTGGTCAAGCTTCTCATCGAGCCGGAGCTGGACTCGATCTTCCACTCGGACTCCTATGGGTACCGGCCGGGACGATCAGCGAAGCAGGCGGTGGCGATCACGCGTGAGCGCTGCTGGCGATACGACTGGGTGGTGGAGTTTGATATCAAGGCAGCCTTCGATCAGATCAATCATGGGTTGCTGATGAAGGCGGTGCGCCTGCACATCAAGGAGGACTGGATACTTCTGTACATCGAGCGGTGGCTGGTTGCGCCGTTCGAAACGGATCACGGTATGCGCGTCCGACGCGAACGCGGCACCCCGCAAGGTGGAGTGATCAGTCCCCTCCTGATGAATCTGTTCATGCACTATGCCTTCGACACCTGGATGCAACGTACCAGCCCCAACTGCCCGTTTGCCCGCTACGCCGATGATGCGGTGGTGCACTGCCGCAGTCGAAAGCAAGCGGAGTACGTGATGCGCTCCATTGCTTCACGGCTGGCTGCCTGTGGCTTGACGATGCACCCCGAGAAATCGAAGGTCGTGTACTGCAAGGACAGTAACCGTCGCGCAGGTTATCCGCATGTGAGCTTTACCTTCCTCGGCTTCACCTTTAGGCCGAGGAAGGCGCTCAGCAAACAAGACCAGCTCTTCACGAGCTTCCTTCCGGGAGCGAGTGCGGATGCCTTAAAGCGGATGCGGCAAGCGGTACGCAGGTGGCGACTCAATCGCCAAACCCACGTGACGCTGGTCGACGTGGCTCGGCTCTACAATCCAGTGATACAGGGGTGGTCGCAATACTATGGCTCGTTCTATCGGACAGCCATGCTTGGCATCTTCCAGCACATTGACCGCGCGCTTGAACGCTGGGCCCGACGAAAATACAAGGCTCTTCATAGGCGCAAGCGGCGCATTAGCCAATGGCTGGACAAGATGCGGACTGTGGTACCCCGGCTGTTTCATCACTGGCGAGTGACCGGGCAGCAAGGTTGGATAACGGGAGCCGTATGACGCGAGAGTGTCACGTACGGTTCTGCGAGCGGCTGCGGGGGCAGTTCCCGCGGCCGACTCACCACTTCGGCATGAAGGCGCACATCGGTGTCGATGATGAGTCGGGCTTGGTGCACAGCGTGGTGGGCACGGCGGCCAACGTGGCCGATGTCACCCAGGTCGATAAGCTGCTGCACGGCGATGAGAACATGGTCGGTGCCGACGCGGGTTACACCGGCGTCGAGAAACGCCCTGAACATGAAGGCCGGGGGGTCATCTGGCAGATCGCCGCCCGCCGTAGTACTTACAAGAAGCTTGATAAGCGCAGTGCTTTGTACAAAGCCAAGCGCAAGATTGAGAAGGCCAAGGCTCAGGTACGAGCCAAGGTCGAGCATCCGTTCCGGGTGATCAAGCGCCAGTTCGGTTATGTGAAGGTGCGCTTCCGTGGTCTGGCGAAGAACACGGCGCAACTGATGACGCTGTTCGCGCTGTCGAACCTGTGGATGGCGCGCCGACATTTACTGGCGAATGCAGGAGAGGTGCGCCTGTAATGTGGAAAATGGCTGCCGCGAGGTGCTCGCGGCGGCTAAAAACACAGAAATAAGCGGGTGATCTGAGCGTTTTTGATCGATTTGCCGCTTTTAAAATCGGCAGGGGCTGAAGTCAGCCAGAAATACACAACTACTTCAGACCATCCTTAGAGATGAATCCAGTTTCAACCAGGATTGACGGTACGTCTGGCGACTTAAGTACGGCAAAGCCCGCCTGCTCCACACGCTTCTGGTGCAAAGTGGTGATGCCCGCCAAACTTCTCAGTACGGAGTGGCCCAGTTCCAGGCTCGTTGCGACTGTAGCGCTCATCGACATGTCGAGAATCACTCCTGCCAGCATGGGGTCCTTATCTTTGAGTGCGAGGCTTTTGGTCGTACCGAGTAACTCGGCGCCGTTCTCCTTCTGCGCGAGCCAGCGCGCAGTAGTGGACGTGGCTCCACCTTCCGATAGCGCATAGATCGACGCTCCGGAGGCCGTGCGCCGAGGCGCGGCGTCCGCGTGTATGGAAATGAAGATATCGGCATTGTGTTGGCGAGCAATCTCCACCCGCTTGCGTAACGGTACGTAAACATCGCTGTCGCGTACGAGTCGCACGGTAAACCCCTTTTCCCGCTCGATCCGTTTGGCCAACTGCCGAGCAATTGACAGCACCACATCTTTTTCCCGCTCGCCATTGGCCCCGACTGCTCCAGGGTCTTTACCGCCATGCCCTGGGTCTACCACGACGATGATGTCGCGCTTTGGATGAGCCGAATCATTAAGCACAACCTGCGGTGCAGCCGGCTGTATTGCCGGGGATGCCGAGTTGGAAATATCCAGCACTAAGCGATGCCCCTGTGCCTGTTCAGGTGCCAGCATGAAGGTATTCAACTGCACGGGACCTATCAGGTCCAGGACAATCCGCGTTCCTGTACCTTGAGGCCCTGAACGTATAGCGCGGATTGGCATGTTACCCAGTTGCAGTTTGCTCAAATCAAAGGCAAGGCTGGTTCCCATCAGATCGAGAATCAACCGATCCGGCGCCGTCAGGGAGAAGGTCTTGTACTGTGCTGGACCACTTAGGTCTAGCACCAGCCGAAGCTTGTCGTCGGTGTTCCATAGCCGAACATTTAGGACTTGTGCGGCTTGTAAGCCCAAAGGTAAAGCAAAGGCAAAACCGGCCAAAAATAGATTGAGTAATGAACGTCTGTGCATCTCGTTTACCGTTTTTGGGGAGAGTCCTTTCTCTGCCATTCAGATTAAGAACCGTAGAGCTTGCAGAGCGGCAAGGTGTCCCGGATAAAACCAGTAGCCCCATTGCCGCACCGGCCAGACGTTGAAGGTGAACTTCTGATGCAGCAGCCAGAGTCCGATCAGCGGAGCGGCAAATGCAGTGCTCAAGGCCAGCAATGAGTGAATTTCAAGATCCATAGCCCTGGTCACGATGCTACTGCGGGTGTTGCTCAACAGGCATAGAACTGCTGGCAGCAACCAAAGAGCACCGGGCCTCTTGATCGCTAACAAGACAGCCGCAGGAACGAGCGCGCCGTATAGCCCGTACATCAACGGGTCATCCAGCACGTAGGCAATCGCGGCAGCCATCAAGGCCATAGCGCTGCTCAACAAGGTGCGATGTTGCCATCCCCAGGCAATCACCAGCCCCAATGCCAGGGTAACCAACACGTTGAATGATCCCGAGGTGCTGATATAGCGATAAGGCACTTCTGAAATGGCGGCGAACACCAGCATCAAGGCGAGGTAGCGTCCATTCGCGGCAGTCAGTAATTCGCCCGGTTTGGAGCGCGCCACGTTGGCAGCAATGGCGACACAGAACAGCGGAAAGGAAAGCCGCCCCAGAATGAACAGATTGCTCATCTCCGGCCACACCAACCGCAAGTGATCGATGACCATGGTCAGCATCGCCAGCCACTTGATCAGATCCAGGCTACTGCTTCGGCTCTTGAGTGAGGAATGCTGGGTTGTATGAGCAGTCGTCATGTCCACCCCAGTGTGACGGCGGTCAGCAAGAGATAACGCACGCCCTTGGCCATGGTGACGATCAGCAGGAAACTCCAGAATGGCTCGCGCATGACTCCGGCGACGACCGTCAGCGGATCGCCAATGATGGGCACCCAGCTCAGCAGCAACGACCAGCGCCCGTAGCGCAGGTAAGACTGCTGGGCCTTTTCGAGCTTGCTCTCGCTCACCGGGAACCATCGCTTGTAGCGAAATCGCTCGATAGAGCGACCCAGAATCCAGTTCAGCGCAGAGCCAAGAACGTTGCCGAAGGTGGCGACCGCCAATAGCGCAGAAGCAACGTATTGGTTGGAGAGCAACATCCCGACCAACACAGCTTCAGACTGCATGGGCAATAACGTGGCGGCACCGAATGCCGCCAGAAATAGACCAAAATAGCTGGCGAGTTCGAACACTTAAACGACGCCTTGGGCGCTCAAGCCGATCCAACCATGGAAGCCTACGTACAGACCAACACCGATTATCAACACGCTGGACAGGTACGGTGCACGACGAGCCACGGTGCCCAGCCACGGCCAGCGGTTGGAAGCCTGTTTAGCACCAATAGCCGCAGCAGCTCCCACCGCCACCAAGGTGATCGCCAAGCCGATGCTGAAGCACAGGACGAGTATGCCTCCCAGCGCGACTTCTTTAACCTGAAGACACAGCAACAGAACGGTGATGGCAGCCGGACAAGGAATCAAACCACCCGTCAAACCGAACATGACGATCTGGCCCGTGGTCACCTCACGATTCGTGAAGCGCTTACGGATATCGTTGGCATGTGCGCGTTCATGCGCATCCTGATAGCCATCAATTGACAACTCCAGACCTTCCAGTTCGGAATGCGCGTGCCCGTGATCATGCTCCTGGAACGCCAGATCGTAATCATGGGAGTGGCCCGCATGCCCAAGACTCAAGCGCGCACTGAACTCATGAGGCTCCGGGATATCGACTGCCGACTCCAGAAAGCCTTCGCGCTCGACGAAAGAGAACGATTGAGTGCTGCCGTCCGGACGAGTCGTCATTAGGCGAACATCCGATGTAGCCCAAGCGTGTCCGGTCAATGTTTTCAGGCGCCAATGCGGTGGCATACCTACTTCAAAAATCGACAGTTCGATGCGCCCGTGGCCGGTATCGATTCGATGGGTTTCATCATGATGGCCATGGTCATGCTCACCGTGGTGGTGGTCATCACCTTGCTCGAACTTGAACATCTGCTCACCGCGCCAGGTACGCCACAGCATCCAAAGAGCAACTACGATGATCAGTGCAGAGGACGCAAGCTGGAAGTACGGCTCAGTGGTTTGAGCGTCCAGACCTTTGCCCAGGTACATGCCGCCGATGGCGACCAACCACACCACGGCGGTGTGCGACAGCGTCGCGGCCAGACCCAACAAAACGGCCTGTTTAACCGAACCACGAATGGCCACGATGAAAGCGGCCATCATGGTTTTTGAATGGCCCGGTTCCAGGCCATGCAAGGCACCGAGCAAGATAGCGCTCGGGAAATACAGCCAGGCGTGTGTACCGCCCTGTTGCAGCAGTTCAGCAAAGTTGGGCATGTCAGACCTAGAGGTACTTGGTGATTTGTTTGAAGGCTTCCAACGGTGCGCGCTCGCCATTGTTCAAGGCTGAGACTGTGTCCTCCAGACAGTGATCAATGTGATCCTGGATGAGCGTGCGCTTCGCTTGACATACGGCTTTTTCGACCGCATGCAGCTGCTGAGCGATGTCCACGCACTGACGCCCCTCTTCAATCATGGTGATGATGCCGCGTAAATGGCCGTCCGCCCGTTTGAGACGCTTGATGATCGCCTCGTGACTTTGGTGAGTGTGGGGATGGCTGTGTTCGTTTTCACTCATGACTTGAGCCTCGGGCCTTAATGAATTACGCTGGCATCCTATCCCCCCTTAGGGGATGCGGTCAAACGCATCAAAGCCCTGAAAAACGAGTTGAAGCCCGATCACGATGTTCAGCAGAACACTGACAACAACGGTGGTATTCGCGCTTGTCCTCGCCATGTTTGTGGCCTGGGCCGGGCATACCTATACGTTGTCAGTGACGTCGAAACAGCCTGCTTGGGAGGTTGCGCAAGACGCCCATCACTCTCATGAAGAGCTGACTGAGATGTCGTGTGCGAGCTGCTCGGATCACTATCACTCCCCGCTGACCCCTGACCATCAGCACGAAACACCGCAGCTCACTTCACTGTTGATTTTGGCCGAACAACCCAAGCTATCGGTGCGGGTTGATGCCCCGCAATATGCAGTTCCCCCTCCGCCGATATTCTTGATCAAGCGTCCACCCCGTCCTTCGTTCGCATCCTGACCATGGCCGCGCAGCGGCCTTTGATCCCTCCAACGTAGGATTTATCCATGCATTCGCACTCGATGAGCGGCGTGGGCGCATTCACTGCGCCATCGCACCGCCCGCTACTGCTGTTGTTTTTACTTGTCGCTGCACTTTTCCTCGGGATGCCCGAGGCGATGGCTCACGCCGTCGCGGAAGGTGACAAGGGCTTTATCCAGGAAAGTTCCGGCGTCATGTTGCTGCCCTTCATCTACATGGGCGCCAAGCACATGATGACGGGCTACGATCACCTGCTGTTTCTGTTCGGGGTGATCTTCTTCCTTTACCGCCTGAAGGATGTGGGGCTCTACGTCACACTGTTCGCGGTAGGCCACTCGGTGACGTTGCTGCTGGGCGTGCTGACCGAGATCAGCATCAGCTCGTACATCATCGACGCCATCATCGGTTTTTCGGTGGTGTACAAGGCACTCGATAACTTGGGCGCGTTCCAGCGCTGGTTCGGTTTCCAACCCAATACCAAAGTGGCCACGCTGATTTTCGGCCTGCTCCATGGTTTCGGCCTGGCCACCAAAATCCAGGAGTACGAGATCTCGCCCGACGGGCTGATCCCCAACTTGCTTGCGTTCAACGTCGGCGTCGAGATCGGCCAGTTGCTGGCCCTTAGTGCGATTCTCATTCTGATGGGGTATTGGCGGCGCACCGCCAGTTTCTGGCGCCACGCCTATACCGCCAACGTCGCCATGATGAGTGCCGGTTTCCTGCTGATGGGTTACCAGATCACCGGCCTGTTTATCTCCGCCTAAGGAATTCTGACCATGTTCAATACTCCGCTTCCAACTGTTAATGAATTGCCCAGCACTCGCAAACTGGTTCGTTCGACTGTCATTGCACTGCTGACTGCTATTGGCCTGCTGATGACCGTTGTCATGCCTTCGGAATACGCCGTTGATCCTACGGGTGTGGGCCGCGCACTGGGTCTGACCCAAATGGGCGAATTGAAGATCATCCTTGCCCAAGAGGCGTTGGCGGATACAGCGCCGCCGCAAGCATTAGCTCCTAGTTCAGCTCCAGCTCCAGCTCCGCAGATTGCGCAAATCCAACCTGCTGCAATACCTGTGGCCCAATCAGCGTCGGCACCGACCCCAGCCATGAAGACGAATCAAATGACCGTCACGCTCAAACCAGGTGAAGGGACAGAGATCAAACTGGAAGTGCTGAAGAACAAGACTGTGAGTTATGAATGGACAGCGGCTGGTGGGCTTGTGAACTACGACACCCATGGCGAGCCCTACAACGGTGAAAAGGGTTACTTCCACAGCTACAACAAGGGCAAGCAGGTCAAAAGTAATAAAGGCGAATTCACCGCCATTTTTGACGGCACCCATGGTTGGTTTTGGCGTAATCGCAGCAATAACGACGTGACCATTTCGTTGAAGACGAGTGGTGATTACCTGAACGTCAAACAGTAATCCGACACAGAGACGGCTGTCCTACTGCCGAAAACGCGGACTTCAGCCTGACCACAGACCATTTATTTCATCCACTTTTGAAGAGTATTCCCATGAAATCCCCAACCACTCTGATTCGTTCTGTGCTGCTGTTCTGCTTCCTGGGCTTGATGACGGCATGCGGCGGTGGTGAGAAAGGCACAACCTCCGAGAGCGCTGAGCACGGACATTCGCACGAGTAACACTCTAAAAAAACAAGGCCGCGATTGCGGCCTCGTTTTTCTGCATGACGAAAAGTTCTAGCCTATATCCCGCAAACAAATGACTGCTTTGGGTCGTCCTCTGCCGGTCATGGCCACGAAGCCTGCAGGTCAAATCCGAAGCAAATTACTGGTCAAATCGAATGCAAATGGCTGGGCAAGTCTGTGCAATTACCTAACGGATAGGCTCTCGACAGAACTGGTATAGCATCCCTTGATTCTTCTATGCCATCATCGATGCTTGTAAAATCGGAGGCTAAGGACATGGCAAACGATTTACCACCAGATTACATAGAGTTCGCGAAACAGCTGGGGTTCTCGTCACCAGAGCAGTGGGACGTGACCAGGGGAAATCTGAAAGATGGCTGGAAACGAATTCATCGTCGCATTGTGACAGGGCGGTCTCTTCGGGGGACGATTCTGGACTTTGTAGCTAGAATGAATTCGTCTGACGATCACTTTAGGCGCAAGTCCGGTGAGGTCGGGGTAACTAGGGTAACTCCAGTATCCGCGCAGGTTCAGCTTTTTGAGGATCTATACCCACAATTTGCGCCTTATGTTCCCCCTCAGACGTCGGTAGGATCTGAACACCGGATCAAAAAACCGAAAGCTCCCAAAGTCCGAAAGCCGAAAGTTAAGACGCCAATGTTTGTACAAATTGGATTTGGCTTAGTAAAGCACCTTCCGGCCACGGAAAATCGAGAGGGACAGCGTGATTCTCGACGAACACACTACACCAATCGAAAAAGCCTCAAAGAGCATAATTTACGTGCCAGGTTGGTCGCTAAGCGGATCACATGGGGATAGCGATTAATCCTGATATTTCTAAGATCTCAGTTGTTGCGCTAGATTTGTCAATTCGTATACTGCTCAATCATTTTATAAAGGTCATCTCATGTCCCGTCTTGCTGAGTTCCGTCAACTCGGAAAACACTTGGCCGAACAACTCGCTGCCCTTGAAGCCATGAAAGGCGACGAAGGCCTGAAAAAAGAAGTTGAATTCGAAACTAAGCTGCGGGCTTTGCTTGCCGAGTACGGTTATAGCCTCCGCAACGTCATCGCTCTCCTCGATCCCCAGGCAGCAAGCCGTGCTTCTACTACCGCTGCCCCGAAAAGTGTCCGCAAAGCACGTGACGTCAAGATCTACCAAAACCCAAATTCGGGCGAGTTGATCGAGACCAAGGGCGGGAACCATCGCCAGCTCAAGGAATGGAAAACTGAATTCGGCGCGGACATTGTTGAGTCCTGGCGCACTCAGTAAGATCGGTTTGAGTACAAATGAGGGCCCGGTGGGGCCCTTTTTCGTAGCCACATGCGGGGTAATCATGGATCGACATCTCTACAGGTTCAGGACAGCGGATCGTCTGCTCGGAAAAGACGCCACCGAGACCAAGGAGGCTGTGCCCGGTGAGCTTGAGAAGCTTGAGATTTACTTCGCACCGCCTGAGCAATTGAACGATCCTCTAGAGGGGTACAAGGAAATCTACTGGGCGGGTGATGAAATCGTCTGGGCGAATTTCTTTAGGCATTACCTATTGATACTAGCGCTTCGAAGCTGGGAGATTGATGACGCGGTAATGAGCGGCGTGCCACTTCCTAATGAGCTCCCAATTGGCCAGTATCCTGCTAATCTCCGGGGTGTGTACCTCTTTGCTTTCCAGGAAATGGATTACCTGCTCCAAAGTAGTGAGATATTTCAGGGGTACATCAAGGCACTCTCTAAAGCCGAGAGAAAACACTACAAGCCACAGTTGTTGCTCTACCTCAGTTCTCTGCATACGCGCTTCTTAACAATCGTACTTTCAGTAAGTTACAAGTACGAGTTAACCGGTGCACATCATCCTGAGAATCCTGGAGACCCACTAGGGGACAGTGACTTTCATCTGAAGATAATATCAAATATCGAAGCAGATGATGGCCAGCATCGTGATTTTGAGTCATACAGGCAGATTGCTGTCACAACCTCGGCGTTCTCCATCAAGGCTGCGCACGTATGGATCAATGATCATTACGGTGTGTATGACCTAATAACGGCATTTGCTCCTCGATATCTAGATCAAATCGACCAGCTAATGCACCCGAAATGGTATGTAGCCTGCTTTATGAAGGAGTGTAATAACTCCGCCATCTGGGGTAGCTACGGAGACAATCACAAAGGCATCTGCCTGAAATATAGGGTCTCAGGTGAAGACCAAGCACTATCTCTTGAAATGAATAAGCCGATAGGTCTTGGTCATAGCGGCATCATTTATGGCTTCCAGAATATGCAGTTCAAGGAAGTTTTCTACGATCGAGAACACTCGGAAATAGATTTCTTCAGATCATTAGGCAACGTCCCAAACGAGGCATTAGGTGGCTTCTGGTACAACGATGGCCAAGGAAATCTGAGTACCACTAGCGAGTGGTACAAAACTGATTCCAGTGATCTGCGAGAGAGGCACTGGAATAACCTTGATTTCGCTTTGACCTCAAAGCTTCCTCAGTGGGAGTCCGAAAAAGAGTACCGCTTGGTTCTTAATTCCGGCATGGACATCACAGATAAAAAGCATCGAGTTTTGAAGTATCGGTTTTCAAGCTTGGAGGGCGTCATTTTTGGGATCAAGACGCCGTTGGAGTACAAACTCAAAGCTATTAGGATTATCAAGGCCCACTGTGAACGTGAAGGCCGTGAAGAGTTTCAGTTCTACCAGGCCTATTACGATCCGGAAACGAAAAGTATCCAACATGGCTTATTACCTGTTTCAATACACGATGCTGATATAAATGGTGGCTCTACTGAGCCTGGCGATTCATCAGCTGAAAGCTAGCTCGCAGATTCTCCACTTCTTCCGCAAGTTGGAATCAGGCATCGGGGCCGGCCACTGCCGAGTATTTATCGACGGTTGTAATCGGCGCCTATCGCTGTGCGGTCATAAGAGTAGAGGGTGCACGCTCTAACCATTGGAACAGCGATCTTCCCGCCAACGATCGTAATGTCTCCTTTGCGTCGTTATGAGCCTCTCAGCTTTGATGTCTGGGTGGTCCAATCCTCTGCAATCGGTGGTCAGTCAAATGCAAATGACTGGTCAGGTCGTATGCAAACGCATGGTCAATTGCGCTGCAATTTCGCAATTGAAGCTCAGTCAATTCGGGTATTCCTCAGTCTCAATGCATTGAAAACTACAGATGCAGAACTGACGCTCATGGCTATGGCAGCGATCATTGGCGACAGGAGGTGTCCCGTCAGTGGATAGAGCAAGCCTGCGGCAAGGGGAATACCCATCGAGTTGTAAAGAAAGGCGAAACCCAAGTTTTGCCGCATGTTTTTTACTGTTGCGACCGAAAGTGCCCTTGCTCGTAAAATCCCCATCAGGTCGCCTTTTACCAGCGTGAGTTGCGCACTATTCATCGCAACGTCAGTCCCTGTCCCCATGGCAATGCCCACATCTGCTCGCGCCAGGGCCGGTGCATCGTTGATACCGTCACCAGCCATGGCGACCTTCCGGCCGTATTGCTGGAGGTCTGCGACCAGACGCTCTTTGTCCTGAGGTTTCACTTCACCGTGGACTTCTTCAATCCCCATCTCCCTGGCGACAGCCCGAGCGGTGGTGAGCCCGTCGCCAGTAGCCATGATGATTTTGATGTCATCAGCCTTGAGCTTGGTGACTGCTTCTTTGGAGGTCGGCTTAATTGGATCTGATACTGCCAGTAACCCTGCCAATACCCCGTCGATTGCGAGGTAGATGATACTGATGCCGTCAAGACGCAACAACTCTGCACGCACTTGTAGGGGCTTGGTGTTCACGCCTGCGGCTTCCATCAACGCGGTGTTCCCCAGCTGGATCTTCTTGCCATCGACGATGCCACTGACCCCGATACCTGAACCAGACTCAAAGGATTCTGGCTTGGTGAGCTTAATGTTCTCGGTTCGGGCGTGATCGACGATTGCATGAGCCAAGGGATGTTCGCTGCCCTGATCAAGGCTGGCAGCCAGCTGAAGAACATCGTGGGGATTGAAACTTGGTGTGGCCTCCACGCTGTGAAACACTGGCCGACCCTCTGTCAGGGTGCCTGTCTTATCGACAATCAGCGTGTCGATCTTGCAAAGGTTTTCGATGGCACTGGCATCCCTGAACAGCACACCCATGCTGGCTGCTTTACCTGTCGAAACCATGATCGACATGGGCGTAGCAAGACCCAACGCACAGGGACAAGCGATGATCAGCACGGCGACAGCGTTGATCAGACCAAACACCCAACTGGGCTCAGGGCCAAAAAGCCCCCAGCCGACAAATGTCAGTATCGCAATCGCGATAACACCCATCACAAAGTAGCCAGCAATAGAGTCGGCCATTCGTTGCATTGGTGCTTTGGAGCGCTGAGCCCGAGCGACCATCTGTACGATTTGTGACAGCATGGTCTCGGCGCCGACCTTCTGCGCCTCCATTACCAAGCTGCCATGTGTATTCAGCGTGGCACCGATCAGGCTATCTCCAGCTCTCTTCATTACCGGCACTGGCTCGCCAGTGAGCATGGACTCATCCACCGCACTTTCACCTTCCAGTACTGAGCCATCAACTGGCACCTTTTCACCAGGCCTGACCCGCAGATGGTCTCCAAGGTGGACATGTGTGTGAGGAATGTCTTCTTCCTGTCCATCGGCATTGATCCGGCGTGCGGTCTTGGGCGATAGACCGAGAAGGGACTTAATGGCGGCGGAGGTTTGCGATCGGGCTTTGAGCTCAAGAATCTGCCCAAGCAAGGTGAGCGAGATGATGACCGCGGCGGCTTCGAAGTAGACGCCGATACGTCCATCTTGCATGAAGGTGGCGGGAAAGCTTTGGGGTAAGAGCGTTGCCATGACGCTGTAAAGGTAGGCTGCGGCGGTACCCAAACCAATCAGAGTCCACATGTTTGGACTGCGATTTCTAATAGAGGCTATGCCCCTTACAAAAAAGGGCCAACCTGCCCATAAGGTCACCGGTGTCGCCAGAGCTAGCTCGATCCAGTTTTGGATCGAGCCATGGAGGAGTTGTAACGAGTGTCCCGCCATGGCGAGCACTGTCACTATCACGGTTAATGGCAGCGACCACCAAAAGCGGCGGGCGAAATCCCGGAGTTCAGGATTTTCTTCTTCATCGAGCGTGGGCATGACCGGCTCTAATGTCATGCCACATTTAGGGCAGTTGCCGGGTCCGGGCTGGCGTATTTCCGGGTGCATCGGACAGGTAAACTCAGTGCCTGTTTGTACCGCAGACTCTGAAGAGGTGACGCGGGATTCGGCGCTCGAAACATTACCGCTGTAGCGTTCAGGATCAGCTCGAAACTTCTCCTGGCATTTCAGGCTACAAAATTGATATGTCTGTCCCTGATAAGACTCACCAAACTTACTTGATGAAGTGACTGCCATTCCGCACACCGGGTCACGTAGATCATCGTCATTGAGCGGAGCAGCATGGGCGTGACTGTGGTCGTGGTGGCTCGATATGGTAGGCATGGCTATTCCCCTTTTTCGTCCTTGTGGGTTGCTGCCTGATCGCCATGGCTATGTCCGCCATGTCCATGTCCAAAAAAGTGCATCAATGGACAGATCAACAGAATCAGATAAGGCCAAAATGGATAAACGTGGCTGAAATGCTCCCGCAAAACGTAAAAGGCACCAATCGCAATGAGCATGATTAGTACAACGCCTGTTTTGCGCCTCCAAAATGGTGCGGTGGTGTTTCCATCCGGATGCTGATGGTTATTCATGATCTAAACCCCACTGTGTGAGCATTGCTGTGATCTCTGCGACAGAGCGTAGCCAACTCTTGCGTCGAAGCGGTGTTAGCAGCCAGCTCTGGCTTATTTCAGGTCAAACTGACCGACCATCCCTGACTGATAATGCCCCGGCACGTTGCAGCCAAACTGAAGCCCAGTGCTGTTGTTGAAGGTCCAGATCAGCTCTTTGGTTGCGCCAGGCTCAATCAGGACGCTGTTCGGGTCGTTGTGCTCCATTCCGACCATCTTCATTCCACCCATGCTGTGGCCCATACCGCTCATCGTTTTCCCGGTACCTGTGGGGTTAAGCGTTCCGTTCTGGAACATGCTTGCCATTTCTTTTTGGTGTGCTGCGTGAGCAGCAGCTTTGCCGATGTTGAACTCGTGCAGCAGCGAACCCTCATTGCGAAGGACAAATCGAATAGTTTCACCAGGCTTTACGTCGATGCTTTCAGGTTTGAAGAAAATATCGCCCATCTCGACCTCCACCGTACGGGTAACCTCAGAGGCGACTCCAGGCTGGCCGATGTCCTCTTTCCCATGCCCTGCGCTGGCCATAGCCGTAGCACCGAAGAGTAGAGTGATTGCTGCGATGACAGGGGTAACGAGCTTAGCTTTCATGGTGACCTCGAGAGTAAGTGGGAAACACTGGCTATGCTAATGATGCGGAGCTGCCAGTTAACTGACCTGAACACTACATTTCTGTCAGTTTTCGAAATAAATACGGCGTCCAGATGACGCCGCATTTAACAGGACTGTTCAAAAAGCTCTTTTCAGGGAGTTGCTTACTGATGGTTCTCTGACAGCATCAGCTTGTGCTCGCGTTGCATTTGACTCAAAACGTCGTCGACAATTTTGTCGTGCTTTTCCATCCAGGCCAGGTGCTGCTGGGGTGACATTGAGGCGTCTGGATGATCTTTATGGAGTTGGCTCATGATGTCGCCGAGCATTTTCATATGCTCGGCCATGTGGACATGACGCTGTCCTTCAGGGGCTTTTTCAGCTTGGATCAGTACGGCTTCAGCCCTGTCGCGCAGGCCTTCCATACGCTCTATCACCCGGTCTCCGCCACTTTCAGCCCATACAGAAGCTGAGACGAGTATCGAGCTCACAAAAAACAGCATTTTCAGGCGATTCATGGGGCAACTCCTTATGGAATTGTTTTCCGGCTCCCTAACGTTTCATGCTGAAGAGTCGGTCGAGCACCAGGAAGTACTCATGCTTGAACCCTAGACAGCGCTCGCTGACATCTACCTGAAGCCAATATTACTTTTCTGTCAGTTGCTGGTTGGCTGGCGTGTTTCGTTGCAGACTGCGCTTCATCATTATCCGAGAGCCACCCTCATGAGACTTCTGGTTGCTGAAGACGAACCCAAAATAGGTATCTATTTGCAGCAAGGACTCACGGAGGCGGGGTTCAATGTGGATCGCTTTACCAATGGCAAGGTGGCGCTACAGCACGCTTTGAGCGAGGCCTATGACCTGCTGATTCTAGACGTCATGATGCCTGGGCTGGATGGCTGGGAAGTACTTCAGAAGGTTCGTGCATCCGGAAAAGATGTTCCCGTGCTCTTCCTCACGGCGCGAGATCGCGTTGAAGATCGAGTGAAAGGACTTGAACTCGGTGCAGATGATTACCTGATCAAACCCTTCGCATTTTCTGAACTGTTGGCTCGCGTCAGAACGTTGCTGCGTCGGGGTAACGGCGCTCCCTCGCAAACCTATATGAAACTGGCTGATCTGGAGGTGGACCTGCTCAAGCGTCGGGCCATTCGTGGAGGTAAACGCATAGACCTTACGGCCAAAGAGTTTGCGTTGCTTGAGCTGTTGCTACGACGTCGAGGGGAGGTGCTGCCAAAGTCACTTATCGCCTCCCAGGTTTGGGATATGAACTTCGACAGCGATACCAACGTTATCGAGGTTGCAGTGAGAAGGTTGAGGGCCAAGATAGATGACGACTTTGAGGTCAAGTTGATTCATACCTCTAGGGGGATGGGTTACATGCTCGACGCGCCTGATTCGGAGTCGGAATGAACCGAATGTCCCTGACGACCCGTATGAGTCTGATGTTCATGCTCGCGGTAACGGCCGTGCTTACGGTCGCCGGACTCAGTTTCAATAACCTCAGTCGGCATCACTTTAAGATGCTGGATCAGCAGGCATTGAACGAAAAGCTCCACTCGACCCAGAGAATTTTGTCCGGGTTGAACAGCATCGATCAACTCAGCGAATTTAAGCCTGAGCTGGAGGCGCTGCTGGGGGCTCACCGTGATTTGACTGCCCTAATAATCGATGGTGACGGCAAGCTGCTGTTTGCTGATCCCGGTCCGGTAGATATTCCGAAGGAGTTCCGCACAACCACAAACAACAACGTCTGGGAGTGGCGGGAGCAAGGGCAGATGTTCCGTGGAGTGACGGCACAAGCCGTTGTGACGGGGCAAGACAAGCCGTTGACAGTCATTTTGATCTTTGACGTTACTCAGCATATGTCCTTTTTCGAGACGCTTGAACGATGGTTTTGGATAGGGTTGGTGATCAGCGCATTGGTCAGTGCTGCACTCGGCTGGATGGTAGCAAGCAGTGGCATGCGGCCCATTCGCCAGGTCACGCGGGTCGCTGCCTCAATGTCAGCAAAATCACTCAAAGAGCGCATCCCCTTAGCACCCGTTCCCAAAGAGCTTCAGCAAATGGTGCTGTCGTTTAACGCAATGTTGTCCAGGCTCGACGATGCATTTGTCCGGTTATCGAACTTTTCCGCAGACATTGCCCACGAACTACGGACCCCCGTGAGCAACTTGATGACCCACACCGAAGTGGTGCTTTCAAGAAAAAGGAATATTGAGGACTACGAAGACAACCTGTACTCAAATCTTGATGACTTGAAGCGTATGAGTCGGATGATTGATGACATGCTTTTTCTGGCGAAATCTGACAACGGTCTGATCACACACGAGAACAAACCAATAGACCTCGTGGAAGTAGTGGAAAAATTGCTTGAGTACTACCGCCTTTTGGCTGATGAGCGAGGGATTCAACTCAAGGTTTCAGGAAGGGGCAGCGTCCGAGGCGATGTCCTTATGCTCCACAGAGCCATTTCTAACCTGCTCTCTAACGCGCTTCGCTACACCTCTGAAGGGAAGACGATCAGTGTCGAAATCCTCCAGAAGGAGATGTCGGTATTGGTCGTCGTGGAGAACCACGGAGAACCCATTGCCCCCGAACATCTTGAAAAGCTTTTCGATCGTTTTTATCGCGTGGACCCAGCGCGGCGAGAAGGGAGTCCAAGCAACGCAGGGCTAGGTCTGTCGATTACCCGATCAATTATTGAGGCGCATGATGGCAAAATCTGGTGTACGTCATGTGACGGGAAAACGGCCTTTCATCTAGAGTTTCCTAGTGTTGACTTGGAGGTCAGCTGAACAACGGCGTATTTGTGATCAACGGCGATCTCTCAGCCTGCGCCCAGCGTCCACTTTCGTTATTTTTGAATGAGTGAAAACCCTAGTATCTGGGGCACGCGGTCTCGTCTTTAAGTCTCGCTACGCCCGCCAATTCGAGGCCAAACACCGCGTCAAGCTGACTGAAATGTAATCGAACAGTTTGCGTTCGTGTGGCATCGTGTTCTTGCACTGTGACGTTGGGGCCTAGTGAGTTTCTCGTGTTCAACCTGACCTAGAACACGGAGGCTACTAGCTAATCATCAGTGGTTTTAACAAGAATCGAAAAGTAAAAATTAGATATTCCAAACAAACCTCGAATCAACAGCTCTTGCTGTGAGGAGTCTTGCATGTCATTCCTTAAAACTACGACCGTAGCTGTTGCACTTACCGCTGGTTTGCTTCTGAGTGCAGTTGCTCAAGCACATCCAAAGCTCCTTTCTTCCACTCCGGCAGAAGGCTCGAATGCGGCGGCCCCTTCGAAAATTGAACTGCACTTTTCTGAGAATCTCACCACTCAGTTTTCCGGTGCAAAACTAATCATGACCGATATGCCTGGCATGCCGAACTCCCCAATGGGTGTTAAGGCCGCCGTCGCTGGTGGCGGTGATCCGAAAACGATGGTGATTACACCGGCAGCACCTTTGACCACCGGTACCTACAAAGTCGAATGGCGTGCTGTCTCCTCGGACACTCACCCGATCACCGGCAACTTCTCATTTAAAGTGAAATGATTTATGAGCGACTCAATAAATATTGTGGTTCGCTTTGCTCTTTATTTCGACCTGATGCTGTTATTCGGATTGGCAATTTTCGGCTTGTACAGCCTCAGGGGAAAGGAAAGAGTATCGGGCACGGTCTTGAATTTTGAGTCGCTTCTTTACGGTACTTCCGTTGCAGGTGTAGCTCTGTCCCTTGCCGCGATGTTGTTGCTTGCGAAAGCAATGAGCGGTGTGTCGGAGCTTATGGAGCTACATCGTCATATTTTTGAAATGGTCCTTATGGGGACTGACGTCGGGTTGACCTGGATGGTCCGAATAGCTGCCTTGGTGATGGCAATTATTGGCGTCGCGTTGAACAAGCGATTTCCAACACCCAGTCTCTGGATCGTCACTGTATGCGGAGCGATTGCGTTGGCGACGTTGGCATGGACAGGGCACGGCGCCATGGATGAGGGCAGTCGACGCTACTGGCATTTCATCACCGACATTTTCCACCTATTAGCCGCAGGTGGCTGGTTGGGCGCTCTATTGGCATTCGCTCTACTGCTGCGGTTGAAATCGCTAAAGGGCGAACAAGAAGCTCAAATTCTTGCACGGGTACTGACTGGTTTTGAGTCGGCCGGCGGAGTGATTGTTGCGATCATAAGCGTTACGGGCGTAGTAAATTACCTGTTTATCGTTGGCCCACACCTCGATGAAGTGATGCTCAGTACTTATGGCCAGCTGCTGTTTTTGAAAATATTGCTCTTTGCTGGGATGATCGTTTTAGCCACGCTGAACCGCTTTCACCTAAGTCCGGTATTGGAGCGGTCAGTTCGAAATGGAGAATACTCTGCCGCAGTCAATGCCTTGCGCCGCAGCATGACACTCGAGTTTTTAATGGCAGTCGTCATAATTTGTCTTGTCGCATGGTTAGGCACTTTAAGTCCGGAAATGGAAATGAGCGCGGAATAGAGGTTGGTGACAGCCGACTAAGGAGTCTAGAAGGTGAATTGTAAGGGCCATTTCCACCGGCTACACTCCAGCCCATGAAACGCTACCTACGGTTTTGCCTGATTTTCCTGATTAGCCTGGCGCTCCCCCTCAGCGGGATGGCGGGTGTTCAGGCGCCGACTGAGCCCTGCCCCATGAAAACCATGGGCATGGCGATGATGGACGGCATGGGTCAAGACTGCTGCCATGACATGAAAAGTCCCACCGAGCACGGCAAACCCTGTAAGCCAGGCCAGGAGTGCAAGACTGGTGGCATGCTGCAAGTCTCCATCATCAAGCCTCCTATCACCTTATCCAGCCCCCTCGTACTGTCCTTCTCCCTAGATTCCCATCCAGTACAAACCCCGTCAGGGGTATGGCGACCGCCCCGCACTTGATTCCTGTACCACACTCAGCCTCATTCCGCGTTAGCGGGATGGCATATCTGCGTGCATGTCTGATGAAGCGCGCAGTGGATCATCACAGGAATCGTGAACATGAACTCCAAGTGCTATTGCACAGGGTGGTCCCTCGTGGCCGGCCTGGCGGCAAGCGTACTGGCATTGCCGAGTCTCGCTGCCGCATTGACACTCGATGAAGCTTTGCAGCTGGCTGAAAACAATGCGCCGTCGCTGACTGCACAAGACGCGAAAATTCAGGCTGCCAGTAGTGCGGCCATCCCCGCTGGTGAACTACCCGATCCCAAGTTGCTGCTAGGCGTACAGAACTACCCCATTGGCGGTCCGGATCGCTGGAGCATCGATCAGGACTTCATGACTATGCAAATGGTCGGAGTCAGTCAGGAGATGCCCAACAGTGCCAAGCGCAAAGCCCGCATCGAGGTCGCTGATGCAGCCATTAACCGCGCCGCAGCTGAGCGCCGGGTCGAACGTCTAAAGGTTCGTCAGGCCACGGCGCTGGCCTGGATCAACAGCTTCTCCGTTGAGCGTAAAGACGCGCTGTTCCAGGATTTCTACAAAGAAAACCGTCTGCTGGCCGATACCGTCCGTGCACAAATTGCCGGCGGCCGCGCTCAACCTGCTGATGCAGTAACGCCCAAACAGGAAGCGGCACAACTGGAAGAGCAGCAGGACGATCTGATTCGCCAGAGAGCGCAGGCCCGAGCGGCTCTGAAGCGCTGGATTGGCCCGGCCGCCAACGACAAACCTGTGGGCAGCTTGCCTGAATGGCCTGTCGAAGCCTCTGGCTACTCTCATAAGCTGCAACATCACCCAGAATTGGCAGCGTTTGAGCCTATGACCCGCGAAGCGCAAGCCAAGGTCCGTGAAGCCGAGGCGGAAAAACAGTCGGATTGGAGCTGGGAAGTCGACTATCAGCATCGTGGTCGACAGTTCGGCGACATGGTCAGCGTGCAACTTTCCTGGGATCTACCACTGTTTCCTGATTCTCGGCAAAACCCCAAGATTGCGGCCAAACAC
The DNA here is from genome assembly GCF_900106065.1 of Pseudomonas mandelii. NCBI lineage: Bacteria > Pseudomonadati > Pseudomonadota > Gammaproteobacteria > Pseudomonadales > Pseudomonadaceae > Pseudomonas > Pseudomonas mandelii. The sequence continues at coordinate 2,287,372 of NZ_LT629796.1, forward strand.
GCTGAACTCAACCAGCTTGAGGCTGAGCGCGAAGCGCTGTCACGCGAGCATACCCAGCAACTGGAGGACGAGCTGGCCGACTATGAACGCCTGAATCGTGCCGTGCATCGAACCCAGGACAGCCTATTGCCCTTGGCCAAGGAAAAGGTCGAGCTCAGCATGGCCAGCTATCGGTCCGGCAAAGGCGATTTGAGCTCCGTTGTCGCCGCCCGCCGCGAGCTCATCGAAGCCCGTCTCAAGCAGATTGATGTGGAAGAGCAGCGAGCGCTGACCAGCGCGCGCCTGTATTTCGCCTACGGGGAGTCCAGCCAATGAACCTTAGAAAGTGGAACGGGGCATTGCTGGTAGGCCTCTCGCTGGTATTGGGTGTTGCCGGTGGTTACTGGTTCGCTCAGCAGGGCATGAGCGAAGTACCTGGTGCAGCCCCAGAGCAGAGCCTCCCCTCTCTGGACGAACGCAAAGTACTGTATTGGTACGACCCTATGTCCCCGCAGCAAAAGTTCGATAAGCCGGGTAAGTCGCCCTTCATGGACATGCAGTTGGTCCCTCAGTACGCCGACATCAAAGGGGACAGCGCATCCGTTCGCATTGATCCAAGCCTGACTCAGAATCTCGGTGTGCGACTGGCTACCGTCAGTCGAGGTGTGTTTGCTTCGAGTCTGGAGGTTGTCGGTGTGTTGGCTTTCAACGAGCGGGACGTCGCCGTCATTCAAGCCCGTACGGCGGGTTTCGTCGAGCGCGTGTATGCCCATGCTCCTGGCGACGTGATCAAAGCCAATGCCGCCATGGCGGATATCCTTGTACCTGAGTGGGCTGCGGCTCAGGAGGAGTTTCTCGCACTCAAGCGCAGTGGCGATGCGGGCTTGCTGGCAGCGGCTCGCCAGCGCTTGCGGCTCACCGGGATGCCGGCGGCATCAATTGCTCAAGTAGAGCGCAGTGGCAAAGTCCAACCAAACCTGACCCTCACCAGCCCTATTAGTGGTGTGCTGCAAGAGCTCAATGTGCGCGAGGGTATGACGGTGGCCGCCGGCGAGACACTGGCACGCGTTAATGGTTTGAGTAGCGTCTGGCTGGCCCTGGCCGTTCCGGAGACTGAATCTGGATCGATCCTCATGGGGCAAGCGGCAGAGGCGCGTTTGCCCGCGTTCCCTGGGGTTGTGCTCAAGGGCGTCGTCAGCGCGATTCTTCCGGAAACCAATCCGGATAGCCGCACCCTTCGCGTCCGCGTCGAGTTACCTAACCCAGAAGGCCGTCTCAGGCCGGGTATGACCGCACGAGTGAGCCTCAATCGTTCAACGGAGCAAAGTGTGTTGTGGGTGCCGAGCGAGGCCGTCATTCGCACCGGTCGACGTGCCCTGGTGATGCTCGCTGAAGACGCTGGCCGCTATCGTCCTGTTGAAGTGTTGATCGGGCAGGAAAACGATGGCAAGACGGCGATCTTGAAAGGTCTGGAAGAGGGCCAGAAGGTGGTTACCTCTGGCCAGTTCCTGCTCGACTCGGAGGCCAGTCTCAAGGGTATCGTTGCAAACTCAGAGGAACAGTCACCACCCAGCGCAGCAGCCTCCAGTTTTCATGAGGCGGATGGGCAGATCGTTGAGATCAACGACAAAGAAGTCACACTCGCCCATGGCCCCTTCAAAACGCTGGGCATGCCTGGCATGACGATGACGTTCCCGCTCGCCAATCCGGCGCTGATGCAGGGCCTCAAAACGGGCGACAAGGTCCGGATTGCAGTGAGTCAAACCGACGATGGCTTGCGTGTTGAGCGTCTAGGGAAATCAGGGGGCCAGCTATGATTGCTGCCCTGATTCGTTGGTCAGTGGCCAACCGATTCCTGGTGCTACTGGCGACACTGTTCGTCACGGCTTGGGGCATTTGGTCGGTGCAGAGCACGCCCATCGATGCGCTGCCGGATCTCTCCGATGTTCAGGTGATCATCCGCACCCCGTATCCGGGACAGGCACCGCAGATCGTCGAGAACCAGGTGACCTATCCGTTGGCCACCACCATGCTTTCGGTGCCTGGCGCCAAGACCGTGCGCGGCTACTCCTTCTTTGGTGACAGCTTTGTCTATGTGCTGTTCGAAGACGGTACTGACTTGTATTGGGCCCGCTCGCGGGTGTTGGAGTACCTGAGCCAAATACAAAGTCGCTTGCCGGCCAGCGCCAAACCGGCGTTGGGGCCGGATGCGACAGGAGTGGGCTGGATTTTCCAGTACGCGCTGGTAGATCGCAATGGCGGACACGATCTGGCGCAACTTCGTGCACTTCAGGACTGGTTCCTCAAGTTCGAACTCAAGACTCTGCCCAACGTTGCCGAGGTGGCCACCGTGGGTGGCATGGTCAAGCAGTACCAGGTGCAGCTTGATCCGCTCAAACTGGCCAGCTTCGGTATCACGCAGGCCGAGGTGGCCGACGCGATCGGCAAGGCCAATCAGGAAACCGGTGGTGCCGTCCTGGAGATGGCAGAGACCGAGTTCATTGTGCGGGCTTCCGGCTACTTGAAAACGCTCAATGATTTTCGGGCGATCCCACTCAAGCTGGGATCGGGCGGTGTGCCGGTGACCCTTGGCGATGTCGCCACCATTCAGTTGGGACCGGAAATGCGGCGTGGCATTACTGAACTCGACGGTGAAGGCGAGACCGTCGGTGGCGTGGTGATTTTGCGCAGCGGCAAGAATGCTCGGGAGACCATTGCGGCGGTCAAAGCCAAACTCGACGAACTGAAAAGCAGCTTGCCGGCGGGGGTGGAAATCGTCACCACCTACGACCGCAGCAAACTAATCGACCGCGCGGTGGAAAATCTCAGCCACAAACTGCTCGAAGAGTTCATCGTCGTCGCGTTGGTGTGTGGCATCTTCCTCTGGCACCTGCGTTCATCTCTGGTGGCAATCATCTCCCTGCCGGTGGGGGTGCTGATCGCCTTCATCGTGATGCGCTATCAAGGGATCAACGCCAACATCATGTCCCTAGGCGGAATTGCCATCGCCATCGGTGCCATGGTCGACGCTGCCGTGGTGATGATTGAAAACGCGCACAAGAAGGTTGAGGCCTGGCACGTGGCCAATCCGGGGGAGGAACTGAAGGGTGAACGTCATTGGCACGTGATGACCGAAGCGGCGGCTGAAGTTGGACCAGCACTGTTCTTCTGTTTGTTGATCATTACCCTATCGTTCATTCCGGTGTTCACCCTGCAAGCGCAAGAGGGGCGGCTATTCGGCCCGCTGGCTTTCACCAAGACCTACGCCATGGCCGCAGCGGCGGGATTGTCAGTGACCTTGGTGCCGGTGTTGATGGGCTACTGGATTCGGGGACGAATTCCCAGTGAACAACAGAACCCGTTGAACCGGTGGCTGATCCGGATCTACCAGCCGGCTCTGGATGCAGTCTTACGACGACCGAAGATCACGCTGCTGGTCGCGTTGCTGGTTTTTATCAGCGCACTATGGCCAATGTCGCGCTTGGGTGGCGAGTTTCTTCCGCCTTTGGACGAGGGCGACCTGCTCTATATGCCTTCGGCTCTGCCGGGATTGTCGGCGCAGAAAGCGGCGCAACTGCTGCAACAGACCGACCGCCTGATCAAGACCGTGCCGGAGGTCGAACATGTCTTTGGTAAAGCCGGTCGTGCTGAAACTGCCACCGACCCGGCGCCGTTGGAGATGTTCGAAACCACCATCCAGTTCAAGCCACAGGAGCAATGGCGCCCAGGTATGACTCAGGAAAAACTGGTGGAAGAGCTGGATCGAGTGGTGCGAGTTCCTGGGCTGACCAATATCTGGATACCACCGATACGCAACCGAATCGACATGCTGGCCACGGGGATCAAGAGTCCTATTGGGGTGAAAGTTGCCGGCACCAACCTGACCGAGATTGATGCCGCTACCCAGGCGGTCGAGCGGGTGGCCAAGGATGTGCCCGGCGTCAGTTCTGCGCTGGCCGAGCGACTGACGGGTGGTCGCTATATCGATGTGGATATCGACCGCAAAGCCGCCGCCCGCTACGGGCTGAATATCGACGATGTGCAGTCCATCGTGGCCGGCGCTATCGGCGGTGAAAATGTCGGCGAGACCATTGAAGGGCTCGCACGCTTCCCGATCAACGTGCGTTATCCACGGGAGTGGCGTGACTCGCTCGGTGCCTTGGAGCAATTGCCGATCTACACCCCGCTAGGGAGCCAGATCACCCTCGGCACGGTGGCGAAGGTCAAGGTCAGCGACGGCCCGCCGATGCTCAAGAGCGAGAATGCACGGCCCTCTGGTTGGGTATACATCGACGTGCGTGGCCGGGACATTGCCTCGGTAGTCGCCGATCTACGCCGGGTCGTCAGCGAGCAGGTCAAGTTGCAGCCCGGCATGAGCCTGAGTTACTCAGGACAGTTCGAATTTCTCGAAAGGGCCAACGCACGACTCAAACTGGTGGTGCCTGCCACGCTGTTGATCATCTTCGTGCTGCTTTACCTGACATTTGCACGCTTTGACGAGGCCCTGCTGATTATGGCCACTTTGCCATTCGCACTGTCTGGCGGGGCATGGTTTCTCTATCTGTTGGGATTCAACCTGTCGGTTGCCACCGGGGTCGGCTTCATCGCCCTGGCCGGCGTTTCTGCCGAATTTGGCGTGATCATGCTGCTCTACCTGAAAAATGCCTGGGCCGAGCGTGAAGACGTCGGCGACCGCACTGAGCGCGGTCTGGTTGCGGCGATTCGTGAAGGCGCTGTGCAGCGCGTTCGACCCAAGGCCATGACCGTTGCGGTGGTTATCGCTGGTTTGTTACCAATACTTTTGGGAAGCGGTACCGGCAGCGAGGTGATGAGCCGCATTGCCGCCCCGATGATTGGAGGTATGGTTACGGCGCCCTTGCTATCGCTGTTTGTGATCCCGGCGGCCTATCACCTCATGCGTCGTCGACACTTGTCCGTTGAGCCTGGCAAGCACTGACGCGTAAAAATGCATACAAAAGGGGCTGCGCTTGCAGCCTCGTTTGAGCTGCACAGCCCGTTCTCATCAGTCCTACGCGCGGTATGTATCGAAATTAGCAAGTTTATGTCTTTTGCATAAACTCGCTAATTTCGATACATACGCTGTGGTCAGTGCCATTACCCACCAGCACTTGCCAGAAAAACGAACGCTGCGAACACTCCGTTTCGATGAGCCACAAACAGCATCCTGCTTATAGCCGACTCAGCATTCGTCACCCTTAGATCTCTCTTGAAATCGAGGCAAATGACCCTAATATGATCTTATCTTGCCATCATCGTTTTCAATCATGGATGTTTCTCGGGGGTAGGTCGGAATGGCAGAACAAGAAGACGCTAAGCCCGCAAGCGGGCGCTTCAACACAAATGATGAGACGAAGCGGATCGTATGGACACAGACCGCTGGTCATTGTGAACTGTGCGGCACGGATCTGACGTTCGATTATCGTGCCGGCAAGCCAATGAAATGGGGCGAAGTGGCGCATATCCTGCCCGCCAGTCCCAAAGGCCCTCGGGGACGCGCGGATCATGATGCTGAGGCGCACACAAACGATACCGCTAATCTGATGCTCCTGTGCCCAGGTTGTCATGACAAAATTGATCGTGACGCAGATGGGTATCCTGAAAATGATTTGAGTGGTTTACACCAAGCGTACCTGGAACGCATCCGACTCGCCGCAACGACCCCCGATGGTGGCAGAGCTATTCCTCTCATCGTCCAGAGTCAGCATTTTCAGACGATCAACGATATCCCCGTTCGCGATCTGTTGACTGCGATGTCCGCCGAGGGATTAACCGCCTTCGATCAAGGCATCAAAATCGCCTTCGCTGCACCCGGACCACGTGGCAGGGACACTACCTATTGGCAGAACGTCAAAGACAGCGTCCAGTATGAGCTGGAGCAGCAACTCAAGCGTCGCGGCGGCACTTATGGCGATTCGCCCGCGCTAGCAGTAGTCGGCTTGGCCGACATTCCGGCCTTGATGATGTTGGGCCAGAGTATCGGCGACCGTTCCAAACGCTTGATCTTCTCTTTTCACCGCGAGCATCTTTTGCGCTGGCCCGATCAGTCTGCTGAGCCGCCTAGTTTTCTGTTTACGCCTCCACCCAACGGCGATGGCCCACTGGCGTTGGTGCTCTCCATTTCTGCGCAAGTTCCAGTTCGCGACGTGACCGACGCTCTACCCGGTGCACGTATTGCAGAGCTGTCGATCCCAGAACCAAGCTACGCGATGGTACAGAACCGTCGGGTGATTCATGCCTTTCGCGACGCACTTCAAATACGACTGAGCCAGCTTGAGGCTCTGACTCCTGACCCTATCCACGTCTTCGCCGCCATTCCTGCGGCATTAGCCATCGAGTTTGGCGCGTTGCTCACAACACAGCATCAACATACATACCTGATCTTCGATCGGGACAAAGAAAACCAAGATCGGTTTACGCAAACACTGCAATTGGGTCCAGTGGCCCAGGAGGCTATGTAATGCTTTTGAGCAACGAACAGACCAAGCGCAGCAGTTGGGAATATTTTCTGCTTCGCGCCGCGCGGGAAATCTCGCTGTCGGAAGCGCAGTACGAAAAAATCAATGACCGCTACTCCCAACTGGAAAAAATCCTCTCGGCTTCCGACAACCCGCTGCTCGCTGAGGCCCATATTTTCGTTCAAGGCTCGATGCGGCTGAAGACGACCATCAAGCCAATCCCCGGCGCGCCTGCGGATCTGGACACCATTGATGCGGACGCGATTATTTGGCTTCCTCACGCTCAGGGCGCTGGTGCAAAGGAAGTTCTAGAAGCGATTGAGCAGCGTTTTAGGGAAGGCTCCCGCGTTCAAGAAGAAGTTAAGCAATTACGTCGTGGCATCCGGATCGTTTATGCCGACGAAAATCCAGGTTTCCACATCGATGTCACGCCTGCCCGCGCGATCAACGGAAATGGCGAAGCAAACGGCGAAGGTAAGCTGGAGGTTCCGGATCGGGTCACAGGGTGGAAAGCAAGCAGCCCTATCCCTTACTCGAATTGGTTGCAGGTTGCTTCTGCCCAAGAAATCTCTCTGGAAAGCTTGGTAGTTGCCAAAAGCCAGCGGATGCTTGATGCCGCGACACAAGATCCTTTACCGCATTATCAGGATTACATCGATCAAGATCCCCTGCGTGCGACCATTAAGCTGCTCAAGCGGCATCGCGATGAATGGGCCATCAAGACAAGGAGCGCTGATACTCGCCCAATATCTGCGGTCATCACCACCCTGGCCACGCACGCATACCTGGATGTCGTAAAGGAGTCGCAGTCGAAGCCTCTGGCTCCGCTCGATGCAATTTTGGAAATCGTTCGCAGGATGCCGCAGCACATCGCGCAGAGAGGTAGCGACTGCTATGTCTACAATCCTGCCGATAACGGCGAAAACTTTGCAGAGAAGTGGAATCGACCGGGCGAGGGGCAAGGCTATCGCCAAGCATTTGCCAAATGGCATGCGGACGCCAGTGCATCTGTTTCATTGGGTTTGGAAAGTTTTGAATCCAACGATTCCTTTGCCGAGGCAGTGAAAAAGAATTTCGGTATTGCACCGGCATTCATTACGGCAGTGAACAATGAGATCCCTGCGAACTGGACGATGCCCGGCCGACCGGATGGCACTACTCGAAACTCTGCTTCGATGGGTTCGCTCTTCGGAGGGGCCAGCGGTGGCGGAACCTCTCAGTCGAGCGTAAAGCCAGTTGGACGCCTTGGCTGATCCTATTAAGACGCCATTGCAGCGCGGAATCGCCGCACTGCGAAACACCCTAGGTCAGGATGCTGCCGATGCATTGCTCCAGCCCGCACCCACGCGGGCTGACGAAGCGGCGTGCTTTCACTTCCCCTTGCCCACCGATTACACGGGGCAGGAGCGCCGACTGCGTATAGGTTTCCCCTCCAACTTTCCCCGTGGACTCTTGCGGCTGAACGTCGAACCCTCTCCATGGCTGGTTTGGCCGCATGCCACCAAGTCGGGGCTTTGCCTTCATGGCTTTCAGGAGCGCCCCATTATGGGCTCCCCGGAGGTCGTGGTAGAGGACAGCCTTGCTCGCTTGGCCCAGATCGTTTCGTTGTCCAAGATGGGATCAAACCAGGCAACGCGCGATATCGAATTTCAGAATGAGATCACTACCTACTGGTCTTTTCAGCACGGTCAGTCATTCCAGAACCTCTTACTGTTGGATCGCCCTCAGGCCGCCTCGCAGTTGTTTGCTCTCAGCGATCCGCGCCGGGTTATGCCATCCGGTCAGGAAACGGTTTGGTTAGCATCGAACGTAGCTGCACTCAAAGGGCATTACCGACGGGTTGTCGGGCGCTCCGCTGTCATTCGCGCGGCCGAAACTCCCGGTTTTTACGTCAAGCTTCAGACTTATCCGGATATCCGCACCCCGGATCCGGAAGATTTATTGCTGTGGCTCACGCCACACCTTCAACCAGACGATGCCGAGCAATTGCTGGCATGGTTTGAGCTGCATGGAACGTTGGCGAGTCGATGGATTGTTCTGGAGCTTCCAGGAGGGGCAGATGCTCCAACATATTGCCTCAATGTGCGCTCGCTCGGCGTACAGCAGGAGCGGGGGGCAAAGTTTGGCTTGCGTACAGCGCGCCGTCGGCCAGCTATCGCAAATGCACATCCTCCGGCGCTCGTCCGAGCAACTGCCCTGGACGTGCTTGATCGAGCGTCCATTCTGTCCCGCGATATAAGCGGTACTGCACAGCACCTTGAAAATGCTCGAGTCGTTTGTGTTGGCGTTGGCTCGTTAGGCAGTGCGGTGGCAATACAATTGGCACGATCCGGTGTCGGCCACCTTACCCTCATCGATCCTGACACTTTGGTGTCAGCCAATCTGGGGAGGCACGTTCTGGGAGCGGATAGCCTAGGTAGACTGAAAGCCTCCGCGTTGAGGGACAAGATTCTGTTAGATCTTCCGACGACAGAATGCACCGCTTATGCGACTTTTGCCGAAGTGGTGATGAGCAGCAAACCAGAAGTGTTTGATAACGCAGATCTGGTGGTGATCACGACAGCAGACTGGCAGTCGGAGGTCACTGTATGGCGAGCCAAATCAAGCGGCGCTCCTTGGGGGCTTTTACAAGCCTGGAGCGAACCGTATACCCAGGTAGGCCATGCGCTATTCGCACCAGCCGGCACCTTTGATGGCCGTCAGTTGTTCACGGACGTCGGCGATTTTCTGCATAGATTTACAGAGTGGCCGGGAGGCGGTGTTGTTCCACTGCCCGCGTGTGGCGAGAGCTTTATCCCAGGCGGCTCGCTGGGAATGACCAATATCGCCTCTATGGTGTCGCACACGGCCTTACGCGCATTGACCGGCAACATCGCCACTGCATCTTGGGTCAGCAGTATCTACAGGCCTGAAGATGTTCTGAGCCTAGGAGGCCAATACCATGGTCCCAAACTGCCAGAGGGAGCGCAGCAAATCTTACTCGAGCGCGGATGGCCGGAAGATAAGGACGAAACGGTATGACGGATATCGCATGGCGCTGGCGATGGCCGGAGGTGAATTCCGAGCTATTGGTGTCCCAAGCTGTCGCGGACATCTTGGATAGTCATCGGCAGGGCCTTTTTGGCGTGGAGCGAGGGGGACAGTTATTTGTCAACCCGGTTGATCCGAAAGGGTTGCTGCTGGCCTTGGCCACGTTGCCTCATCGCGCCGATCGGTCAGGCTGGTCTTGGCTAGAGTTGGATGCGGAGCGGTGCCGTCAGGAAATCCAGGCTGCCAACGAACAAGGGTTACGTCTGGTGGGCTATTGGCATACGCATCCCCAATCCGTTCCGGTGATCTCTCCGGCAGACATCGGAAGTTTCTCCAAATTTGCTGCACGTTACACGCAGGATCTGCCGCACCCAATAGCCGTTATTGTCGGCAAGTCCGAAAAACCAGAAGGTATCAAGGCGTGGTCGTTCAGGGACGGCAGATATGTTGAGGCAACCTGTATCAGATGAGCTTCGAGTCAGTGCGGTGGAAGGTAGGTCAGCGTTTACCTTTACCCGCTAGCATTAGTGCGAAGAGCTCTGCCTGAAAGCGGGCATCATCCAATGCGTTATGGTTCGGTTCGCTGAGTGGCTTCAGCGCAGCGGTCATTTTGGATGATTTTGTTTCCTGCCAGCTGCAACCTACAGCGCCCATAAAGTAGGCCTTCATGTCGATAGCGGTAAAACCAAAGGGGTTGGTTTCCAGGTATTTGTGGAAGTAGTAATTGACGAATGACCAGTCAAACGGTGCATTGAGTCCTACGAAAATGACCTTTTGCCCCGGTTGGCAGGACGATTTCAGCCATTGATCAAATGTCAGCATCGCCTGTTGCGGAGCGAGGCCCTCGCGCTCCAGCTTCTCCAGACTCAGCCCCGATACTGCCAGTGCTTCCGGGTCGTGTTTTGGACTGTCAGGTCGTAGTTCAAGATAGATGGACGTTACAGGTTGGGCTACAAGACAGGCTCCAATGGAAAGCAGACTGTATTCGCCTGGTATAGGCCCAGAAGTCTCGACGTCGACGGAAACATAAAGCTCATCAGGGTGCATGTCATATCCTTTCGTGTAGTTACCTGATCACGCTCAGGCTCTTAGCCATGTGAAGGTGGAAAGGCAGGTATAGCCATTGCCCCATTTTTTGCTGTTTCACTCGCTATCCGGCGTTCGAGCAGCGGCAGTGCCTGTCTACCAGCGGATTGCGCGTTCCTTTGGTCAGCTCTGGGCCCAAGCATAATGATGTGTGTCATTCTCTGATGGCGGATGAGGGCCGGACGATCATGAGTGAAACTGAGCGCTGGATAGTAAAATGCCAGAAAACTGAGGACGGTACTGGCGACATCATCATTGATCTGCCTCAAGAGTTGCTTGACCAAATGAGGTTAGGTGTTGGGGACGACCTGGAGCTAACGGTAGTGAATGGCACATTAGTCCTGACGCCCGTGTGCAACGCAACATCAGTGCGGCCCATGTTTGCTGGCGTCCTGCGTCAGGATGTCTATCATGCTTACCGCATGCGTCTGGAGACGCTTCTTCATATCTCTGTCAATGCTTCGGATCTGGACATTCACGACATGATAGTAGCTGGCTTCTCGGTCAGCCTGATCAAAATGCTTTGTGATGATGGAACCCTCAGCGACGAAGAACGCGACAGAATCATTCAACCCAAAACGCTCAAAACAAAACTGTCAGCCAATCAGCTTTTAACGTTGCATGAGAGCGATCGCCTGTTCCGGTTTGCACATATTACCGCCATGGCCGAGGTGATCTTCGGTGACAAAGGGAAGGCCAAACAATGGCTTTCCAAACCCAAAGCCCGTTTTTTGGGAGAAAGCCCATCGGCGATGGTCACTACAACCTTTGGCACACATCTAGTCGAAGAAATGCTGATTCAAGTGTCTGAGGGCATGTCATTTTGATTCAGCCGCAGCCAAACGGCTTCTACCGCTCCTTGAGTAACATGGATTTCATGCGCCTATACCGGCGTCGCCTTGCCGAATACGACATGCACGGGCATCCATGAAGCACTAGGTTTCACCCACATCGGCACCTACCGCTAGGTAGGGTTCACGCACGGCAATGGCATAGCTGGGTACTGGCGAAAACCCACTTTATCCGGTGACAGCTAGATAGAAATCATCCCGTTCAGTGGGATGAGGGGAGAAGACGGACCAGCTGTGAAATGGCCCAGTCTTCGGCATCGGAACCTCGTGTGTCGATGGGAGCTAAGCTGATTGATGCTTCTCGTTCGAATCGTTTTTTTGATCGGCCGGAGGTACAGATGAATCTGGCAGATTTTGTCTCAGTGCTTTCTGCGGGTGAGAAAATAGATGGGTGCCAACTCACCACCTCAGATGCTGTGGCCCTCGCCAGTCTGCATTTTCCTTCCCATGCCTATTGTCTTGTTGCTGATTGGGCAATATTGGATCTCGACATTCCAACACGTCAGCGAAAAGCCATTACGGATAGACAGCTAATTCCTGCTCTCGTTTACGCTTTGACCGTTATCCAAGACAGTAAAGGTCGCTTCCCGCCTGGTGATTGGGTCCGAACAACGCTGGGTGTTTCCTTCACCCATGACTGCTTATTTCGAACAAAAAACACAGTTTATGTGCTGATGGGGACTGGTCGAAGGTTGCACACGGATTTAGACATCGCACTGAGCCTGTGCTGAAAAAAGACTATTTCCGCACAGGTGAGTGACCGGTCGCGCTCACATAATATTTCGGCCTGAATGAACGCTCTCGCTGTTGTGTCAATCTATGTTGTTACCAATCGAGCCCCGTATTTGAAGTGCGACCCGTCTGTGTCAGTCTATGTTGCTGTCGTGTGGATCCCGGATCATCCTACAGGCCCCGATTTACGAGAGGGGCTGTGTCAAACTATGTTGTTGGTAACCAACACTAAAAATCGCAGCCTATGGTTGCGATTTTTTTTATCCGAATGAAGGACATTGCCCCATGGACAGATTCCAGGAAATGCAGGTCTTCGCCGCCGTCGCCCAGGACCAGGGCTTCTCTGCGGCGGCGCGTCGGTTGGGGATGTCGGCGGCCAGTGTCACACGGGCGGTGGCGGCGCTGGAGACGCGCATTGGCACGCAGTTGCTCACCCGTACCACCCGCAGCGTGCATTTGAGCGAGGCGGGGCAGCGTTATCTGGAGGATTGTCGGAGGATTCTCACCGAGGTGCAGGAAGCGGAGGATTCGGCGGCGGGCAGTCACGCACAACCCCGTGGGCAATTGACGATTACCGCGCCGGTATTGTTCGGAGAGTTATTTGTCACGCCAGTGATGGTTGATTATCTGGCGCAGTTTCCTGAGGTCAGTATCAATGCGCTGTTGCTTGATCGTGTGGTCAGTGTTGTCGAAGAGGGAATCGATGTGGCGGTGCGCATCGGCGATTTGCCTGACAGTAATCAGCATGCGATTCGTGTCGGCGAAGTGCGGCGGGTGATTTGTGGTTCGCCAGCGCTGATCGCAGCGCATGGCCGGCCTTCTCATCCGCAGGATCTGGTGCAGGCGCCGATCATTGCGACATCGGCCACGGGCCAGTTACGTAACTGGCCATTCCTTGAAAATGGCGATCCGCTGACGGTGCGCACGGAGGCTCGGCTGGTGGTCACCGCCAATCAGGCGGCCATCACGGCCGCCTGCCTGGGCCTGGGATTCACCCGTGTGTTGTCTTATCAAGTCGCGAGAAAAGTCGCGGCGGGTGAGTTGCAAATCGTCCTGGCTGAATTCGAACTGGCGCCGTTGCCGATTCATGTGATTTATCAGGGCGGGCGCAAGGCGCCAGCGCGAGTACGCAGTTTTGTCGACTTCACGGTGAATGCCCTGCGCGAGCATCCCGCTTTGAAGAACGAGGCATTATTGCTCTAGCTGAAATAATGGATTGCGTTTGCTGGTTATTCTGTTGTTTCGGTAGCAGGTGGAAGATGACAACCCATCGGCGCCGACACTTTCCAATTGGCGCCTCCACCCAGCGGAGTCGACCATGCAAGCCATCAAACTCTACAACTTCCCACGCTCTGGCCATGCTCATCGTGTGGAGCTGATGCTGTCCCTGCTGCAACTGCCAACTGAACTGATCTTTGTCGATCTGGCCAAGGGCGCACACAAGCAGCCGGATTACCTGGCGCTCAATCGCTTTGGTCAGGTACCGGTGATTGATGATCAAGGCGTGGTGCTGGCCGACTCCAACGCGATCCTGGTCTATCTGGCGCAGAAATATGGCAACGGTCGTTGGCTGCCCACCGATCCCGTCGGTGCGGCCAAGGTGCAGCGCTGGTTATCGGTCGCCGCCGGGCCGATTGCCTTTGGCCCGGCAAGAGCAAGGCTGATCACCGTGTTTGGTGCGCCTTACAACCCTGAAGAGGTGATCGCTTACGCCCACACCGTGCTCAAAGTGATCGATCAGGAACTGGCCGCCACCCCATACCTTGTCGGCAATGAGCCGACCATCGCCGACGTCGCGGCCTACAGCTACATCGCCCATGCGCCGGAAGGCAATGTGTCGCTGGACGACTACGCCAACATCCGCGCCTGGCTGGCGCGCGTCGAAGCCTTGCCAGGGTTTGTCGGCATGCCGCGCACCGTCGCCGGCCTGCAAAAAACAGCCTGATGCTCACGGCCCGATTCAGTCGGGCCGTTCTTGTTGCGCGATAAGCGCAGGGGAGAAGCCGTTATGGACCGTTCACCTTGGCACGCTGGCGAGAAACAGTTGCAGGCTCACGTAGGTGTAGCCGAGCGAATGGACACATTAGGTCGTAGGGTGATTCGCGGCGAGATGCCCGATCAGCACCGCCAGTTCTATCAGCAACTGCCGTTCATGCTGTACGGCGCGGTGGATGCTGACGGTAACCCTTGGGCCAGTGTTCTTGAAGGGCCGCCGGGTTTTGCTCATTCTCCAGCGCCTGCGCTGTTGCAGTTCGACAGCCTGCCCGGCAGCGACGACCCCGCGCAATTGCAAGACGGCGCGGCGATCGGCCTGCTCGGTATCGAGCTGCACACCCGGCGTCGCAACCGTATGAATGGCCGGGTCGGTGCTGTGACTTCGAGCGGCTTCGGGGTGACGGTGGACCAATCGTTCGGCAATTGCCCGCAATACATTCAATTGCGCCAGTTTCGCTCGGTGCCCCTGGCGGACCCGTCGACCCGTGTCGCGCAGCATCTCAACGCGCTGGATGACGCGGCCCAAGCCATGATCGCCGGGGCCGATACCTTCTTTGTCGCCAGTTATGTGGACGTCGACGGCCAACGCTCGGTGGATGTTTCTCATCGCGGTGGTCAGGCCGGTTTCGTACAGGTGGAAGGTAATCGCCTGACCATCCCGGACTTCGCCGGCAACCTGTTCTTCAACACCTTGGGCAACCTGCTGATCAATCCTCGGGCCGGTTTGCTGTTCATCGATTTCAATACGGGCGATCTGCTGCACCTCAGCGGCCGCGCGGACGTCATCCTCGAAGGCCCGCAGGTCGAGGCTTTTCAGGGGGCCGAGCGGCTCTGGACCTTTGAGGTAGAGCGCGTTGTGCGCCGGCCTGCGGCGCTGGCCTTGCGCTGGCGCTTTGACGGCGTGTCGCCCACCAGTTTGCTGACAGGCACCTGGGCGCAGGCAAATGCACGCCTGCAAGCCAAGGCCCTGGGCGATCACTGGCGGCCGTTGCGGGTGGCGCGCATCGAACAGGAAAGCCACAACATCCGTTCGATCTATCTGGAGCCCGCTGATGACGCCGGGTTGCCGGTGTTCCAGGCCGGGCAGCATTTGCCGCTGCGCTTCAATATTGCCGGCGATGTGCACATCCGCACGTACAGCCTGTCGAGCGCGCCGTCCGATGATTTTTTCCGCATCAGCGTGAAGCGTGAAGGCCTCGTGTCGTCGCACCTGCATGAGCAGATCCGGGTCGGTGATGTGCTGGAAGCCCGCGCGCCCCAAGGGCATTTCACCGTGGCGTCCCATGAGCGTCGGCCGCTGGTGCTGTTGGCGGCTGGCGTCGGCATCACGCCGCTGCTGTCGATGGTGCGCGAGGTGGTGTATCAAGGCCTGCGCACGCGGCGTATTCGTCCGACCTGGTTTTTCCAGAGTTCGCGGACCCTGGCCGATCAGCCGTTTCGCCCGGAACTGGACCGTTTGCTGGATGGCCTCGGTGACGCGGTGCGCGTGCGGCGGTTGCTCAGTCAGCCTGAGGCGGAGGCTCGCGAGGGTGAAGATTTCGACCTGACCGGGCGGATTGACGGCGACTTGCTCAAGACGATGCTTGAGGCGGAGGACTACGACCAAGTGGACTTTGTCCTCTGCGGCCCGGGCAGTTTTACCCAGGGGCTGTACGACACGCTGCGGGAACTGGACATTCGCGATTCGAGGATTCATGCCGAAACCTTTGGCCCGTCGACACTGCGTCGCACGCCAGACCCGGATGCGGTGGTCATCGAACAACCACCGGCCGCCACGGTTTCAGTGCCCGTTGTGTTCGAGCGCTCGGCCAAAGAAGTGCGCTGGCAGCCGGATGGCGGCAGTTTGCTGGAGTTGGCGGAAAGCCGCGGATTGCGCCCGGAATTCAGTTGCCGTGGGGGTTCCTGCGGGACCTGCAAGACGCGTCTGATCAGTGGCGCGGTGAATTATCCACAGCCTCCGGCGGAAGTGCCCGATGCGGGAGAGGTGTTGATTTGTTGCGCGGTGCCGGCGCAGGGGTCGCAGCCATTGGTGCTGGACTTGTGACCCTTCGGGCTAACACAGAAAACCCTCGTGGGAGCGAGCCTGCACGCGAAAGCGGTGTATCAGCCAACTTCAATGTTGAATGTTAAACAGCCTTCGCGAGCAGGCTCGCTCCCACATTGGGCCGGGGTTGGCCTGAAAAATACTGCGAACGTCCTACAGACTTGAGTGTTCGGGAGGACGATTCCGACACGTTCTAGCGGTTGTCGTGTCGGAAGTCGGGGGGATAGGCTTTGGAGGTCGCTGCACATCAGCGATCGGGCGTCGCAGTCCGTTCAGTTCATTTGGTGCATAATCGCCGGCCCGCTTGATGGCGGCTGTGCGCGGGATACCCTCGGGTATGCCGAGTTTCCGAATGGCTCGGTCTGCGACCCCGCGTACAGCTGCCTCCCTCACATCGCGTCGCAGCGATCAGTGGCAGCAAAACCCTTCATTCGGAGTGTCACCATGATTAAAGAAACACCAAATCCCCCGGAAACCGACGACGTTTCCCCCTACGAATCCATCGATTCCAAAAAGCTCAACGAAGCCGCCGAGCGGGCGCTGGATCACTACCTCAACCCCTCCGCCCTCAAATCCCCCGCGACCCGCAAGCCCAGCACGATGTTCATGATCGCGCCGGACATCAAAGACGAAGACCTGCTGGCCCACACCTGTGAATCCTTGGCCCAGGCCAATGTGATGGCGAGTGATTTTGCGGGGTACCTGGAAGGACCGCACCGGCACACGGCGATGGCGATTCAGCAGATCGTCATGCTCGCGGAGCTGGCGGTGAACCGGATGCTGGATAACGTTGCCGTAAACCCCGCGCCACACCGCTAACCCCCTGTAGGAGCGAGGCTTGCCCGCGAAGGCGGCGTGTCATTCAACATTGATGTCGACTGACACACCGCCTTCGCGGGCAAGCCTCGCTCCTACAGATTTCAGGCGTAGGACAGGGATTTCTCTTCCAGCAGTTCTTCATACAACGCCGTCCACTTGCGGCCCATTTCATCGGCGGTGAATAACTGCCGATAACGCGCCTCAGCCTTCACGCCCATTGCTGCCGCACGCACCGGGTCTTCCCACAACGTGC
Organism: Pseudomonas mandelii; assembly: GCF_900106065.1. Lineage (NCBI taxonomy): Bacteria > Pseudomonadati > Pseudomonadota > Gammaproteobacteria > Pseudomonadales > Pseudomonadaceae > Pseudomonas > Pseudomonas mandelii. The sequence goes on from NZ_LT629796.1 coordinate 2,304,637, forward strand.
GCATTGCTTCTCGGAACGCCTGTGGATTACTCGGCGGCACCACCAGCCCGGTTTCGTTGTGGATGTTGATGTAGCTGGTGCCAGTGCCGATTTCACTGGAGATCATCGGCTTGCCGTACATCGCGCCTTCGAGCAGCGAGATGCCGAACGCTTCCGAGCGTAGGTGCGACGGAAACACCACTGCGTAACTCAGCTCCAGCAAAGCAACTTTGTCCTCGTCACCCAACCGCCCCAGAAAGTGCAGATTCTGTAACCCCAATGCCTTCGCTTGGGCATGCAGTTCGGCCTCCAGCGGTCCGGCCCCGACGATCACCACCGGATAATTCAGCCCTTGCATCGCGTCGAGCAGAATATGCAGGCCCTTGTAGTAGCGCATCACGCCGACGAACAGGAAGAACCGGTCGCCGACTTGTTTGCGCCAGCGTTCAGTACGTGCAGCGTCAGGCTGTGGATAACCTGACTTGTCCAGCCCGTAGGTGATGACGCGGGTTTTCTCGCGGTAGTCCTGAAGCACATCGCTGGTGTGAAAGTAGTTGGGGGAGGCTGCGACGATTCGGTCGGCGCTGTCCAGAAAACGACGCATCAATGGACGGTAGAGCTTGAGCAAATGGCGCTGGCGAATGATGTCCGAGTGGTAACTCACCACGCAGGGTTTTTTAGTGGCGCTGAAAAAATGCACCAGGTCCATGAAGGGCCAGGGGAAGTGGTAATTGACCACGTCCGCCTCAGCCGCCAGCTCACGAAATTGCTTGAAGACGCTATAGGAAAAACCGGTGGAGGCCATCTGAAAATCCATCCGGGCCTGATGAACCTGATGATGACGGATCTGTATCGCGCCAGGTGCCGGGTTGTTGCTCAACGTCAGTACCGTACTGTCGACCGAGTGGCGCGCACCGCTTTCGCAGAGTTGAAAAATGACTTGTTCGATGCCACCCATCGAGTCCGGCAGGTAGGTCTTGTAAAAGTGCAGTACGCGCATATCAGTCTCCCATAGCCTGGCGGTAAGCGCGGGCCGTGGCCTTCGCGCAACGCTCCCAGGAAAAAAGCTTCGCTTGTTGCAAACCGGCTTCGCGACAGACCTGCCAATGCAGCGGGTCGTCGATGAGTCGGATCATGGCATCGCGCAAGGTGTCTGGATCGTCCGGTGCTATGTAGTTGCCGGCGTCGCCCGCGACTTCCGGCATGGCCGAATGCTGGGTCAGAATCACCGGGGTGCCGCTGGCCATGGCTTCCAGGACGGGCAGGCCGAACCCTTCGTACAACGAGGGAAAGATCAATGCCCGGGCGCCGGCCAGCAGCTGTGCCAGTGCTTCATCGGGCAGATACCCGAGCAGGCACACATCCCCGGTGGCCAGGGCTGCGCGCAATTCATCACTGAATTGTTCGCCTTGCCAACCGGCCATGCCGGCGATCAGCAAGGGAAAACCCTGGCGCACGGCTGCCGGTAATAGGGCATGGGCGCGCAGGGCCAGCGTGAGGTTCTTGCGCGGCTCGAGGGTGCCAACACACAGGAAGTATTCCCGCGCCTCGACGCCGTGAGTCTTGAGCACCGCGTTAATGGCTTCAGGCTCCCGTGGGTGGAAACGTGCGGCCACGCCCAGCGGTGCGACGACAAAACGCTCGGCCGGCAGTGCGAAATACGCCTGGGCTTCGTCGGCAATGTACTGCGAGTCGGTAAGAATCAGACTCGCTCGCTGCACGCCGTCGGCCAGGCGCCGCTCGATTTCCCGCAGGCGCGAGGGGGGTTGCGTGTCGGGGTAGTGCAGGTGCGTCAGGTCATGCAGGGTGATTACTGTCGGGCCGTCGAACGACAGCGGCCACAGGCTCGGTTCGTGATAGAGGTCGATGGTTTTCGAGCGCCCTTGATCGAAGCGTTTCTGCTCCAGCCAGCGCCGGGCTTGATAAGCCCCCGGAATTTGTCGCAGCAACGGCGTCAGTCGCGAATAGCCGGGCATGGCGGCTTCTGGCAAGTCCGAACTCCAGCCCCAACCGTGGAACAGTGCGAGTTCGACATCGGGCTCATCAGCAAGCGCGTTCGCCAGTTCGGCGACGTAATGGCCGATGCCGGTGCGCGGGGCTTGAAGGATCCGGGCGTTAAGGGCAATTCGCATGTTGCCTCTCTTGCACGACCGGCGCGTCTACCAGATTGCGCAGGGTGCGTTCAGCCAGTTGCGCACTGGCTTCACGCCAGCCGATCCACTGCCAGTCCGCCACGCTGCGAGCGGCCGGGAATTTCCCGGAGCGTTCGAAACCGGTGACCAGGTCCGCCAGGCTTTGCGGTTCGGCGAGGTCAAAGTACGCCATGAACTCGCCACCGATTTCGCGAAAGATCGGAATGTCGCTGCCCATGGCCGGCAAACCGCGCTGCATGGCTTCCACCAGTGGCAAGCCGAAGCCTTCAACCCACGACGGAAACACCAGCGCGCTAGCATGGGAATAGGCGTGTTCGAGGCTGGTGTCGCTCAGGTCGTTGAACATGAACAGGCGTTGGTTCAACTGTGGGTGGTTGCGCACGCGGGCGAGCAGGGCGTCGCACTTCCAGCCGATGCGCCCGGCGATGCACAGCCGGGCTTGCGAACCTGAGGCCCAGGCACGTTCGAACGCGTCGAGCAGGTAATCGTGGTTTTTACGCGGCTCGATGGTGCTGACCATTAAAAACACCGGCTCCGGTGTTTTGAATACGTGCGTCAGTCTCGGCTCGACGGCGGCGCAGGCTTCGCTCAGGTCCAGTTCGGAGCCGAGGTGAAAATAATCGAACCACAACGTATCGGCTTTGGCCGGACCCAGCCGACGCTGCAATTCCTCGCGCACCTGATCGCGCACCGTGGCGGAGATCGCCACGTAGCCGTCGGCGGTCTGGGTGATCCAGTTGAACCACTCGTTGAAAATCTGCACCAGCCGCGTGTCGTAGAACTGTGGGTGAGTCAGCGGGATGAGGTCGTAGATCACCGAAACGATGCCCACGCCTTCACGCTTGAGCTGTTCGGCAAACGGGAAGAAATCGCTGTGCCAGGAAGAATCCAGCAACACCAGTTGATCACCCGGCTGATGCTGCAATGGCGAGCACCGTTTGGGCAGTTGATATTGGTTGATGGCGTCGATCAGGCGCAAAGGAATGCTGAAGCAGGTGATCGCCGTGAGGCGGTAGGCCACGTGCAGCAGGCGCTTGATCACTCGCGAGTGACTGCGATTGTGCAAGCGTTGATGCAGTTGCCAGAAACGATGAGCCAGCCGCTCCAGTCGCCCACCGAATGTCATCAGCCCATCAAAAAACGGGATGTTCAACGCACCGAGTTTGAGCACCCGATAGAGTTTGCCCTTGAGCATCACCACTGGAATGCACTCAACACCGTCGACGCTAGCCGGCAATTGATTGATGACGTTACGCACCACCCGCTGAATGCCCGAATTGACTTTGGGGTGCAGGAACACGTGGGTGCATTCCACCAGAAGGCGCGTCATGGCGTGCGTTCCGAAACAATCGAGTCGGAGCGGGTAATGGTGGTTTTCGCCGCCAGCCACGAGCAGCCGACGAAGTCTTCATGCCGGTTGTTGATCACATGGAACACCAGCCCGTAATCGCGCCATTCGTAGTTGCGATCCAGATGCGAGTCCAGCCGCGACAAGCTCAGGGACACGGAATAGTTGCCCTTGCCCAGGCCCATGACGAAGGAAAAACGGTACGTGTAACGCTCCCCGGCGTGCAGATCGGTCAGGGCCTTGTCCTGGCGATGGGTGTTGATGCCATACATCATCTGACCCAGGCGGTCCTTGAGTATGAAGCCGAGCACCAATCGCTCGATGTCCTGGCGGACTTCGACCTGGACTTCCAGCACCACGCTCTGACCGACCTCGGCGGCGTCGATGGAACGTTCATTCTCGTCCAGCATCCGCACACTGAGGATGGCCGCTTCACCGGTGCCGGACACGGTCTGGACTTCGCCGCCGGCGAGCATTTCCTGACGGACCACCTGGCCTTCACGCTCGGCCATCAGGGCGTTGTAGTAATCCAGGACCGCTTCGGGTTTGCCGTACATGGCCATGCGGCCGTCTTTGAGCAGGATCGCCGAATCGCAAATCGACTGGATGGCCGAGCGATCATGGGAAACGATCAGCAGGGTGGTGCCGGCCTTGCGGAAGCTGCGGATGCGTTCGAAGCTCTTGTGCTGGAAGTAGGCGTCGCCCACGGAAAGGGCTTCGTCGACGATCAGGATGTCCGGACGCTGTGCGGTGGCCACGCTGAACGCCAGGCGCATCTGCATGCCGCTGGAATAGGTTCGCACCGGATGGTCGATGGCTTCGCCGATTTCCGCGAAACTTTCGATCTGTGGCATCAGCGCTTCGATGTCATCGACCTGCATGCCCAGCAATTGCCCGGCCATGATTGCATTCTGTCGGCCGGTAAAGTCCGGGTGAAAGCCCATGCCCAGTTCCAGCAGGGCCGCCACCCGGCCTTCGAGCTCGATCTTGCCGCACGTCGGTTGGGTGGTGCCGGTGATCATCTTCAGCAAGGTGCTTTTGCCTGCGCCGTTGACCCCGACGATGCCCACCGCTTCACCGGGGGCAATCTCGAATTCGACGTCTTGCAGCACCCAGTGCTGGTGGTGGCGCAGGGGCGAAAACGGAATCAGCCACTCGGCCAGTCGGCTCCAGCGGGTCGGGTATTGCTTGTAGGCCTTGCCCAGGCCGGTGACGCGAATATGCCCCATCAGAGTTCATCCACCATTTCACCGACGCGCTGGCGAAACAGACGCAGCCCGATCAGACAGAACACTAAGCCCGTGACAAAAATCGGCAGCAGCGAACTCCAGACCGGCCATTGCCCATAAAGAAACATGTTTTGATAGCTGACGATCAGGTTGGTCAGGGGGTTGAGTTGCAGCAGGCGCTGCACCCAGTCCGGCAGGATGCTCATCGGGTAAACAATGGGCGTCAGCCAGAACCAGAATTGCAGGCAGATGCCGAAGAGTTGCCCGACATCCCGGAAGAAGACATTCAACACGCCGAGTATCATTCCCAGCCCGGCACAGAACATCATTTGCAACGCCATCAGCGGTATCAAGGCGAACAACGCCATTCCCGGCCAACGTCCGGTGATCAGCAGAAAGCCCAGGAACAGGGCCATGATGATTGCGAAGTTGATGCCCGCGTTAAACAGCACAATCACCGGCAGGCAGATCCGTGGGAAGCTGATTTTCTTCAGCAGGTTGGCGTTTTCCAGAAACATGTTCTGGCTGCGCAGGGTGATTTCCGCAAAGAGTCCCCAGGCGAGCAGGCCGGCACAGAGGTAAACGCTGTAGGCCATGCTGTCATCCACGCCCGGCAGGCGCGCGCGCATGATGTGGGAAAAAATCACGGTGTAGACGATGATCATCGACAGGGGGTTAAGCACCGGCCACAGAGCACCAAACAGCGAATTGCGATAACGCGCCTGAAACTCACGCTGGACGCTACCGAAGATAAACCCTCGATAACTACGCAGCGTGCGGTATAGGGAAAGCAGCATTCAAACCGTCCTGCCGTATTGGTCTTCGAAGCGAACGATATCGTCCTCTCCCAGGTATTCGCCGCTTTGCACTTCGATGATCACCAGGTCGATCACGCCCGGGTTTTCCAGGCGATGCTTGTGACCGGCGGCAATGAAGGTTGATTCGTTCTTGGCCACCAGATGGGTGCCGGCGCCGTTGTTGGTGACCTTGGCCATGCCTTCGACGACCACCCAGTGTTCGTTGCGGTGGTGGTGCATTTGCAGCGACAGCTTGGCGCCTGGTTTGACCACGATGCGCTTGATCTTGAAGCGCGGGCCTTCCTCGAGCACGGTGTAGGTGCCCCATGGCCGGCTGACCGTGCGGTGCAGGCGATAGGCCTCGTGCTTTTTGTCCTTGAGCTGCTTGGCCACCCGGCGCACATCCTGTGCGCGATCGGCGTGGGCCACCAGCACCGCGTCGGCGGTGTCGATGATGATCAAGTTATCCACACCCACCGCGGCTACCAGCCGGTCTTCGCTCTGGACGAAGTTGTTGTGGCTGTCGACGAACACCGCGTCACCGCTGGCGCGGTTGTTTTGCGCATCCGCCGGCACCAGCGCGGCCACCGCGCCCCAGGAGCCGATGTCGCTCCAGTCAAAACCGGCGGGCACCACCACCACTTTGTCGGAGCGTTCCATCAAGGCGTAGTCGATGGAAATGTCAGTGATCTCGGCAAACAACGCCGGGGATAATTCCTGCTGCAGGCACCCGGCCGTTTCCACGGGGGCGCTTTGCGCCATGCAGGTTTGCGTCTGCTCCAGCAGCTCGGGGGCATGGATCTGCAATTCGGCCAGCACGGTCGTCACGGAGAAACAGAACATCCCCGAGTTCCAAAGGAACTTGCCGCTTTCCAGGTAATGGGTGGCGGTTTGCAGATCCGGTTTTTCGACGAAACGCTGCACTTTGGCGGCGCCTTTTTCGTCCAGTGCCGCGCCGGTCTCGATGTAGCCGAAACCGGTCTCCGGGGCCGTCGGCACCACGCCGAACGTCACCAGGAAACCATCCCTGGCCAGTGCCACGGCGTGCTCGACCGCAGACTTCAAGGCGTTTTCGTTGAGGATCAAATGGTCGGCGGGCATCACCACCATGATCGCGTCATCGCCGTGCAGGGCTTGCAGTGACAGGGCGGCGGCGGCGATGGCCGGGGCCGTGTTGCGGCCTGTCGGCTCCAGCAGAAAGTGCCCGCGATGGCGACTGAGCTGCGCCTCCTGATAGTGATCCTTGCTCTGGAAGTAGTAGTCGCGGTTGGTCACCGTGACGATATCGCCCCAGCCATCAAGCAGACCGGCCGCTCGCCGATAGGTTTTGCCCAGCAGCGACTGGCCGTCGGGCAGGGTCATGAACGGCTTGGGATGGCCCTCGCGGGACACCGGCCACAAGCGAGTACCGGCACCGCCGGAGAGAATCACAGGAATCAGCATGGCCTACTCCTTGGCGACGCGTTTCATGTCCGCATCCATCATCATGCGGATCAAGGTATCCAGGTCTGTTTTTGGCTTCCAGCCCAATACGCGCTGAGCTTTGGCCGGGTTGCCGAGCAGCACTTCGACCTCGGCCGGGCGGAAGAACGCCGGGTCGATCTTCACGAAGTCGCGGTAGTTCAGGCCCACGTGATCGAAGGCGATGCGGCACATCTCGCGCACGGTGGTGGTCACGCCGGTAGCGACCACAAAATCGTCAGGCTTGTCCTGTTGCAGCATCAGCCACATGGCTTCGACGTAATCACCGGCAAACCCCCAGTCGCGTTTGGCGTCGATGTTGCCCAGCAGCAGTTCCTGCTGTTTGCCCTGTTTGATGCGGGCGGCGGCGTCGGTCACTTTGCGGGTCACGAACTCGATGCCGCGCAGGGGCGATTCATGGTTGAACAGGATCCCGCTGCTGGCGTGCAGGTTGAAACTTTCGCGATAGTTCACGGTGATCCAGTGGCCATACAGCTTGGCCACGCCGTAAGGGCTGCGCGGGTAGAACGGCGTGTTCTCGTCCTGCTGCTCGGCCTGGATCAGGCCAAACATTTCGCTGGTAGACGCCTGGTAAAAACGCGTGTGCGGACTGAACTGGCGGATCGCTTCGAGCAGGTGAGTCACGCCCAGCCCGTCAACGATGCCGGTGGTGACCGGTTGATCCCAGGAGGCCGCGACAAAGCTTTGCGCCGCCAGGTTGTAGATTTCGTCCGGAGCGGATTTGATCACCGCGCGCTGCACCGAGCAGGCATCGGCCATGTCACCGTCCAGGTAAACGATGTCCCCCTCGACTCCCATTTCACGCAAACGCCAGCGTGCATCGCTGCTGCGACGCGCCACCAGGCCGTGGACTTTATAACCCTTGTCGAGCAGCAGTTTGGCAAGATAGGCGCCGTCCTGGCCTGTGATCCCTGTGATCAGTGCACTTTTAGTCATTCTTGTCGTACTCGCATCTCCCAGTCGGACAGGATCGCCCGCAGGGATTGTTGTGTTGTGATTTCAGGCGTCCATCCTGTGGTCTGGGCGAGCTTGGCAGAGCTGCCACAAACGCGACGCTGATCCGCGCGGCGAAAACGCGCAGGATCCTGAATCAATTGCAGGTCGACCTGGGCGAGGTCCCCCAGTTGTTCGATCAGGCTGCGGATGCTCTGCTCGCGCCCCGAGCAAATGTTGTAGACCTGTCCCGGCGTACCCTTTTCCAGCAGCGCCAGATAGGCGGACACCACATCGCCCACGTCCAGGAAGTCACGAGTGACGTCAATGTCCCCGACTTCCAGTTGCGGGGCTTGCAGGCCTTGTTTGATACGGTTGATCTGGCGGGCGGCGCTGGCGATGACGAAGCTGTCTTTCTGGCCGGTGCCGATGTGGTTGAACGGGCGGGCGACCACGACCGGCCAGCCTTCGCTCAGGCCCCATTGCAGGCTGAGGAACTCGGCCGACAGTTTGCTGACGGCATAGGGATTGCGCGGGCAGGGTGGCTGGTGTTCGGTAATGGGCAGGTCTGACTCGGTCACTTGCCCGTAGACGTCGCCGGAGCTGACGTACAGGAAGGTCCCGTTGAAGCCACGGGCCTTGAGTGCCTGAAGCAGGTTCAAGGTGCCGAGCAGGTTGATCGTCAGCGTGCGTGCCGGATCGCGGAAGGCTTCGGGAACGAAGGTCTGGCCGGCCAGGTGAATGACCGCGTCGGGCATGTCCGGCCAGAGGCCGTCGAGGGAGCCTGGCTCGCCGAGATCGTAGCGGGCGGGGACAGGCAGAAGCTCCCATTCCGAGGCATCAGCCTTCAGGCGGGTTTGGATGTGTTGTCCTACGAATCCACTGAGACCCGTAACGAACAGACGCTTTTTCAAACAGCGGCCCCTTGGTCGTGCATTTCGTCCATTCCCCACAGGCTTTATGGAGATGTCTGACAGACCGGGTGGATTCCTTGGTCGAAAGACAGGCGAAACGTTTGTTGTAGTTGTTTGGTAGCCAATCTGTGCCAATTGCGCGGCAATTTCAACAGGTCCCACCGTGACTGGTCAGTTCTCGTCAGCGTAGCCCGATTTATTCTCGCCGGGCGGTTCACGAATCCTCAGCGGATGTGTTTAGAATGCCCCTCGTCACGATTACCCAGGGTTCGGCCGGGTGGTATTCACACCCCGCGAAGCTGACCATTAAAACAAGAACGTAGACGGGCAAGAAGGCGCTGGACGACGACTGGCAAACGCCGGGTCGATCCGTGGCTTTGCCGTCATAGAGTGGGGCTGCCGGGATGGCGGTTTCATCGTGGGATGCCATGAACTTCATTCTTTACTCGGACGTCAACGACAGCTCCATCAGTCAGAGCCTCGGTCGTCCCGAATACAGTTATTACTTCGTGCTCAAGGCTTATCGCCCGGTGCTCGAAAGCCTCGGGCGGGTGCATGTGGTGTCCTCCACCGCCGAGGTCGATCCTCTCTATCGACAATTGCTGGCCACCGGCGAAGACAGTCTGTTCCTGTCGTTCACCCCGCCGCAGAAAACCCCGAACGATCTTGAATGCCCGACGATCTGCGTGGTGGCCTGGGAGTTCGACTCCATTCCCGATGAGCAATGGGATAACGACCCACGTCAGGACTGGACGCAGATGCTGGCACGCCAGGGCCGGGTCATCACGCTTTCCAGCCACACGGCCCGGGCGATTCGGCGGGCCATGGGCGAAGATTTCCCCGTGCTGGTGTTGCCCACGCCCTTGTGGGAGAACTTCGCGGCCATTCGCAGCCACCACGCCAGCGCGCCGGTGAATGCCGGTTCGACACTGGAGATCAAGGGCTGCATCTTCGATACGCGCACGCTTGGGCTGTCTGCCGACGCGCTGATTCCCGTACCGCCGAGCGCCGAGGAACTGGCGGCGCTGGAGGCATTGAAGCCGCCGCCGTTGACGCTAAAACGTCGCTTCGTCATCGCTCGCCATTACCTGCACATGTGGCGTCGGGACATGGGTAAAACGCTGCCCGTCCCGGTGCATCGCACGCACTTTCTGAGCCAGTGGTATTGGGAAGGCATCCGCGATCTTCTTTCCGATACCGCTCATGCACGGCTTGCCGAATATCTGCCGGCTATCGCTGGCCCGCAGACGATGGCCGTGCCCGAGCCTGCACCGCGGGATTGGCCGGACACCACTTCCCGGGTCGAAATCCAGGTGGATGGCGTGGTGTACGTCACGGTGTTCAACCCTAGGGATGGTCGTAAGAACTGGCATCAACTGATCACCGCATTCTGCTGGGCCTTTCGCGAAACGGATGATGCCACGCTGGTGCTGAAGATTACCCAGAGCGACCTGTCGTCCTACTACGACGAGCTGATGACCTTGCTCGCGCAACTCTCGCCGTTCGCCTGTCGGGTGGTGGTGATGCACGGTTACCTGGATGATCCGCAATACGCCCGGTTGTACGAAGCCGCCAGTTATTACGTCAACGCGTCGCGCTGCGAGGGGTTGTGCCTGCCGCTGATGGAATTCATGGCCAGCGGTAAGCCGGTGATCGCCCCGGACCACACCGCCATGGAGGATTACATCGATGAGCGTGTGGCGTTTGTGGTCAAGTCCAGCGAAGAGCTGACCATCTGGCCACAAGACACCCGGATCATTTACCGGACCCTGCGTTATCGCCCCGACTGGGGCTCGCTGAAAACCGCCTACGAAAACAGCTACCGGACGGCCAAGGAGCAACCGCTGGAGTACCGGCGCATGTCGGGCGATGCGGTCGAGCGCATGCACGACTACTGCGCCTTCGCCCCGGTGCAGAAGCGCCTGGCGGATTTTTTCGGGCTGACGCCGCAGGCTTTGCCGGCAGCGGCCGTGACGGATAACGCCTCATGCTGATCATCATTCATTCGGAAACCAACCAGCACACCATCGCCCAGAACCTTGGCCGTTCGGAGTACAGCTATTACTTCGTGCTCAAGGAATACCGCCCGGTGCTGGAACGTCTGGGGCGTGTGGTGGAAGTCAGAGACCCGCAGACCGAAGTCGATGCCTTGTACCGCGACGCGCTGTCCCGAGGTGAAGACTGCGTGTTCCTGTCGTTCTCGCCGCCGCATTGCACGCCGGTGCACTTCGCCTGTCCGACCTTGCCGGTGTTTGCGTGGGAATTCAGCACCATTCCCAACGAACCCTTCGCGGGTGAACCGCGCAATGATTGGCGCACGGTATTGCGCGCTTCAGGCGCGGCGATTACCCATTCCAGCTACACGGTAAACGCCGTGCGCGAGGCGATGGGCGCCGACTATTCGATCGTCGCGGTGCCGGCGCCGGTGTGGGATCGATTCTCGGCACGCGGCGCCCAGTTGCAACGTCAGCCACTGGCGAGTCAGGTGCGCTTGAAGATCAAAGGCCTGGTGGCCGACAGCCGCACCCTGGACTTGCGAGCCTTTGGGCCGGCGTCGTTACGCGAAGGCGAAGGTATCGATTTCGAAGCACCGCCCCGTGAACACGAACTGGTGCTCGACGGCGTGATTTACACCTCGGTGTTCAACCCGGGTGATGGGCGCAAGAATTGGGAAGACATGCTCAGTGCCTTCTGCGTGACGTTCCGCGAGGTGGATGACGCGACGCTGGTGCTCAAACTGACCCACCACGATGCCGAAGAAGCGCTGACCGACATCCTTCACCATTTGTACAAAAACCAGTCCTATCGCTGCCGCATCGTGCTGATCTACGGCTACCTCGCGGATTCGGACTACGAGCACCTGGTGCAGGCAACCCGCTTTGTGGTCAACACCTCCTACGGCGAAGGCCAGTGCCTGCCGCTGATGGAGTTCATGTCCTGCGGCAAACCGGCGGTCGCGCCACGCACCACGGCGATGATCGATTACCTGGATGCCGATAATGCGTTTCTGATCGACTCCACCGACGAACTGACGGCCTGGCCCCACGACCCGCGCAGGGCGTTCCGAACCCTGCGTTACGTGACGAACTGGGAATCGTTGTGCCGCGCTTATCGGGCCAGCTATGACGTCGCCAAAAACGACGCCGAGCGTTACGCGCAGATGTCCGCGCATTCGGTGGCCAGCCTCGAAAAATTCTGCAGCCAGGCCACCGCCGAGCAACGACTGAAAGCCTTCTTCGCGCAGCTCCTTGAAACCCGCGTCGCTCTGGATACCCGCGAAGCATGATCCGCGCAGTGTTGAATGGGGTGGAAAACAGGGCAACGTCCAGGAGGACGGCATGAATAACGACAGACGGATCATGGACATCGAGTTGTTGCGCGGCATTGCGGTGCTCGGTGTGTTGTTTCATCACCTGCAAGACAGCCTGTTTGCGGCCCCGGTGCCGCTGTTGCAAGCCATCACCGCGTGGGGTCAGCCGTGGTGGGGCGTGGATCTGTTTTTCGCCATCTCCGGGTTTGTCATCGCGCGCAGCCTGATCCCGGCGTTGCAGGGTTGCAGCACCCGTCAGGAGTACTGGCAGCAGACGCGTAACTTCTGGCTGCGCCGGGCCTTTCGATTGCTGCCGTCGGCGTGGTTGTGGCTGGCGCTGATGTTGCTGGGCTGCATTTTTCTCAATCGCTCCGGAGCGTTCGGCACGCTGCACGCCAACCTTCAGGCGACCCTGGCCGGGGTCGCGCAGTACGCGAACTTCCGCTTCGCCGACAGCTTCTATAACTATGAGTACGGCACCAGTTTCGTGTACTGGAGCCTATCGCTGGAGGAGCAGTTCTACCTGTTGTTTCCGCTGCTGATTCTGATCTGTCGCAAGCACCTGGTCTGGGCCTTGCTGGCGCTGGTCGCGGTGCAGTTGTTCACGTTGCGCACACCGATCTTGATGGTGGTTCGCACCGATGCGCTGGCACTCGGCATCCTGTTGGCGATGTGGAGCGCGCAACCCTCGTATCTGCGCTGGGAGCCGACGTTCCTGCGCCGTCCATGGGCCGGGGTGACAGCATTGGTCGCGCTGTCGCTGGTGCTCAGTTTCATGGCGACGGATCGCTTCACGTTCACTCATTACCGCATCGGCACGATCGCGTTGTTGTGCGCGGTGCTGGTCTGGATCGCTTCCTACAATCGCGACTACCTGCTGCCACGGGGCGTGTTGAAGAACCTGATGACGTGGGTCGGCAGTCGCTCCTACGGGATCTATCTGATCCACATACCGGCTTATTTGCTGGTGCGCGAATTCACGTTCCGCTTGCAGGGCGCCGGTCTGCCCAATCCCGGCGGCCATCCGATCCTGACACTGATGATTGCTGGCGGTTTGATCGCTTTGTTGAGCGAACTCAACTACCGCTTCATCGAAATGCCCATGCGTAACCGCGGTGCCTCGCTGGTCAAACGCCTGGGCACGTCCCGAACAGCCGCCCAAACCTCTGGAGCTACCTCATGCTGAGCCTTTTGAAGAAACTCACGGCGGGTACACCCGTTCCCGTGGCGCCTGTGGCGGACACGGTCGAGAAGGTCGATCCGTACATGCTCGGCCTGCACGACGCAATGCTCAGCGGCTGGTTCAATCAGCAAACCGGCGAGCTGTTCACCGGGTTCCCGGTGACCGCCGAAGACACGCTGCTGGACGTCGGCTGCGGTGACGGCGGTAACGTGCATTTCTGCGGCATGCGCGGGGCGAAGATCATCATCGCCGACATCGACGCGGCCAAGGTCGAAGCCACCCGACAGCGCCTGAGCGACACACCGGCGCGTGACGTCGAATGCCACGTCACCGACTGCAACCCGCTGCCGATTGCCGATGCGACGGCCACTCGCGTGGTGTCCACCGAAGTCATCGAACACGTGGACGATCCGGCGCAGTTCCTTGCTGAACTGGTGCGTGTCGGCAAACCGGGTGCGCTGTATTTGCTCAGCGTCCCGCACCCAAGCTCCGAAGACCTGCAAAAAGACATCGCCGCGCCCGAGTATTTCCAGAAGCCCAACCACATTCGCATCATCAGCGAAGAGCAGTTCAAGGCGATGGTCAGCGACGCCGGCCTGGAAGTGCTCAGCCACAGCCAGTACGGGTTTTACTGGTCGATGTGGATGCTGTTGTTCTGGGAAGCCAAGGTCGATTTCAGCAATCCTGACCACCCGCTGCTCAACCACTGGGCCGACACGTGGCAGGCCATTCTGGCGTCGCCCCGTGGCGCGCAGATCAAACAGGCGCTGGACGCGGTCGTGGCGAAAAGTCAGGTGATCATTGCCCGCAAGCCCTTGGTGTAGCCACTCTCTGTAGCCGCTGCCTTGTGGTGAGAGGATAAATCCCCTCATCACAAAGGCTCGCTCCCACAGGTTTTGTGTACCCTGTAGCCCTGTGTTTCCAGGATCAGGGATTTCATGTTGTTAGTTCGTCTTTCTGTCCTGCTTGTTGCTCTGGCACTGCTCAACGGTTGCGAGCAAACAGACGCGCCGCCGCTCGATCAGCAACTCTACGTCTGGCAACGGCAATGGACGTCAGCCCATGACGCCGCCCTGCAAGACAGTCGCGCGGACTTTTCGACCTTGCGGGTGCTGGCCTTGCAGGCGTTTCCTCAGGCGGGCTGGAGCCGGGCGCGAGTCGATCCGGCGCTGCTCAAGCGCGATGGCCGACCGCTGATTGCGGTGATTCGCCTCGACGGCCAGCTCAAGTCGCTGGATCAGGACGACGTCACGACGCACATCCAGCAAGTGCTCAGCGAGTGGCAAGGGCAGGGGCTGACGCTCTCTGGCGTGGAAATCGACCACGACGCCGGTAGCGCCCGGCTACCGGCTTACCGCGAATTTCTTACTCACCTGCGCGCGGCTTTACCCGCCGCTTTGCCGTTGAGCATCACCGCATTGCCTGCCTGGCTCGACAGCCCTGAATTGCCGGCACTCTTGGCGACCGTCGACAGCAGCGTGTTGCAGGTGCATGCGGTGAGTGATCCGCGTCGTGGTCTGTTTGATCCGGATCAAGCCAGGAAATGGGTAAACGCCTGGAGCCTCATCACCTCAAAACCCTTTTACCTGGCGCTGCCCGCCTATGGCGTGGCCCTGTTGCCGGGCGCCAGCGGTGCGCCGGTCGTGGAAAGCGAAGTGCCTGTCGGGCGAGCCGGCCAACGCCGGGAATTGCTGGCGGATCCCTTGCAACTGAGCGCACTCACCGCCGAGTTGCGCGCCGATCCACCGACGCATCTGGCCGGTCTGATCTGGTTTCGTCTGCCGCTGGTGGGTGATCGTCGGGCCTGGAGCCTGAACACGCTGAGGGCCGTTGCTCGCGGAGATTCGCTCGATAGTCGGTTAAGTTTGAAACTCATCGCGCAAGACGACCTCTATGACATCAGCGTCAGCAATCAAGGCAACCTCGACAACGCCTGGCCCGAACGCGTCACGCTGGCGGTTCGCGGCTGCGACGGTGCCGATGCGCTGGCCGGTTACGCATTGCAACAAAGCCCGGATCTGCTTACCTTCACCCGCCTGCGCGACGGCCGGATACCGGCCGGCGAGCAGCGCGCCATCGGTTGGGCTCGCTGCGCACACATTGATCAAGGAGGTTCGAATGTTCACCCGTAACTGGCCCCGCCATGTGCTTTGCCTGAGCCTCAGCCTGCCGCTGGGTTCAGCGTTGGCCTGCGGGCCGGACTTCCCGATGCGCTTGCTGGACAACCGCGCCCAGTCGCTGGCGGAGCTGCCGGAAGGCAACTTCCAGTTCGAGATCAATCGCCTGGGGCATGTGATCGCAGGGCTCAAGAACGTCGAGTCATCCCCTTACAGCCTGGAGGCAACCGACTACGCCGAGCAGCGAGACAAGGCCGAGCAGGCCGGGTTGACGGCGGAGCAGCAAGCCCTGGTCAAACAGTTGCGCGCGCTGACCGATGCCCGTCAAGTCGAGACCCAGGGCGCGAGCCTGCCGGCCGAGCTTCGTTTCTATCTGGCGGGTGCGGTGGCGTTCAACGCCGGTGATCATGCGCTGGCCGCCGAGTACTTCCACAAAGTGCTGGCGCTGCCGGCGGATCAACGCGCCTTGCGCAGCACCTGGGCCGCTTATTCATTGGGCCGGACGCTGTTTGCCCAGAGCGCCGAAGCAGACGCAGCGCCTGACCTGTTGGCACAGTCGCGCAAAGCCTTCGAGCAGGCCCGTCAGCTGAGCATCGACGGCTTCAGCGACCCGCTGGAACTCGGTGTCGCCAGCCTCGGCGAGGAGGCCCGCGTGGCGCGCACCGCTGGCGACTGGAACAGCGCCATCAATCTGTACGCCACGCAAAATCGCCACGGTTCGGCGGTGGGTTACACCTCGCTGAAGCTGTTGATGGCGGATTTGCTGGCGATGCCTGAAGATCAGTTGACCGAGTTGCTCAAGGGCAAACCGGTGCAACAACTGGTGACGGCGTCGCTGATCAGTCGCCTGGGCTGGTCATTCGGTGATCAACCGCCGAATGAACTGAAGCTGATCAAACTCCTGCAAAGCAGCACCCGGGGCAGTCTGGACAACGCGGACCGACTGGCGGCGATGAATTATCAACAGGGCGATTACACCAGCGCCAAAGCGTTCCTTGAGCATGCCGGGGACGGCGGTCTGGCGTGGTGGTTGCGGGCGAAACTGGCGTTGCGTGAGGGTGACAAAAGCGCGGCGGCTGCGGCGTATGCCAAGGCGGCCCAGGCCTTCCCGCAGAACGAATCGTGGGGTGAGCGACGCACGCCTGACTATGATTTCGAAAGCCTGCAACCCAAGTGCCGGGTCGAGGGTGAAAGCGCGATCCTGGCGCTGCAACGCGGGGATTACCTGCAAGCGTTCGATCAGCTTTATCGCAGCCAAAGTATCTATTGGTTCGATGCCGCGACCGTTGCCGAGCGCGTGCTGACCGTCGATGAGCTCAAGCATTACGTTGACACCCAGGTGCCGGCGCCGCCAGCGCTCAGCCAGCAGGATCGCGACAACTACGTGCCGTTGCCGGTGGCGGCGCAACTGCGCAATCTGCTCGGCCGTCGATTACTGCGTGAAGAGCGCTACGACGAGGCGCTGGTGTATTTCGACAACCCCGATCTACAGAAAAAGGCGCGGTTGTATGCGCAACAGCGTCAGCTCGCTGATTCAGCGTGGTGGCCGACCAAGCGTGCGTCTGCTCTGTTCAACGCAGCCTGGACGGCACGCGAGTGGGGCATGGACATTCTGGGTTATGAAATGGCCCCGGACTACGCCACGTTTGGCGGCAATTACAGCCTGGAGACGACTGAGCTGAAGGTCGGTCCCTTGGTGGCCGAAGGTGAAGTCCAGCGCCAGCAAGCCAGTGCCGCGAAGCCCGACGAGCGCTACCACTATCGATTCGTCGCCACGGCCTTGGCCAACCGCGCCGCCGATAACCTGCCTCACACCAGCCAGGCTTTTGCTGCTGTGTTGTGCTCGGCGGCGGGGTGGAACAGCAGCCTTCAAGACCAAAGTGCGCTGTACCAGCGCTATGTCAAAGAAGGGCCCTATGTGGCTTGGGCGGTGGATTTCGGCCACCAGTGCCCGTATCCCGACTTCGAGAATGCCAGCAAACGATATGTAACCCAGGCGACTGACGCCGCCCGTTCGGCGCTGCGGCCGTACAAGTGGCCATTGCAGATCGGTGGTGTTATCGCGGTGACGGCCGCGGCGCTGGTATTGATCAACCGGCGCCGCCGTAAAGCGCAGTAAGGCTCATGCCTGTTGAACAAAGGTCAGCCGCACCGCGAAGCCGATCAACAGGCTGCCGAACACCCATTGTTGCAGGCGCTGGGCCGAGGGGCTGCGTTGCAGCCAGCGGCCCAGCGCGGCGCCGGTCAAGGCATAGGCGCTGTCGAACAGCAAACCGACGCCGACCAGCAGCATGCCCAATACCGCAAATTGCGCGAGCACCGGCCCGGCGTGAGGGTTGATGAACTGGGGCAATAACACTGAGCAGAACAGCAACGCCTTGGGGTTGAGCAGGTTGGTCAGCAAGCCGCGCTGGATGGAGGCCCGCCAGCATGGTTTTTCGCCGGTTGCGTCTGCGCCATCCAGGTTCGGCAACATCGTGGTTCGCAGGCACTGAATGCCGATCCACAACAGGTAGGCGGCTCCCGCCAGGCGCACCACGTCGAAGGTCCACGGCGCAGCCTTGAACAGCGCCGCCAGCCCCAGCGCAGCCAGCGCCACATGGCATCCACGAGCAATGCCCAGACCCACCGCCGTTGCCAACGCCGCGCCTTTGCCCTGACGGGCGCCGGTTTGCAGCAGCAGAATCATGTCCGGGCCGGGCAACAGATACACCACTGCCAGCGCCATGAAAAACAGCCAGAGTCCTTCCACGTTGCACCCCATTCGTTGTTGATTCGGTAGCGCCAGTCTAGGGTTGAAGGGTGGGGCAGGTGCTTGCGAAGTCAGCTTCTAAATGCTGGGTAATTGGCATAACCTGCCACTTTGTGACGATCAAACCATCAGGATCTGCCAAGCCATGAAGCTGGATGCCTACGACCGCAAGATTCTCGCCGCCCTGCAACGGGACGGGCGCCTGAGCAATGTGCAATTGGCCGACGAGATCGGTTTGTCCGCTTCCCCCTGTTTGCGTCGGGTGCGGATGCTGGAGGAGGCCGGCGTGATTCGCGGCTATCAGGCCAACCTTGATCGTGACGAAGTGGGACTTGGGCTGACGGTGTTTGTCGGGGTCAAGGTTGAGCGCCACAACGATGAACAGGCCGAAGCCTTTCGCCTGGCCGTCACCGCACTGCCGGAGGTGATTTCGGCATTCCTGGTGTCAGGGGAATCGGATTTTCTGCTGCAAGTGGTGGTGCCGGATCTACGCGGGTATGACCGCTTTCTCACCGAGCGCCTGCTGAAATTGCCGGGTGTAAGTGATATCCGCAGCAACTTTGCGATTCACACGGTGAAGACGCCGGGGGCGTTGCCGTTGGGGCATTTGCCGCTTTAGACCGAGCAGGATCGTTCCCACGCGGACGGTTCGACGCCTCGACGTGGGAACGATCATCTGGCAGGCGGGCTCACATCTGCGTCGCCATCCCCTCCACATTCATCGCCGCCTGACGCAACGCCTCGGACCGCGTCGGATGCGGATGGCACGTCAGCGCGATGTCCTCCGCCGAAGCGCTGAACTCCATCGCCACACAATACTCACCAATCATTTCGCTGACGCTCGGTCCGACCAGGTGCACGCCGAGAATCTCGTCGGTGCGCTCATCGGCCAGCACTTTGGCGAAGCCTTCGGTTTCGTGGTTGATCTTCGCCCGGCTGTTGGCGGTGAAGGGGAATTTGCCGACTTTGTACGCGCGACCTTCTGCCTTGAGCTGCTCTTCAGTCTTGCCGACGCTGGCCAGTTCAGGCTTGGTGTAAATGACATTGGGGATCAAGTCATAGTTGACCTCGCCCGCCTTGCCGACGATTTGCTCGATGCACACCATGCCTTCATCTTCGGCCTTGTGGGCGAGCATCGGCCCGGACGTGACATCGCCGATCACCCACACGCCCGCAGCGTCGGTGCGATGGCCCTTGTTCGCGAGCATGCCGCGTTTGTCGGTGGTCAGGCCGACGTTTTCCAGGCCCAAACCCTCGGTGTAAGGCCGACGGCCGATGGACACCAGCACGTAATCGGCCTCAATCGTCTCGGCAGTGCCGCCCGCCGCCGGCTCCACGCTGAGCTGAACGCCGTTTGCGGACGGGGTGGCGCTGGTCACTTTTGAGCTCAACTTGAAGCTGATGCCCTGTTTGCTCAGCGAGCGCTGCAGGGTTTTGCCCGCCTCAGCATCCACACCGGGGCAGATCCGGTCGAGAAATTCGATCACGGTCACCTGGGCGCCCAGGCGGCGCCACACTGAGCCCAGTTCCAGGCCGATCACGCCGGCGCCGATCACTACCAAGTGCTTCGGCACTTCGGCCAGCGACAGCGCGCCAGTGGAATCGAGGATGCGTTTGTTATCGATCTGGACGCCGGGCAGGGGAGTGGGCTCGGAGCCGGTGGCGATGACGATGTCCTTGGCACTCAGTTCGGTCTTGCCACCTTGGTTGTCGGTCACCGTCACTTTGCCCGGCCCGTCGATGTGGCCCCAACCTTTGATCCAATCGACTTTGTTTTTGCGAAACAGAAATTCGATGCCCTTGGTTAACCCGGTCACGCTTTCATCTTTCTGCTTCATCATCTGGGCGAGGTTGAGAGTGGGTTTGACCTCGATCCCCAGGTTGGCGAATTCCGTTCCCATGGCGGCGTCGTAGAGTTCCGAGGCATGCAGGAGTGCCTTGGAGGGCATGCAGCCGACATTCAGGCAGGTGCCGCCGAGGGTCGCCCGACCTTCCACGCACGCTACTTTCAGGCCCAGTTGGCCCGCGCGGATCGCTGCGTTGTAACCGCCGGGGCCACCGCCCAGTATCACGACGTCATAAGTGCTCATGGATGTACTCCTGGACTGAAAGGGAAATGGGCTGGGTAAACGTAGTCTTTGATTAAAATTATGAGCGTAATATGTGCGTTTACGGCTATTTCGGTCAAGGCTTCAGCGTAGCGACAGGTTGGGCATCTTTAGATAGAGCGATTTAGTACAAAAATTTCACCACTTTCGTTATATCGTAACGAATTGCGATGTGGCCAATGATAAGCACTGGGGTGGTATGCAAGTCGATCTCGAAGTCGATGGAACGCAGGTAGCCGGGCTGCCGCGCTTTCAGCAGGCGGTTTTTCAAGGGCGGCGATTGCGTCAGTTCGCCATCGGCCTGAGTGCCTTGGCGGCGGTCGGGTTGGTGTTGGCGTTTTTTGTCGGGCTGTTTGCGCCGTTGTCGCTGTGGGCCCCGTTGCTGGTGAATCAGAGCGCCGGTTTGCTGGTGCTGATTGCCGGCCTGCAATCGGCATGGTGGGTGACTCAGTGGCGCGCGCAAGCGATGAATCCGCCGCTGCCAGAGGTTGTTTCGGATGAAACCGTTGCCCCCGATGGCTGGTATGAGCGACTGCTGGAGCGGCTCGGTCAGCGCTGGGTGCGCTTGCTCGGGCAGATCGGCGCACCGACCCTATGGCTCGCTGGTTGGGCACTGTTGGCGATCTACAGCATCAGCCAATTCTGGAACCTCGCGTTGGCGCCCGCAGCGTTGGGGTTATCGGCAAGTGTCGGTGCCGTGCTGTCGTTGTTGCTGGCCTTCGGTTTGCTGGTGCTTGAGCGTCAGCTCGCCCAAGAGAACGTCGCCCAATGGCCAGAAGCGGGGCAGTTGGCGCAACTGAGCCGGGTGGCGATCATTTGCCTGGTGCTCAGCGCGTTGTGTTTGTTGTTTGGCAGCGAAACTTCGGTCTGGCCAGTACGCCTTGCCGTGTTGTTCGGGTTGCTGCCGGGACTGGTCGCGGCCGAGTTGCTGCTACGCGCCATGTTGTCGTTGTTCAGTCCTCGCCGTGAACACTTTGAACCGACGTTGCTGGCACGAAGTGTTGTCGCCGACATGCTGCGCTGGCCGCCACAACCGTTGCTGGCGTTGCAGCACGAACTGCATAACCGCTTCGGTATCGACTTGCGGCAGATCTGGGCCTTCACCTATATGCGTCGGGCGTTTTTACCGGTGATGGCGGTGGTGGCGATTGTCGGGTGGTCGCTCACCGGCGTTCACGAAATACCCCTGCAAGGGCGGGGCATCTACGAACGGTTCGGCAAACCGGTGGAAGTGTTCGGTCCGGGTTTGCACGCCGGTTTACCGTGGCCGCTGGGCCGGGTGTTGAGCGTTGAAAACGGTGTGGTTCACGAGTTGGCAACAAGCGTTGGCGAAACATCGGTGCCGGTCGTCCTGGAACCTGCAGAAGGCCCGGCGCCGGCGATTGCCAATCGCTTGTGGGACGCCAGCCATGTGAACGATAAATCCCAGGTGATCGCCAGCAGCCGTGCCGACAAGCAGAGCTTTCAGATCGTTAACATGGACGTGCGTTTTGTGTACCGCATCGGTCTGACCGATCAAGCGGCGTTGGCTGCGACGTACAACAGCGCCGATGTACCGACGCTGATTCGCAGCACTGCCAGCCGGATTCTGGTGCACGACTTTGCCTCGCGGACCCTCGACGGTTTGCTTGGCGAGGACAGGGTAGGGCTGGCCGAGGAGATCGGCCGCGCCGTGCAATCTGATCTGCAGAAGCTCGACAGCGGTGTGGAAATTCTCGCCACCGTGGTGGAGGCGATCCATCCGCCGGCCGGTGCAGCCAACGCTTATCACGGCGTTCAGGCGGCGCAGATTGGTGCCCAGGCATTGATCTCGCGTGAGCGCGGGGCAGCAGCGCAAGCGACCAATCAAGCGCAGTTGCAGGCCAGCATCGCTCGCGATCAGGCGAGCGCCAGCGCGCATGAAATCAACTCCGCCGCGCAGGCGGCTGATCTGAAATTCACCGCCGAACAAAAAGCCTATGCCAGTGCCGGCCAAGCGTTCTTGCTGGAGCAGTATTTCAGCCAACTGACCCAGGGTCTGGCCAACGCCAAATTGCTGGTGCTCGATCATCGTCTGGGCGGCACCAGTAATGCACCGACCATCGACCTACGTACCTTCACGCTGCCGGCCGATCCTGCGTCGCCGCGCAACAGCGCTCAGCCAGGAGTTACCCATTGAGCCAGTCGCACTCTCACGATCATGACGACCACGCCGGCCACGATCACGGACATGGCGGACATCACCACGGTCACCACCATCATCACGGTGATTCACAGGAAGCCGGTCCATTCCCGTGGCGGCGCATGGGGTGGGCGGCGTTGCTCGTGGCATTCGCCATCGCGGCAGCGAGTCTGGTGCAGGTTCGCTCGGGGGAGGCCACGGTGATTACTCGCTTCGGTAATCCGTCGCGGGTGTTGCTGGAGCCGGGTCTCGGCTGGCGCTGGCCGGCACCGTTTGAAGCGGCCATTCCGGTCGACTTACGGCTGCGCACCACCTCCAGCGGTTTGCAGGATGTGGGCACGCGCGACGGATTGCGCATCATTGTTCAGGCCTACGTGGCGTGGCAGGTTCAGGGCGACCCGGACAATGTGCAGCGCTTTATGCGCGCCGTGCAGAATCAGCCGGACGAAGCGGCGCGGCAGATTCGCACGTTTGTGGGGTCGGCACTGGAAACCACCGCGAGCAGTTTCGACCTGGCCAATCTGGTCAACACCGACGCCAATCAGGTGCACATTGCCGACTTCGAAGCGCAGTTGCGTAAACAGATCGATCAGCAGTTGCTGACCACGTATGGCGTTCGCGTGCTGCAAGTGGGCATCGAGCGTTTGACCCTGCCGTCGGTGACGCTCACCGCCACCGTCGATCGCATGCGCGCCGAGCGTGAAACAATTGCCACCGAGCGCACCGCCATCGGCAAGCGTGAAGCCGCGCAAATCCGGTCCGCGGCTGAACGAGATGCGCGCATCGTGCAAGCTGATGCGACGGTGAAAGCTGCCGATATCGAAGCCCAATCCCGCGTCGAAGCCGCGCAGATTTACGGCCGTGCCTACGCCGGTTCGCCACAGCTTTACAACTTGCTGCGCTCCCTCGATACATTGGGCACGATCGTCACCCCGGACACCAAGCTGATATTGCGCACTGATGCTGCACCTTTCCGGGTGCTGGTTGACGGTCCACCGACCCTCGATAACAAGTCCGGGTCACAGCCATGAATTTAGTTCCACGTGGAACACATGAGTTAAGCAGCCCCTGGATTCAGGCTGGGCGATTGGCTTTTTTGGCGCTTTACGGCGTGACCGTTCTGGCTGCGTTAGCGTGGGCATTCTCCAATGTGCGGCAGATTGATCCTCAGAATCGGGCGGTGGTCCTGCACTTCGGCGCGCTGGATCGCATCCAGAATGCCGGTTTGCTATTGGCCTGGCCGCGCCCCTTTGAGCAAGTGATTTTGCTGCCGGCAGCTGATCGGGTGATCGAGCGTCGGGTGGAGAATCTGCTTCGTAGCGATGCTGCGTTGCAGGCCGATCGGGTGGCGTCTTTCGCGACACCGCTGAGCGATACGCTCGCTGGATCGGGCTATTTGCTGACCGGTGACGCGGGCGTGGTGCAGCTGGATGTGCGGGTTTTCTACAAGGTCACCGAACCTTATGCCTTCGTGCTTCAAGGTGAACATGTTTTGCCGGCACTCGATCGGCTGGTCACCCGCAGCGCCGTTGCCCTGACGGCCGCGCGAGACCTGGACACCATTTTGGTGGCGCGGCCGGAACTGATCGGTAGCGACAATCAGGCGGCAGAACGTCGCGAACGTCTGCGCGGTGATTTGGTGCAGGGCATCAATCAGCGTCTGGCCGAGCTGACCACGACGGGACAGGGCCTGGGTATCGAAGTGGCGCGAGTCGACGTGCAATCGAGTCTGCCCGGCCCAGCGGTGAACGCTTTCAATGCGGTGCTGACCGCCAGCCAGCAAGCGGACAAAACCGTCGCCAATGCGCGCACCGAGGCCGAGAAACTGACCCAGGCCGCCAATGAACAAGGCGACCGGACACTGCAAGTCGCCCACGCCCAAGCGAGCGAACGGCTGGCCAAAGCTTCGGCTGATACGGCCACGGTGTTGAGCCTGGCCCAAGCGCAACAACAGGGCACTGACCCGCAAATGTTGCTGCGTATCTACCGCGAGCGGATGCCGAAGATTCTCGGCCAGGCCGGCTCAGTAACGACGGTCAATCCGAAAGATGATTCCCGCCTGATCATTCAGGGAGCAGCGCAATGACCACCCCAACCGCCGCCGCACCCAGCCTGTTGTCCTCGGCTGAACAACGCAGCGCTGCACGCCAATTGACCTTGGCCATGCTTGCCCTTGGCTTGCTCAGCCTCGGGTTGATCTGGCGCTGGCTGTCACCGGAGCAGACGGGCGTCAGTCAATTGCTGTTGGGTTTTGCATCGTTGCTGGTGGCCGTGCCAGTGATGCGTTCGGCGTGGTACAGCCTGCGATATCCAAGCTTGCACGGGATCACCGATCAGCTGATTGCCCTCGCCATGCTCGGTGCCTGGGCGACGGGTGATCTGCTGACTGCTGCGTTGTTGCCGATCATCATGATCTTCGGCCACGTGCTGGAAGAGCGCAGCGTGATCGGTTCCCAGGAAGCGATTCGTGCGCTCGGCAAACTGACCCGCAGTCACGCTCGCAAGGTTCAGGCTGACGGAGCCATCGTCGAAGTCGACAACGGCACCCTTAAAACCGGCGACATTGTCGAGGTACGTGCGGGCGACCGAGTGCCGGCCGATGGTCGGGTGTTGTCCGGTCAGGCAAGCCTCGACACGGCATCAATCACCGGTGAGTCGGTGCCGATCGAGGCGGGTGTCGGCATGCAGGTCTTTGGCGGCGCGATCAATCTCGACGGTTTGCTGCGCCTCGAAGTGACACGCACCGGCAACGAATCAACCCTCGGTAAAGTCATCGCCCTGATGCAAAGCGCCGAGCGTTCGAAGCCGCCGATCACCCGTTTGCTTGAACGTTACGCCGGCAGTTACATGGTGCTGGTATTGCTGTTGGCCGCAGTGACCTGGTTTGTCACCAATGATGCCCAGGCGATGCTCGCGGTGCTGGTGGCGGCGTGTCCTTGCGCGTTGGTGTTATCGGCGCCGGCCACGGCGATTGCCGGCGTGGCGGTGGCGGCGCGGCATGGGATTCTGATTCGCAGCTCGGCGTTCCTGGAAGAGTTGGCGGACCTCACGTCGCTGGTGGTCGACAAGACCGGAACCCTGACGTTTGGCACCTTGCGCTTGCAGTCCATCGACAGCCCGCTGGAGGACCGCAGTCACGTGCTTAAACTCGCTGCGAGCCTCGGCTCGGCCAGCAGTCATCCGGTGAGCCGTGCGCTCGCGGGGTTGGTCACTCAGGAACATTTTCTGCTGCTGTCGGACATCCACGAGCGCCAGGGCCTGGGCGTGGTCGCGATGACGGAGCAGGGCGAAGCAGCGCTCGGCCGTCCAGAGCTATTCGCGCAACTGGGCATCGCCACTTCGGCGGTTCCCGAACACGATGGCCCGATTGCCGGGCTGGCACTCAACGGTGAATTCCTGGCCTGGCTGTTGCTGGCAGACAGCGTCAAACCTGAGGCGCGTTTTGCCTTGAGTGAATTGCGTGAACTGGGTTTGGGTCGCCAGTTGTTGCTCACCGGAGATCGGCAAAGCGTCGCACATACACTGGCACGGGATGTCGGCATTACCGATGTTGAGGCGCAGGCACTGCCTGAGGACAAACTCAACCGGGTGCTGACGGAAATCGGCAACGGCTTCCGGCCGATGGTGGTGGGGGATGGCATCAACGATTCGCTGGCACTCAAGGCCGGCGTCGTGGGGGTGGCCATGGGCGCGGGTGGCGCGGACATCGCGCTGGCGTCGGCGGATATTGTGTTGATCGGCAGCGACCTGCGTCGCCTCGGCACCTGTGTCCGGTTGAGTCGCCAATGTCGGCAGACCTTGCAGGTCAACGTGATCATCGGTCTGGGCTGGACCCTGGCGATTGTCGCGTTTGCGGCATTCGGCTGGCTCGGTGCTGCGGGGGCGATGATTGCAGCGTTGCTGCATAACCTCAGTACGTTGTTGGTGCTCGGTAATGCGGGGCGTCTGCTGCGCTTTCAGGAGCCTTTGCTGAAAATTAAAGACGAGGCTTGAACGCTTCTAAACCAGGGCTATGAGGGCAAAACCGAGTTTTTAGAACTGTGCATCAAATTTGTAGTCATCTAGGGTAAGGACCATCTGCTTTTGTGGACGCACGACGGCTGGTTTAAGCGCCGCGAGTTATAGAAAAACGCTATTAAATCGATAGCCAGCTATTTTTCTAGGATGGTCTACCCTCACATCAGACGTCTGAAACAAGGGGGACTTTCCATGCTCGCGCAACTTCCACCGGCCTTACAGAATCTGCAGTTACCGCTACGCCTGCGACTCTGGGACGGCCATGAATTCAACCTGGGGCCGACGCCCAGCGTCACTATTGTGGTCAAGGACCCACAAATGGTTACCCAGTTCACTCATCCCAGCCTGGACGCGCTCGGAGCGGCGTTTGTCGAAGGCAAGCTGGAACTCGAAGGCTCCATCAGCGACGTGATCCGCGTTTGTGATGAATGGAGTCAGGCGTTGTTGAGCGAGGACGACGACAGTCAGCCTGTGCGCACGTTCCACGACAAGGAAACCGACGCGAAGGCGATTTCCTACCACTACGACCTTTCCAATGCGTTTTATCAGCTGTGGCTCGACAGCGACATGGCGTATTCCTGCGCCTATTTCGAGACCGGCAGCGAAACGCTGGAGCAAGCCCAGCAAGCCAAGTTCCGCCACCTGTGCCGCAAGCTACGTCTGCAACCGGGTGAATACCTGCTGGATGTCGGTTGCGGTTGGGGAGGGCTGGCCCGTTTCGCGGCCCGCGAGTTTGGCGCGAAAGTGTTCGGGATTACCCTGAGTAAAGAGCAACTGGCCCTGGCCCGTGAAAGAGTGACCGCCGAAGGCCTGGACGATCTGGTTGAACTGCAACTGCTCGACTACCGCGATCTGCCTCAGGACGGGCGCTTCGATAAGGTGGTCAGCGTCGGCATGTTCGAACACGTCGGCCACGCCAACCTGGCCGAGTACTGCAAGACCTTGTTCGGCGCAGTGAAAGAGGGCGGCCTGGTAATGAACCACGGGATCACCGCCAAGCACACGGATGGCCGACCTGTGGGGCGCGGTGCCGGGGATTTCATCGAGAAATATGTGTTCCCCAACGGCGAGTTGCCGCACCTGTCGATGATCTCCGCCGAGATCAGCGAAGCGGGGCTGGAAATCGTCGATGTCGAGAGCCTGCGCCTGCACTACGCGCGCACCCTGGACCATTGGAGCGAACGCCTGGAGGACAATCTGGAAGCGGCTTCAAAACTGGTTCCGGAACAGGCGCTGCGGATCTGGCGGTTGTACCTGGCGGGATGCGCTTACGCGTTCGCCAGAGGCTGGATCAACCTGCACCAGATCCTCGCGGTGAAAGCCCACGCCGATGGCAGCCATGAACTGCCTTGGACGCGAGACGACATCTACCTTTAGAGAATCGGTGAAATAAGCCGGGCGATCCGCATGCCGACCTGTTGCAGGCGGCGGGTCTCCCGGCTTTCTTCTTTGGCGATCTCGTGGGCCTGGGCGAAGTCATCATTGAGCATCTGTTCCACCTCGGCGGCAAACGCGCTGTCGACGGTCAGTAACATCACTTCGAAATTGAGCCGGAATGAGCGGTTATCCAGGTTGGCGCTGCCTATGGCGCTGATTTCACTGTCGATCAACACCACCTTCTGATGCAAGAAACCCGGCGCGTACCGAAACACGCGCACGCCTGCGCGCACGGCTTCGAAAGCATAAAGGCTTGAGGCCGCGTAAACGATTCGGTGGTCCGGTCGTGAGGGCAGAAGCAGCCGCACATCCACGCCTCGAAGAGCGGCCAGTCTCAACGCAGCGAACACGGCTTCGTCGGGGATGAAGTAGGGGCTGGTGATCCACACCCTTTCTGTTGCCGCATGGATGGCTTCGACGAAGAACAATGAACAGGTTTCGTAGGAATCGGCCGGGCCGCTGGCGAGTAATTGGCAGAGCACACCGTCGTCCGGATACACGTCCGGCAGGATCAGTGGTGGCAATGATCGCGCCGCCCAGAACCAGTCTTCGGCAAACGATTCCTGCATGCAGGCCACCACCGGCCCGCATACGCGCACGTGGGTATCGCGCCAGGGCGCCAGCGGCGGTTTCTCGCCCATGTATTCGTCGCCAACGTTATGCCCGCCGACGAAGCCCAGAATCCCGTCGACCACGACGATCTTGCGGTGATTGCGGAAGTTGACCTGGAAGCGGTTAAGCCAGCCGCTGCGGGTGGCGAAGGCTTTGACCTCTACGCCGGCATCGCGCAACGGCTGCACGTAACTGTGGGGCAGGGAATGGCTGCCGATGCGGTCGTACAGCAAGTGTATGGCCACGCCTTCTGCGGCTTTCTTCAGCAGCAGGGTTTGCAGGCGCTGGCCGAGGCGGTCGTCGTGGATGATGAAGAATTGAATCAGCACCGCTTCCTTCGCGTTGTCGATGGCTTCGAAAATTGCGTCGAAGGTGGCTTGGCCGTTGATCAGCAAGCGCACTTCGTTGTTCGCCAGGCACGGCATGCGCCCCAGTTTCGGCATCGCCCGCAGGGACGCGTAGGCGTTGGAGGCGCGTGCGGTCAGCGCCTCTTCTACCCAGGGGCGCCAGTTGAGCTCTGAGATCGCCTTGCGCATTTCCTCGTTGGCCTGGCGCCGCGCCTTGATGTAGCCATCGAAGGTGCTGCGGCCAAAGACCAAGTACGGAATAAGCGTGAGGTAAGGCATGAAGATCAACGACAGGGCCCAGGCGATAGCGCCCTGGGCGGTCCGGACGGTGAGTACGGCGTGGATGGCTGCGATCAGGCCCAGCGTATGAAGCAGTGCAATCATGTAGCCGAAAATGTGCGGTCCAAAGTAATCCATGGGGCAGCCTTGCTCCTGAAGATTCAATGCTTAACAGACCATGTTCCGTGCAGAATGTCGCTATTTAATTGGCCCATGAACTGAAGCCTGCGGCTGACGTCTAACGGCCACTACTGATCAGGAGTTACTCGATGAACGTTCGTCTGCTGGGTTTGGCCGTGGCTTTAGGTTTAGCAGTTCCCCTGGCCGCTCAGGCGCAGATGCTGCAGCCAGGTTTGTGGGAGTTGACCACGAGCAACATGAAGGTCGATGACCAGAACCTGCCGGACTTGCAGCTGATCCTCGGCCAGTTGCAGGGCCAGATGACTCCGCAACAGCGTGCGCAGCTGGAGAAGCAGGGCATCACCATGGGCGGAAAGGGGATTCGGGCGTGCCTGACGCCGGAGCAAGTGAAGTCAGACAATATCCCGCTGACGGACCCGCAATCGGGCTGCAAACAGGAAATCACTGACCGCAGCGGTAATCAGTGGAAATTCCGTTTCAGCTGTCCGAAAGCGCAGGGCGCGGGAGTCGCCACTTTCCTCAGTGATCGTGAGTTCACCACCAAGGTCAACGGCACGTTCAATGCGACCGGCCTTCAGCAGAAGGGTAGCCTCGATACTCGCGCCGTGTGGTTGGGTCAGGATTGCGGGGCGGTCAAGCCGAGGGCTTAAAAGCTTCGCGGGCAAGCCTCGCTCCTACAGGGTCGATGCAGATCCTGTGGGAGCGAGGCTTGCCCGCGAAGGAGCCGGCTCAGACTCTCGCAATGCCAATTGACCTCAACCACTCACACACCGCATCAACCGCCATCCTGCCGAAATCCTCTCCGGTGCGGCTGCGCACACTGACAAACCCGCCGGCTTTTTCTTTCTCACCGATCACCACCAGATACGGCACTTGCTGACTATGCTCGCGGATCTTGTGGCGGACTTTCTCGTTGCGCAGATCAGCACGAGCGCGCACGCCACCCCGGCGCAACGCCTCGGTCACCGACTGTGCGTAATCCGCCTGACGCTCGTCCATGCTGACAATGATCACGTGCGGCGGCGACCGCCAGTCATCCAGTTCCTGTTGGCTGGGCCAGCACGTTCCATAAACCCGTTGTGGCGCGGTGCCGCTGATGTGATCGAGCGCGAATGCCTGCAACACCCGGGTTGCGGGAACATGCGGCCCCACTGACAGACACTCGAAGTCCCCAAGGAGATAGGGCAATGACTTTTCCGGGGGCGTCGATCCGGTTGGCGGCTTTCTGCGCCGGATCGAATGGTTGGTTGCAGCCAGGGTCCTCATGCGCGCTTCGATACCGGCAAGGTCGACCAGGTGTAACAGACGCTCAAACGAAAACTCGTAGAAGAAGCCATCACCCATCGCCGATCCGATCTGTAATTGCGCTTTTGGATAGAGTTGCTTGATGGCCACCGCCAGCATCAATGCGCAGGAGCGTCGCAAGATCTCCAACCCATCGGGTTCCTGAGGCGTGACGATGCCGACCCGGGCATCGGCCTCGATCATGAACTCACAGTCCACCAGAACACCGTCCACCCGACCAGCCACGGCCGCTCTGGCCAGCCCGGCACCGATGCTCGCGGCGAATTCATACACCGACAACGGCTGGTCGTATTCACGCAATGAACCATCGCTCAGGGTGATGTGAATCATGTCGGTGCTCTCGAGTGCAATTAACGCGCGTTAGCGCATAAACCGTAGGGGTAAACCCTGGCAGTTGTCATTAAGACGTTTGTCGTGCCAGGCGATTTGCCCCGATACGATCGTGGTGCTGACGCTGTGGCGAAAACGCTGGCGAGCGAAGGGTGTCCAGCCGCATTGCGACAAGATCGGCTGCCTGGAAACGGCCACGCCCTCTGGCTCGGCTCTGATCAGAACGAGGTCGGCCCAGTAGCCTTCGCGCAGATAGCCACGGTCGGGAATGGCAAACAGATCAGCCACGCGATGACTGGTCTTGGCCACGAGGGCAGTTATCGGCAGCACTTCGTCGATCACCAGTTCCATTAACGCGGGCAGGGCGTGTTGCACCAATGGCAATCCGGACGGGGCCTGGTGGTAGGGCCGTTGTTTTTCCGCCCAGGTGTGCGGCGCGTGATCGCTGCCGATGACGTCCAGCCGATTGCTCATCAGGGCTTGGCGCAGGGCATCACGATCGGCCTGAGTCTTGATCGCCGGATTGCATTTGATCAGGTTGCCGAGGCTCGGGTAGTCGCGATCATCGAACAGCAAATGATGCAGGCAGACTTCGGCGCTAATGCGCTTGTGTGTCAGCGGTTTGTCTTCGAACAACGCCAGTTCACGCGCGGTGGTCAAATGCAAAACGTGCAGGCGGGTGCCGTGTCGCCTGGCCAGGTCCACGGCCATTGAGGACGAACGAAAGCACGCTTCGGCATCGCGAATCTGCGGGTGCACCGAGGCGGGAATGTGCTCCCCAAAACGCTCGAGCACTTTTGCAGCATTGGCTTCGATGCTGGGTGTGTGTTCGCAATGGGCCAGCAGAAGGGTCGGCACCTCGGCGAACAATCGTTCGAGCGTCTGCGGATCGTCCACCAGCATGTTGCCGGTAGAGGCGCCCATGAACACTTTCACACCGGCTACTTCACAGGGATTGAGCGCCGCCACGGTGTCGAGGTTGTCGTTGCTCACGCCGAAGTGAAAGCCGTAGTTGGCGACGGAGTTGATCGCTGCTCGACGCTTCTTGTCATCGAGTGCCGCGAGGGTCAGGGTTGCCGGATTTGTATTGGGCATGTCCATGAAACTGGTGATGCCGCCCGCCACGGCCGCCCGCGATTCGGTGTAAAAGCTACCCTTGTCCGGTGCCCCGGGATCTCGGAAATGCACCTGGTCATCGATCATTCCAGGCACTAGCCACTGTCCTTGTGCATCGATTTCGACGTGGGCATTTTCTCCGTGGATACTGCCCGCGATCTTCACGATCCTGCCGTTGCTCACCAGCAGGTCGCCATCGAATTCCCGACCTTCGTTCACCAATCTGGCATTGCGAACCAGCACGCTGCTCATGGTTAAAACTCGTTCTGCAGGGCTTTGTAGCCGCGCACCAGGTCGACGTTGGTGCGCGCCACGTCCTCGGAAAATTCCGAGGCACTGACGCTCACCGGTGGGAACTGCGACAGGTCGGTGTTGGGGCCGATACGGGTGGTGGAGGGCACGTAGAAGTCTTCGGGCAAGTCACGACCGTCGACCACCGAGTTGTGCCGCACCACGCAGCCATCGCCGACCGCGCAGTTGAACAGTACGCTGTTGAAACCGATGAACACTCGATCGCCAACCGTGCAAGGGCCATGAACGATGGAGCGGTGAGCGATTGAACTGAACTCGCCAATGGTCACCGCCGCGCCGGACTTGGAGTGGATCACCACACCATCCTGAATGTTCGAGTTGGCGCCGATAGTGATGGGCTCCATCTCGCCTGACGCGTCCACTTCGTCAGCCCGAATGACGGCGTAGGGGCCGACGAAGACGTTTTCGCCAATCACCACCTTGCCGCAGATGATCGCAGTTTTATCCACATAGGCGGATTCCGCAATCAGTGGCAAATCGCCTGAGGGGTTCTTGCGGATCATGGCTTGCTCAACGCGTCGTAGAGGGTGTTGAGGTTGTATTCGAACAGGCCGGCAAAGGTACTCGCCGGACCGCTTGCGGCGAGCGCATCGGAGTACAACGTGCCACCGATGTGCGCGCCGCTTTCATCGGCAATCTGCTTGAGCAGACGGGCATCCTTGATGTTTTCCATGAACACCGCTTTGACCTTGGCCTGACGAATCTGGGTGATCAGTGCAGCGACTTCCGCGGCTGAAGGTTCGCGTTCCGTCGACAGGCCTTGCGGCGCCATGAAGTCGATGCCGTAGGCCTGGCCCAGATAACCGAACGCATCGTGAGAGGTGACGATCTTGCGATTGCCCGGTGGTAGCGAACCGAGCTTGGCCTTGGCTTGGGCGAGCAGTGCGTAGATCTGTTTCAGGTAGGCCTGGCTGTTGCGTTGGTAGTCGGCTGTGTTCGCCGGGTCGGCGGCGATCAGCGCCTTGGTGATGTTGCTGATGTACAGCTCGGTGTTGGCCAGGTTGTGCCAGGCGTGAGGGTCGGGCACGGTCTCGCCGTCTTCATCCAGGGAGCGCGGGATGACGCCGTGGCTCGCACTGATGACGGGGGCCTTGGTCTCGGTGCTGGTCACCAGGCGGTCCAGCCATGGCTCGAAACCCAAACCGTTTTTGATGATGAGTCTGGCCCTGAGCAAGGCTTTGGCATCGTCCGGAGTCGGCTCGTAGGTGTGGGCATCGGCGTCAGGACCGACCATGTTGGTGATCTGGATATGGTCGCCGCCGACCTGATGGGTCATGTCGGCAAGGATGCTGAAACTGGTGACCACCTGAAGTTTTTCCGCCGCAGACAACGACATCGACAGCATCAAACTGAACAGCACGAGTAAAGCGCGCATCGGAAAGAACCTCATTGGGATGTGAGCAAAGGTGGGCGGCGCAGCAAACCGTGCACCGGACCGAACACCACGGACAGCGCATACAAACCGCCCGCCACCAGTACGATCGCCGGGCCGCTGGGCAGCGAGTAATAGAACGACAGCAATAAGCCGAGCCATACCGAGAGGCAGCCGAGCAGGGCGGCAATCGCTATCAACATGGGTAAACGGCGACTCCAGAACCGCGACGCGGCGGCCGGCAACATCATTAAACCGACCACCATCAAGGCACCGATGGCCTGGAAGCCGATCACCAGGTTCAGTACCACCAGGGTCAGGAATACGCCGTGAGCCAGCGGGCCAAGACGGCTGACGGTTTGCAGGAAAAGCGGGTCGAGGGTGTCCAGCAGCAAGGGTCGGTAGATCAGCGCCATGGCGATCAGGCTGAACCCGGAGACCCACAGCATGCCGGTCAGCGTCGGCCCATCGACCGCCAGCGCGGAGCCGAACAGCAGGTGAAGCAGGTCCAGGCGTTTGCCGGCAATGCCGAGGATCAGCACGCCGCTGGCAAGGGAAATCGGATAGATCGCAGCGAGGCTCGCGTCTTCGCGCAACCCCGTTCGGCGGGTGATCCATGCGGCGAGTCCGGCCATGC
This sequence comes from Pseudomonas mandelii, assembly GCF_900106065.1. Lineage (NCBI taxonomy): Bacteria > Pseudomonadati > Pseudomonadota > Gammaproteobacteria > Pseudomonadales > Pseudomonadaceae > Pseudomonas > Pseudomonas mandelii. The sequence goes on from NZ_LT629796.1 coordinate 2,339,008, forward strand.
TCAGGCCTGCACCAAGTCCGCCAATGGTCAGTGCCGGGAGGCTCAAGCCGGCGAACCAGAAACCGAGCGCTGCACCCGGCAGGATGCCGTGGGCCACCGCGTCGCCGATCAGGCTCATCCGGCGAAGGATCAGAAACACGCCCAACGGCGCGGTGCTGCAAGCCAAGACCAATCCGCCCAAGAGTGCACGGCGCATGAATACAAACTCGTGGAACGGTTGCCAAAGCTGAGCGGCCGCGAGCATCAGGCCACCTGCACTTGCTGTGGTTGGCGGATCAGTTCGGTACTGGGTCCGAGGATGCAGCCGCTGCTTTTGATCAGCAGGCTTTGAGGAATGTGTTGGCGAACGGCGGCGAGGTCATGACACACGACCACCAGGGTTCGACCTTCGGCGTGCCAGTTATGAAGGTGTTTCCAGAGCAGCGACTGGCCCAGCTCATCGAGCGCGGCGTGGGGTTCATCGAGTAACAGCAAAGGCGCTTCGGCAAGACTCAAGCGAGCGAGAAGGGCGCGCTGCAATTCGCCGCCGGAAAGGGCCATCAACGGGCGCTGTTCCAATCCCGTCAGGCACCAGTCTTCCAGCACGGCTTTGATACGTTGGTGGCGTATCTCTGGCGATTGCTTGCTGCCCCAGAAACCAGCGGCTACCAACTCCTGAAGGCTGATGGGGAATTGCCTGTCCAGGTGTTGCTGTTGAGGTAGGAAGGAAAGCGAGCCCTTGCGTGGAATAGCGAGGCTGACTTTTCCGGCCAAGGGTTTTTGCAGCCCCGCGATGACTTTCAGCAGACTGCTTTTACCCGAGCCATTGGCGCCGATCACGGCAGTCAGACTGCCTTCGGGCAATTCAAAATCCACAGGGGGCGTAAGCGGTTGACCGGGCGCCCCCCAGCGCAATGCCTGACAACGGATCATGCGGTTACCCAGTTCCATCGGCTTTCGGCAACGGCATCGTGGGCATGAAGGCTTTCGGCGTGGACGACGCGTATGTGGAAAGCGTTGATACCGGGAGAGCGTTTCAAGGCCAGATTCAATCGGCGAGCGGCGTCCTCGCAGAACATCAGGTTTTGCCCATTGGCCAAGGCGAAGGCTTGTTCATCGGCACGCTTCACCGCGGTTTGTACGGCGGTGCCGAGTGCCGCTTCGGCGTCATTGATGAGTGCAATCAGCGGCAGGTCATCCAGGTAGTCGTCCAGCCGCAGCTGTAAACGTGCGTTGCTGCGTTGGCTGTGCGGTGTCGCAACGATGCCTTTGGTAGAACCAAGCCACGCTAATACATCAGCGTGTTGCAGCGACTTGTTGGCGAAGTCGTCGACGAATTGTTGCTGAATCAACTGCCGGGCAAGTGCGGCTGAACACGGACAGGTCGAGGAGTATGGAACATCGATTTTTAGTTCCACGTGGAACATCGCGTTTTTCAAACGCGCTTCGATGCTCACTGGATAGGTTTTCCAGCCGGCCAGCGGACTGATCAACGCCGGCCTTTTGAGCAGTAAATCCGCATCAATTTTTAAGTAAGCGCCGTGGGACAGCCCTTCATGACTGTCGAGAAAACGTTGAAGAGCTCGCCGCAATAGGGCGGGCGTCAGGTTTTCCTGCTCAAGTGCTTCCAGCGCTAAATACAGCCGGGACATGTGAATACCGCGCGCTTCTCCATCATCGAGGCTCACGCCGGCGTCCACCTTTGCGCTAAGCCGTTGGCCATCGAACAACACAGGAAGAGCGATGCCGCACATGCCCACCCAGTCGAGTGGCAGGGCTTGGCGTGAAGCCTGCGCGGCGATATCCGGCAGAGTCAGCGCATTCATGAGCAGGTCCGTCGTAGGAGTGGGGTTCCATATGTTATGTTATTACATTGAAATCGACCATGCCTTTTTCACGAGCGGCTTCCAACATGCACCGACGTCACTTGCTCAACTGGATGCTGGCCTGCGCGGCCTTCGCGTTGCCCTTTGGTGTTTCGGCTACGCAGATTCGCAACGCGCGGCTCTGGCGATCGGATGACAAGCTGCGTCTGGTGTTCGATTTGAGCGGGCCGGTGCAGTACAAAACCTTCTCGCTAAGCACTCCCGAGCGGCTGATTGTTGACCTGCGTGGTGCCAGCCTCAGCGGTGACTTCAGCCAACTGGCGCTTGGCAATACGGTCATTCGTTCGATCCGGTCCGGGCGTTTTGGTCAGGGCGATACGCGGATCGTCCTCGACCTCAGCGGCCCGGTTCAGCTCAACAGCTTTCTGCTGCCGCCGCAGGATGGCCAAGGCGACCGGCTGGTCCTCGATCTGAAGCCATCAGCGCCGCTCAACATCGTCGAGGCGACCCAGGCGAGGGTCGACAAGGCTCACCCCAGGCGCGACGTCATCGTGGTGGTCGACCCCGGTCACGGCGGCAAAGACCCCGGTGCAGTGGGCGCCAAAGGGGAGCGAGAGAAAGACGTCGTCCTGTCCATCGCCCAGCTATTGGCCAAGCGGTTGAAACGCGAGAAGGGCTTCGACGTGAAGCTGGTGCGAAACGACGACTTCTTCGTTCCGCTGCGTAAACGTGTCGAGATTGCCCGCAAGCACAACGCCGATATCTTCATCTCGGTGCATGCGGACGCGGCGCCGCGTCTCACCGCTTCAGGCGCGTCGGTGTATTGCTTGTCGGAGGGCGGCGCCACCTCGGCCACGGCGCGTTTCATGGCGCAGCGGGAGAACGGCGCGGACTTGTTGGGCGCCACCAGTCTGCTCAATCTCAAGGACAAGGACCCAATGCTCGCCGGGGTGATTCTCGACATGTCGATGAATGCCACTATCGCCGCGAGCTTGCAGCTGGGCAGCACCGTGCTCGGCAGTCTGGCGGCCATCACCTCGCTGCATCAGAAGCGTGTGGAACAAGCGGGATTCGCGGTGCTGAAGTCGCCGGACGTGCCATCGATCCTGGTGGAAACCGGCTTCATTTCCAACGCTCGCGATAGTCAGCGACTGGTAACCGCCCGCCATCAGCAGGCTGTGGCTGATGGATTATTCGAAGGATTGCAGCGCTATTTTCAGAAGAACCCGCCGCTCGACAGCTACATCGCCTGGCAACAGCAACAGAAAAAAGCGCAGGCCTAGCAGCCGCTGATCCTGCTACAGGTGAACCTGGCGCTACTGCCGCCCGAGCTGGAGAAACGGTTGATCGTAGTCCAGCCGACTCGCCGGTTGTAACCGACCCAGGCTTCGCCGTCGGAGGCGATGCCGGTGAAAAACGTGAGCTGACCGTAACGGCTGTTGGTCTGCGCCCAATAGCGTTTGCCTACCCTTTCGAAACCGCGCAAGTAGATCGTGCTGCCAACGGTGTTGACGCTATAGGCATTGCCATTGGCATCCACGCAGGCGAGCAGATTGGCGCTTCGGGTGCATGTGGCCAGGTTCGGGATCTGAGCCCGGGCGTCTATGGCGAGCAACAGCGAAAAGGTAACCAGCGCTGATTTCAGGGCAATGCGCATGGGAATTCTCACGGCGTGGGCGGGTTTCAGCATCGTACCCTTTATCGTGAAGGACAAGAGCAGACTGGCTTGATTGCATTGTTATACTATAACATTGAAATCAGCCCGACACTGCGATCGGGCATCTCTGTGAGGAAATCCTGATGCCCAATCGTCTCCCCGTGACCGTCCTGTCCGGCTTTCTCGGCGCCGGTAAAAGCACGCTGCTCAATTACGTGTTGCGTAATCGCGAGAACCTGCGAGTCGCGGTAATCGTCAACGATATGAGCGAGATCAACATCGATGGCAGCGAAGTCCAGCGCGATGTCAGCCTGAATCGTGCCGAAGAAAAACTCGTGGAGATGAGCAATGGCTGCATTTGCTGCACCTTGCGCGAAGACCTGCTCGAAGAAGTCAGCAAGCTCGCCAGGGAGGGGCGTTTCGATTACCTGTTGATCGAATCCACCGGTATCTCCGAGCCATTGCCCGTGGCCGAAACGTTCACTTTTCGGGATGAAGAGGGGCAGAGCCTGGCCGACATCGCGCGGCTCGACACCATGGTCACGGTGGTCGATGGCATGAACTTCCTGCTCGACTATCAGGCGGCCGAAAGCCTCGCTTCCCGTGGTGAAACATTGGGCGAGGAGGACGAGCGCTCGATCACCGACCTGCTGATCGAGCAGATCGAATTCGCCGACGTGATCCTCATCAGCAAGATCGATTTGATCAGTCGCCACGAACGTGAGGAGCTGATCGCGATTCTTGAACGCCTCAACGCTCAGGCGCACATCATCCCGATGGTCATGGGTGAAGTCCCCCTGAAGGAAATCCTCAACACCGGGCGTTTCGACTTTGAAAAGGCGGCTCAAGCGCCAGGCTGGCTGCAGGAGTTACGCGGCGAACACGTGGCGGAAACCGAGGAGTACGGCATCGCCTCGACGGCTTACCGAGCTCGCCGACCGTTTCATCCGCAACGTTTTTTCAGCTTCATCGATCGACCGTGGGTGAACGGCAAACTGTTGCGCTCCAAAGGCTTTTTCTGGCTGGCCAGCAAGCATATGGACGCGGGTAGCTGGTCCCAGGCCGGTGGCTTGATGCGCCATGGTTTCGCCGGGCGCTGGTGGCGCTTCGTGCCGAAAACCCAGTGGCCGCAGGACGAAGAAAGCACGGCCGGGATCATGGAAAACTGGACGGCAGCCACCGGCGATTGCCGTCAGGAGTTGGTGTTTATCGGTCAGAACATCGACTTTGCGCAACTCACCGCCGAACTCGACAATTGCCTGCTGAGCGATGATGAAATGGCCTTGGGTATCGAAGGCTGGCGTTTGCTGTCAGATCCGTTCGGCCCTTGGGACGAAGAGGTTGCCGCCTGATGCTGGCGCCCAGTCTGAAGCTGCGGCCGGTCGTTCATCAGGTTCAAGGTGAAACGCCGCAAACCCTGACCCGAATTCTTGAAGACGGGGTAAATCTGGCGATCTGGCAGCGCCAGCTCCCGGCGCACATCAGTGATTTCGGGTGCTTGTTGCTGTCCCTGAACGAGCCATTGGCCGAGTCGCGGGTCCTGGAGTTACCCAACGAAGACACCGAGCCCGATCTGCATGAATTGGCATCCGGTTTCCGCGATCTCGAAGGCTATGCCGGTTTCATTGCCGACGTGTCCTGGCTGGTCAGCGCATTCGCTTGTCTGTTGGGCGCCAAGCGCATCGGCCTGCGCGTGCGCGTTCTGGACAAGGCCATGTGCCCGCGTTTTCACGTCGATCATGTGCCGGTGCGGTTAATCACGACGTATTCCGGAGCGGGCAGTCAGTGGCTGAAAGAAGGGGTGATGGATCGCCGGCAACTGGGCCAGCCTGGTGCCGAGCCCACGCAGCATTCGCTGATCGAGCAGATCGTCAGCGGTGAAGTGGCACTGCTGAAAGGCGAGAAATGGCACGGCAACGAAGGATTCGGCCTGATCCACCGTTCGCCGCAACCCGCGTCGGGCGAACGCCGTTTGATCCTGACCCTGGATTGGCTGGCCTAAGGCTTGAGCCAGTTGCCCTGGCTCTGGCCTTCGCAAAACGGTTTCAGATACGCCGCATCGGTGGCTACGCCGTAATAGTGAATATCCTGTCGGTAAGGCATATTGGCGACTTGGGCGTTGCTGCACACGCCGAACGCGCCCGTGGGACATTGGTCGACGTATTGCACGTCGACTTTCTGCCCGGGAAGGTTCGGCTGGCAGAATCCGTCGGCGAAGAGCTTTTGCGGGATGTTGCGGTTCTGCTGGCAGACTTTCACGTCAAGTCGTTCGGCTGTGCTATGTACCACGCAAGCCTGGGCCAGCGCCTCACCGGAACAGAGCGCCAACAGCAACGACAATTCCATCAACCGCATCCATTACCTCCTCAGAAAACATCGACCATGTTGCAGAACATTCCCACTCACGTCATTGCCGGCCCATTGGGCGCGGGCAAGACCAGTTTGATCAAGCACCTGCTGGCGCAGCGGCCAGCGAGCGAGCGCTGGGCGGTGCTGATCAATGAGTTCGGCCAGATCGGCCTCGATGCCGCGCTGCTGACCCGGGACGCCGATGGTATCGCACTGGGGGAAGTGGCCGGGGGCTGTTTGTGTTGCGTGAACGGTGCGCCGTTTCAGATCGGCCTCGGGCGGTTGCTGCGCAAGGCGCGGCCGGATCGGCTGTTCATCGAGCCATCAGGGTTGGGCCACCCGGCGCAGTTGCTCAAGCAATTGAGTGAAGCGCCGTGGCAAGGCGTACTGGCGGTACAACCTTGTGTACTGGTTTTGGATGCCCAGGCGCTCGCCGCTGGCAAACCATTGCCCGAGGCGCAACAGGAGGCGTTGAGCAGTGCCGGTTTGTTGGTGCTGAACAAGGCGGAAGGTCTCGACGTCAATGATCGCCAGCGAATCGCCGCACAGCTGCCTGCTCGTCCTTTGTACTGGACGCAGCAAGCGCGCCTGCCGTTGAACGAATTACCGGGCCTTGGCGTTCAGGCGGAGGCGGGTGTGGATAACTTTATCGTGCCCAAGGGATTGGCGCAGATGCCGGCCATATGGACCGATCCTGCGCTGCCGATTTGCTTGAGTCAGGCGCAGGACGGCGGCTGGAGCGTCGGTTGGCGGTGGCATCCGACTCAGACCTTCGATGCGGCTCGCGTTGGCCAGTGGCTTGAAAGCTTTGCCTGGCGACGGGCGAAGCTGGTTATCCACAGCGTCGACGGTTGGGTATCAGCGAATGCGCTGGATAACTCGCCGTTGGAATGGCAACAGAGCGAATGGCGCCAGGATTCGAGGATCGAATTGATTTTCGGTGAGCCGCAGGAAGTGGCTTCACTGCAAAAAGCGTTGGCCGACTGTCGGACCGGTTAAGGACGCCACTTGGTGTGTTCTTGCCGCCACTGGCTCAGCTCGATCACCTCCGCGCGAGGCTTCTCCACGTCGACCACAGCAGGCGTGTCGTCGAACGGCATTGGGTAAGGCGCCAGTTCGATCTGCGCGCTGTGGGCGCCGAACTGGGTGATGGTGCCGTTGTGGCGGGTTTCGCCGGTCACGGTGAACTCGAAGTTATACACACGAGCCAGGCGCCGCCGGTCGTTGGCGTCTTTGATGAACGCGATCTTTTTCAGCGCCACGTTACCGTCCAGCAACTCGATCCCGAGCTTGGTGCAATGCAGCTTGACCCTTTCCAGCGCGCGCTCGCGCAAGCCGTGGTTGTGCCACAGCCATGCGCCGCCAGTGGCGAGCAGCATCAGCACGAAGATATTTCCGAGGGTCAGCATCAGCAAATTGCTCCAACAAGATAGTGCCAGCTTAACTGCGTCGCCGGTCTGTCGTACAGGCCGTGTTTCGTCGCATACTGCGCGGCTCGAATTTCAATCGTTTTACGGAACTCACCGCATGAAACGTACGCCCCATCTGCTCGCCATCCAGTCCCACGTGGTGTTCGGCCACGCTGGCAACAGCGCCGCGGTTTTCCCGATGCAGCGGGTCGGGGTGAATGTCTGGCCACTCAACACCGTGCAGTTCTCCAACCACACGCAATACGGCCAGTGGACCGGTGAGGTGCTGGCACCGCACCAGATCCCCGATCTGGTTGAAGGGATCGCGGCGATTGGCGAGCTGGGCAATTGCGATGCGGTGCTGTCCGGGTATCTCGGCAGTGCGGCTCAGGGCCGGGCGATCCTGACGGGTGTGGCGCGGATCAAGTCGATGAACCCCAAGGCGCTGTATTTGTGCGACCCGGTAATGGGCCATCCGGAGAAGGGCTGCAGCGTGCCGGCCGAAGTCAGCGATTTCCTGCTGGAAGAGGCGGCTTCGGTGGCGGACTTCATGTGCCCGAACCAATTGGAGCTGGACAGCTTCTCGGGGCGCAAGCCGCAGTCGCTGTTCGATTGCCTGGCGATGGCACGCGCACTGCTGGCGCGCGGACCGAAGGCGGTGTTGGTCAAGCATCTGGACTATCCCGGCAAGCCGGCGGATGGCTTCGAGATGTTGTTGGTAACGGCGGAAGGCAGCTGGCACCTGCGTCGTCCGTTGCTGGCGTTTCCGCGTCAGCCGGTGGGCGTTGGCGACCTGACGTCGGGGCTGTTCCTGGCGCGTGTGCTGTTAGGCGACAGCCTGTTGGCGGCCTTCGAGTTCACGGCGGCGGCGGTGCATGAAGTGCTGCTGGAAACCCAGGCGTGTGCCAGCTATGAGCTGGAGCTGGTGCGGGCGCAGGACCGGATTGCGCATCCGCGGGTGAAGTTCGAAGCGACTGCCATCAGCCTTTAAAAGCTTCGCGGGCAAGACTTGCCCGCGAAAGCGATCTAAAGCCTGAACACGTCAGGCATCGCCCTTGATTTCCTGATACCGCTTTTCCAGTTCCTGACGAATCTGCCGGCGTTGCTGAGCCTGCATGAAGCGGCGCTTGTCTTCGCTGTTCTGCGGTTGCAGCGGCGGTACGGCAGCCGGTTTGCGGTCGTCATCCACTGCCACCATGGTGAAGAAGCAGCTGTTGGTGTGGCGCACCGAGCGCTCACGGATGTTTTCGGTCACCACCTTGATGCCCACCTCCATGGAAGTGTTGCCGGTGTAATTGACCGAGGCCAGGAAGGTCACCAGTTCGCCGACATGAATCGGCTCGCGGAAAATCACCTGGTCCACCGACAAGGTCACCACGTAGCGACCGGCGTAACGGCTGGCGCAGGCGTAGGCCACTTCGTCGAGGTATTTGAGCAGGGTACCGCCGTGAACATTGCCAGAGAAGTTGGCCATGTCAGGGGTCATCAATACCGTCATCGACAGCTGGGCGTTTCCGGGTTCCATAGCGTTCTCACGGGTCAAGGCAGAATGGCGGAAGGGCGGCACCTCTGCGGGTGCCTGGTCGGTTTTTTTCAAACCACAGTTATCGGGACGCCGGGCGGCTGCTCGCCGTCACGCCGGATCGATCTGTTTCCATATATTGCACCGCCTTTCTGGCGGAAGTCCCGGTGTTAACCTCCGGACGTCCACCTCAAGGAGCCCGACACCATGCATGCCATCAGTTTTATTCAGGATCTGGCAGTGATCATGTTGGTCGCAGGGGTGGTGACGGTGCTGTTCCACCGCTTCAAACAGCCGGTGGTACTGGGTTATATCGTCGCCGGCTTCATCATCGGTCCGCACACGCCGCCGTTCGGCCTGATCCACGACGAAGAAACCATCAAGACCCTCGCGGAACTCGGGGTGATTTTCCTGATGTTCTGCCTGGGCCTGGAGTTCAGCCTGCGCAAGCTGTTCAAGGTCGGTGCCACGGCATTCATCGCGGCGTTCCTCGAAATCGTGCTGATGATCTGGATCGGCTACGAAATCGGCCAATGGTTTGACTGGAACACCATGGATTCGCTGTTCCTCGGCGCGATCCTGGCGATTTCCTCGACCACCATCATCGTCAAGGCGCTCAACGACCTGAAGATGAAGAACGAGCGCTTTGCCCAGCTGATCTTCGGTGTGCTGATTGTCGAGGACATCCTCGGTATCGGCATCATTGCCTTGCTGTCGAGCATCGCGGTCAGCGGCACGGTCAGTTCCGGCGAAGTGTTTTCCACGGTGGGCAAGCTCTCGCTGTTCATGATCGTGGCACTGGTCATTGGCATCTTGCTGGTGCCGCGATTACTGGCCTATGTGGCGAAGTTCGAAAGCAATGAAATGCTGCTGATCACTGTGCTGGGCCTGTGTTTCGGCTTCTGCCTGCTGGTGGTCAAGCTTGAATACAGCATGGTCCTGGGCGCGTTCCTGATTGGGGCGATCATGGCCGAGTCACGGCAATTGCTGAAGATCGAGCGCTTGATCGAGCCGGTTCGCGACCTGTTCAGTGCAATCTTCTTTGTGGCGATCGGGTTGATGCTCGATCCGATGATCCTGCTGCAATACGCCTGGCCAATCGCAGTGATTACCGTGGCCGTTGTGCTCGGCAAAATGCTTTCCTGCGGCCTCGGGGCCTTTATCGCCGGCAATGACGGACGCACCTCACTGCGCGTGGGGATGGGGCTTTCGCAGATTGGCGAATTCTCCTTCATCATCGCCGCGCTGGGCATGACGCTGCAGGTCACCAGCAACTTCCTCTACCCGGTCGCCGTGGCAGTCTCGGTGATTACCACGTTGCTGACGCCGTATCTGATCCGCGCGGCTGATCCGCTGTCGATCAAGCTTGCCGCGGTGATGCCGCAGCGGCTGGCGCGAGTGTTGGGGATGTACGGCGAGTGGCTGCGCAGCATTCAGCCTCAGGGCGAGGGCGCGCTGCTGGCGTCGATGATCCGGCGGATTCTGTTGCAGGTCGGGGTCAATCTGGCGCTGGTGATTGCGATCTTTTTTTCCGGCGCGTATTTCGCCGAACGCATGTCCGTGTACCTGCAAGCGTGGATCAGCGATCCGAGCTGGCAGAAAGCGTTGATCTGGGGCGGGGCGTTGCTCTTGTCGCTGCCGTTTCTGATCGCCGCTTATCGTAAGCTCAAGGCGCTGTCGATGCTGTTGGCGGAGATGGGCGTGAAGCCGGAGATGGCAGGGCGCCACACGCAGCGAGTGCGCCGGGTGATCGCCGAAGTGATCCCGATCCTCTCGCTGCTGGTGATCTTCCTGCTGCTGGCAGCCTTGTCGGCCAGTATTTTGCCGACCAACAAGTTGCTGGTACTGATCGTCGTGGTGGCCGCCGGGGTGGCAGCACTGCTCTGGCGCTGGTTCATCCGCGTGCACACGCGGATGCAGGTGGCGTTGCTCGAAACACTGGACAACCACAAGGAGTCGTCCGGGCATTGACCACGCGGCGCGTCAGACGACTCAGCTTTCCAGCCAGACGTCCCGCGCCCAGTGCCAAACCGATTCCCAGGTTTCTTCGGCGACCAGCTCTTCTTCGGCCAACCACAGCACCACGGTGCCGTCTTCTTCGACCAAGTAGTAATTGTCGCCGTCCTGGCAGATCGGGATCATGCTGCGATCAACACCCGCATCCCAGGCGTTGGCAGCAACGTCTGGCAGGTAGGTGTGGGATTGCGGGTCGGTGACGGTCACCGGCTCCAGGCTGCCGTAGACAACGTCGCTGACAGTCAGCAAAAACTCTCTGAAGACGAAGGGAATGTCGATGAACAGTTGTTCCTCGATTTCCACGATCTGGTCTTCGTCAGGCAGCTCCAAGGGGACCGGTACCGGTTCGTTGGCTTCACGCAGTTGTTCGATGATTTCTTCCACGTCCGGGATCCTCTTGCTTGATGGCGCGGTTTAGTTGGGGCGGTTTATACAGTAGCTCGCTACAGATGCAACTGCGAAATAGAAAACCCCGGCCGAGGCCGGGGTTTCTATTACAGCATGCGTAACGCGGAGGGGATCAGCCGTTCTGGCGGATACCGGCCACCAGCCAAGGCTGGTTTTCGCCCTGCGGACGTTCCATGTTCCAGCTTTCGCTGAACACTTCGCCCTGGTCGAAACGCGAAGTCTTCGACACACCGGTAAAGGTCAGGGTGGCGATGGTCTTGTCGGCACGATCATCCACGCCGTCCAGTTGAACATTGAGGTTATCAATGTAGGTGGACTGGAAACCTTCGCCGAGGTCGGCACGTTCACGCTTCAGGAACTCCAGCAATTGCGGGGTCACGAACTCGGCGATCTTGTCCATTTCGTTGGAGTCCCAGTGTTGCTGCAGGGACTGGAAGTGGTTGCGGGCCGCTTCAATGAAGTTCTGTTCATTGAACCAGGCTGGCGCGTTGATTACCGGACGAGCGGCAGCAGGTGCCGCCGAGCCGCCGAAGATCGAACCCATGCCGGCTGGCTTCTGCTCGAACACTTCACGTTGCATCGGTGCGCCAGCTGGAGCCAGGTGCTCCTGTTGCTTGCGACGACGAGCGGCGATGAAGCGGAAGATCAGGAACGCAATGACAGCCATGATCAGGATGTCGAAGATCTGCATGCCCTGGAAGCCGTCGCCCATGAACATGGAGGCCAGCAGGCCACCGGCAGCGATGCCGGCCAGAGGGCCGAGCCAGCGCGAAGCTCCGCCGGCCTTGGCGGCAGCGCCAGCGGCACCGGCCGCGCCCGCAGTGGCAGCAGCACCACCGGCGGCAGAAGAAGGAGCCATTTGGCTGGTCTGGTGAGTCGGCGCAGCGCCGGAGCTCTTGCCGCCACCAAAGCGCTTGGCGTTGGCGTCGAGGCTCATCGTCAGGCCGATGCACAACGCCATGGCGATGCTAAGAAAACGTTTCATAAAGGGAATTCCCATTTGTGGATGGCACGCGCGCCATGTTGCACAGCTGAAGTGTTACTGGCTAGCGGCAGAGTGTTTCGGGCTTTTGCCTGACAGGTTGCGTTCAGCTTCGGTCAGCGCAATCGGGCCTGTTAACTTTGGTCTGTAGGACGAGGAGATAAGTTCTGTAGGAATGCCCGTAGCGGGCGCGGCGCAGATAGATCGTTCCCACGCTCTGCGCGGTAACGCCGCCATGGACGCTCTGCGTCCACTGTGATGCGGAGCGTCACGAGATGCATTCCCACGCCGAGCGTGGGAACGATCATAGGCGCCTAAATAGCTTCCAGCTTGGCGTAACCGAGCATCAGCCACTTGCTGCCTTCGCTGAAGTTCACCTGCACCCGGGCCTGGGCTCCGGCGCCCTCGAAGTTCAGGATCACGCCGTCGCCAAACACCGAATGCCGCACGGCCTGACCGAGGCTGAACCCGGTGTCCGGAATCTCGCTGCCGCCAAACAGGCTGCTGGAGCTCTGTTGCTGACCACCGCCGAACGGACGGCTGACGCTGTTGGACAGCCGCACCTCCTGGATCAGGCCTTTCGGCACTTCACGCACGAAACGCGACACCTTGTTGTAAGTCTCGCTGCCGTACAGGCGTCGGGTTTCCGCGTAGGTCATCACCAGGTTCTGCATCGCCCGCGTAATGCCGACGTAAGCCAGACGGCGCTCCTCTTCAAGACGCCCCGGCTCTTCCAGGCTCATCTTGTGCGGGAACAGGCCTTCTTCCATGCCCACGAGGAACACGTAAGGGAATTCCAGGCCCTTGGCGCTGTGCAAGGTCATCAGCTGAATGCTGTCTTCGTGCTCGTCGGCCTGGGTATCACCGGCCTCCAGCGACGCGTGGCCTAGGAACGCCGCCAATGGCGTCAGGTCTTCATCTTCTTCAGCGTTTTCGAAGTTGCGCGCGGCGCTGACCAGTTCCTCAAGGTTCTCTACCCGGGCCTGGCCTTTCTCGCCTTTTTCCGCTTCGTGGTAGGCAATCAGCCCCGACTGTTCGATAACCGTCTGGGTCATCAGGTGCAGCGGCATTTCCATGCACTTGGCGGCAAGGTTCTCGATCAGCTCGATAAATGCGCCGAGCGCGCCAGCGGCACGCCCGGTCAGGCCTTTATTGGCGACCAGCAAGCGCATGGCTTCCCACATCGATACGTCACTGTGGCGCGCATGGTCGCGAATCGCTTCAACGGTTTTCTCGCCGATGCCACGGGCCGGAACGTTGATGACCCGCTCCAGCGCCGCATCGTTGCCGCGACCTTCCAGCAAACGCAGGTAGGCCATGGCGTTCTTGATTTCGGCGCGCTCGAAGAAGCGCTGCCCACCATAGATGCGGTACGGAATGCGCTCGCGCAGTAACGCTTCTTCCAAAACGCGCGATTGGGCGTTGGAGCGGTACAAAATCGCGATATCGCTACGTGCCAAGCCGGTTTTCAGCGCACTTTCGATGGTTTCCACCACGTAGCGTGCTTCATCGTGCTCGTTGAACGCGGCGTACAGATTGATCGCTTCGCCTTCGCCGCCATCGGTCCACAGTTCTTTACCCATGCGCCCGGTGTTGTTGGCGATCAGGGCGTTGGCAGCCTTGAGAATCCCGGCGGTGGAGCGGTAGTTTTGCTCCAGACGAATGGTCTCGGCATCCGGGAAATCGTCGGAATACTGATAAATGTTCTCGATTTTCGCGCCACGCCAGCCGTAGATCGACTGATCGTCGTCGCCCACCACCATCAAACTGTCGCCGCCCTTGGCCAGCAGACGCAACCAGGCGTACTGAACGGCGTTGGTGTCCTGGAACTCATCCACCAGAATGTGCCGGAAGCGCTTCTGGTAATGGGCCAGCAGGCCCGGGTGATCGCGCCACAGGTCGAGGGCACGCAGCAGCAATTCGGAGAAGTCGATAACACCGGCGCGCAGGCAAGCGGCCTCGTAGGCCTCATAAATGCTGCGCATGGTGGCCAGGAACAGATCGCCGCTGGCTTGAATGTGTTGTGGGCGCAGACCTTCGTCTTTCTGCCCGTTGATAAACCACTGAGCCTGGCGGGCCGGCCAGCGTTGCTCGTCCAGCCCCAGCTCGCGGATCACCCGCTTGACCAGCCGTTGCTGGTCGTCGCTGTCGAGAATCTGGAAGGTCTGGCTCAGGCCGGCTTCCTGCCAGTGCGCCCGCAGCAAGCGGTGCGCCAGGCCGTGGAAGGTGCCGACCCACATGCCGGCCGGGTTGATACCCATCAGCTGCTCGATGCGATGACGCATCTCGGCAGCGGCCTTATTGGTGAAGGTCACCGACAGGATCGAGTGGGGCGAGGCGTTCTCGACCTGGATCAACCAGGCGATACGGTGCACTAGCACTCGGGTTTTACCGGAACCAGCACCGGCCAGGACCAACTGACGACCCACGGAGGCAGCTACGGCCTGGCGTTGGGCATCGTTGAGGGAGTTCAGCAGAAGGGAGAGATCATCGCGCATCGGGGCATTCTAGGGTGCGCCGTCACACCGGGCAAACCGAGCTTTGCATTAGCCGATGAAAGAAGCACGAATGACGACCGGTCAGTCACTGGCTGCAAGCGTTGGCGGGGCTCGCTCCAAGGGTTTTGAGGCGGCGGCGGGGGGCTGAAATTTTGTCGATTTTATGATCCGGGGCAGTTTGGTAAGGGCATCGGCTTGTGTATGCTCCGTCCACGTTTCGGGCTCATGCTCACCATTATAAGAACAAGAACATTGCCTATGACCCTCAGCTCCGACCTGTCGGGCCCTTCTGTGGAGCCCCGGGTTATCCGCAAACAGTACGCCATGGAAATGGCGGTCGAGCGCACGCGCCTGCTCTACCAGGGCTCGCTGCTGCCTACGCTGTTCATGCTGATCAACGGGCTGGTCTGTGCCGCACTGCTCTGGAGTCCGCAGCGCTACTTCATCGTCAGTGTCTGGCTGATCTGGCTTCTATCGCTGGTGGCCCTGCGGGTGATTCAAGTCGCGGCCTTCGATTCGGCCATTCCCAATCGCCAGGCCCATCCGGTCTGGCGTCGCATGTTCCTGCTGGGCTCCGCCATGACAGGCCTGACCCTGGCCGGTGCCGGCATCGCTCTGGTTCCCGCTGATAATTTCATGCAGCAAGCCTGGGTATTCGGCCTGATCGGCGCCGCCGCCCTGTCGGCCAGCGTTGCGTATGCGGTCAGCCTGCCGGCATTCCTGTCCTTTACCTTGCCCTGCCTGTTGCCGGCCATCGCCTATCTCTTCTGGGGGGGAGATGAACAAGGCCAGGGTTGGGGCTGGTTCGGGCTGATTTTATTGGGCGCGTTGAGCGTGGTGGCCTGGCAGGTCAACAGGTTGATCGACAGCGGCTTGCTACGGCGCTTTCAGAATCAGGCCCTGATCGAGCATCTGCAGCAGGCGCAAAGCTGCGGCGACCAGCTCAATCACGAGTTGGCCAAAGAGATTGATCATCGCCGGTGCGCCGAAGACAAGTTGCGCGAAGCCCAGGTCGAGCTGGAAAACCGGGTCGCCCAGCGCAGCCTCGAACTGGACGCGGCCAACCAGGCCCTGAGCAAGAGCGAAGCGCGACTGGCGCTGGCGTTGAAGGCCAGTGAACTCGGGCTGTGGGACTGGAACCTGCAAACTGACGAAGTCCATCACACCCAACTTCAAGAGTTGTTCGGCCTGGAACCGGAATTCGTCACCGCGATGCTCAGCCACCTCAAGCCTCGCCTTCACCCCGAAGACTTGCCGTCGCTGCGTCGTGCCCTGGTCGAGCATTTGAAAGGCCGCAGCGAGGATTACCAGATCGAATACCGGGTGCGGCACGGCGACGGTCACTGGGTCTGGATCGAGGACCGTGGACGAGCGGTCGAGCGCAGCGAAAATGGTCGGGTGATCCGCATGGTCGGCACCCGCCGCGACATCAGCGCGAGCAAGGGGCAGGAAGAACAGCGCCAACTGGCGGCGACGGTGTTTGAGGCGGCCAGCGAAGGCATCGTGATTTTCGACCCCAATTACGCGCTGATCGCGGTCAATCAGGCTTTCAGCCGGGTCACCGGCTACGACATCGACGACATGATCGGGCGCAACGTCGTCGAGTTGCCGTGCAGCCGCGATGCGCGCAGGCACTACGGCGCGATCCATCATGCGCTGGAACAGCACGGCACGTGGCAGGGCGAGCTGGTGGAAACCCGCAAAAACGGCGAGCTCTATCCACAGTGGCTGCAACTCAACGCTGTTCGGGATGCTCGGGGAAAGGTGAGCCATATTGTTGGCTTCTTCGCCGATCTGTCCGCTCGACGGGAATCCGAAGAGCGCATGCGCTATCTGACCCATTACGATGAACTCACGGGCCTGGCCAACCGTTCGCTGTTCCGCGAACGGCTGCGCGAGGCTCATCAGCGGGTGCGTCAGGGTGGGCGTCGCAGCCTGGCACTGCTGCATATCAACCTGGATCGTTTCAAGCTGCTCAATGACAGCCTTGGGCATGAAGTCGCTGACCAGTTGCTGCAGAAAATGGCCCGACGGCTGGTCAACGCATTGCCCGAGGCGGACACCATCGCGCGGCTTTCCGGTGACGAATTTGCGGTGATATTCGATGCCTACGGCAACCTGTCGAGCCTGGCGCGCGTGGCGACCCGGTTGTCGACCAAACTGCGTTTGCCGATCACCGTCGATGGCCATGAACTGGTGGTCAGCGCCTCGATGGGCATCAGCATGTTGCCGGACACCGCCAGGGAAATTTCCGCGCTGGTCAGCCAGTCGAACATTGCCATGCAGCACGCCAAACACTTGGGCGGCAACAACTTCCAGTTCTACACCGAGAGCTTGCAGGCCAGCACCCTTGAGCGATTGCAGCTTGAAAATCAGCTGCGCAAAGCGATCGAAGAAAAGCAGTTGCAAGTCTATTACCAGCCGAAACTTTGCCTCGCCACCGGGCGCCTGAACGCTGCCGAAGCGTTGGTGCGCTGGGATCATCCGACCATGGGGCGTGTGCCGCCCGCTGAATTTATCGGCCTGGCGGAGGAAACCGGGCTGATCGGTCCGATCGGCGAGTTCGTGTTGCGCCAAGCCTGTTGGCAGGCCTGCGAATGGCAACGGCAGGGGCTTGAGCCGATTCGCGTGTCGGTCAATTTGTCGGTGCATCAATTGCGCCAGGGCAAGTTGGTCAGCCTGGTGCGACAGGTACTGGAAGAAACCGGCCTGGCGCCGCACTACCTGGAGCTCGAACTCACCGAAAGCCAGTTGCTGGACAGCGTCGAGCACATCATCGCGACGTTCCAGCAGCTGCGGGATCTGGGCGTGAAACTGGCGATCGACGATTTCGGCACGGGCTATTCGTCCCTGAGTTATCTAAAGCGCATTCCCGTGGATTACGTGAAGATCGATCAGGCGTTTATCCGCGGTCTGGGGCAGGGCAGCGAGGACGCAGCGATCACCCGGGCGATCATCGCCATGGCGCATGGCTTGTCGCTGAAAGTGGTGGCTGAAGGTGTGGAGCGCGCAGAGCAGCTGGAATTCTTGAAAGCCGAGCGCTGCGATGAAGTGCAGGGTTACCTGATCAGCCGTCCAGTCGAGGCCGATGACCTGGCGGCGCTTTTAGGTGAGGACGCAAAACCCTTGTAAGTGCTACATCAAGCGTATGTGGCGTGGAATGGGGACATCGAGTTACGCATTGAGCAGGCAAAAAGCCGATTCATGTAGTATAACTACAAGCTTGCTACATCCCCGGCCCCTGCCAATAACAAAGAGTCCAGACCTTTGAATCTGCTGCAACACATCGCCCAGTCACGCCACCTCTTACGCAAGTCGGAGCTCAAGGTCGCCGACCACGTGCTGCTTGATCCGGCGGCGGTGATGCACAGCTCCATGGCCGACCTGGCCCATAGCGTGGGCATCAGTGAGCCGACCATCGTGCGCTTCTGCCGCGCCATCGGTTGTTCCGGTTTCCAGGACTTGAAACTCAAGCTCGCGCAGAGCCTTGCGGCAGGTGCGAGTTTTGGTCAGTTTGCGATCCATGAAGACGATTCGGTCGCGGACTACAGCCTGAAAATCTTCGACACCACCCTGCACACCTTGATGGAGGTTCGCGAGAAGCTCGATCCGGTGGAATTGCAGAGGGCTGTGTCGCTGATGTCCCAGGCCCAACGCGTCGAGTTCTACGGCTTTGGCGCGTCGGGCGCGGTGGCGGCGGATGCCCAGCACAAATTCTTCCGTTTGCTGCTGACTGCGGCGGCGTATTCCGATCCGCACATGCAGGCGATGTCTGCGGTCACCTTGAAACCGACCGATGTGGCGATCTGTATTTCCCAGTCCGGGCGCTCCAAGGATTTGTTGATCACCGCTAACCTGGTGCGCGAGAGCGGCGCCTCGTTGATCACGTTGTGCCCGAGCCAGACGCCGTTGGCCGAGCTGTCGACCGTCAACCTTGCGATTGATGTGCATGAAGACACTGAAATCTACACGCCGCTGACCTCGCGTATCGCTCACCTGGTGGTGATCGACGTATTGGCGATGGGCGTGGCCATGGCGCGCGGGCCGAGCCTGGTCAACCACCTCAAGAGCGTCAAACGCAGTCTGCGCAGCTTGCGGCTGTCGCCCAAATCAGTGAAAGCCCTCGACGACTGATAATGGCTGGAATTGTGGCGAGGGAGCTTGCTCCCGCTGGGCTGCGGAGCGGCCCCAAACCATTCACAGCGATGTTCTGACCAATCGCATCAGGCTCATTACGACGGCTGTGCAGCCGGGCGGGAGCAAGCTCCCTCGCCACAGGTTCGCGGTCAGTCTGCGAGTTTCATCGTTCTGTAACCCACCCGCCGCCAAACCGTCATCCCTCGCGCCTATCTTGAAACTCCCGTAATCGCCTTGGGAGACTCGAAATGGCCCAGCCCTACGAAGAACGCAACAGCGCCGTCAAAACCCGTCGCCAGCAAGAAGACCAGCGCCGCATGGAATTTCGCCGCGCCATCGAAGATCGCTGCGAGCGCCGCCAGTTGCTGGCCGAGATCGGCGATTTTTCTGATCTGGAACTCAACTACTGGCAGGCAGCTCCCGCAACTTCCCGTCGAAACGCTCAACCAGGGCGCTGATCTGCACCCGTTCGCTGCGGATAAACGCAAGGAATGCGTGGGCCACCGGCGACAGCCGTTTGGCCTTGGCCTGCACCAGGCACCAGCTGCGGTACAGCGGCAGTTCTTCGACCGGTAACTCGATCAATCCGCCGGTCGCCAACTCAAGGTTCAGGGCGTGGCGCGTCAACAGCGCGACGCCCAGACCCGCCAGCACACATTCACGCTGGGCTTCGGCCGATGAGACCTCCTGCGTCTGGTTGAAGTGCACGCGCTTCTCTTTGAAATACTCTTCGCACGCCATACGCGTTCCAGAGCCGGGCTCGCGCAGCAGCAGGGTGTAAGGCTCGAGGTCTTGCAGGCGCAGCGGCCCCATGTGACACAGCGGATGGTCCGGTGGCGCCACGGCCACGATCGGGTTGTTGAGGAACGGCAGGAATTCCAGCCCCATGTCCTGCGGCACCATGGACATGATCACCAGGTCGTCGCGGTTATCAGACAATCGACGGATCACCTGCCCTCGGTTGACCACCGTCAGTTGCAGATTCACTTCCGGATGCTGACGCTTGAACGCAGCAAACAAGTGCGGGACGAAATACTTTGCGCTGGATTCCACCGCCAGTTTCAGCTGTCCCTGCAACGATCCCTGCATGTCCGACAGCTGCATATCGAGGTTTTCCAGGCGCCCGAAAATGTCTCGACTGGCACGCTGTAGTGCTTCGGCGGCTTCCGTCATGTAGAGTTTTTTGCCGACGTAATCGAACAAAGGCTGACCAATCAGCTCCTCAAGCTGACGAATCTGCAAGCTGACGGCCGGTTGGGTGAGGGACATTTCATCGGCTGCCCGGCTGTACGACCTCAAATCACAGACCTCATTGAAGATCTGCAATTGACGCAATGTCATACGCATCAATGACTTACGCATTTTATAAGCACTCTCGCCACAAGCTGATGGATCAACTATAAGTCTTTACTTATGGCTAACCCAATTATTAATCATTTTTGTTAATCCCTTGTGGGGGCTAGTGTGGGGCTGCGACTAAGTCGAAACATTTAGTCACGCGTCGACCTGGTCTAGCAGGTCGTGGGTACCACCGGCTCAAGGGAACCTCCAAGTGATAAAAAAGATCCTGATCGCCAACCGTGGTGAGATTGCCGTACGAATCGTGCGTGCCTGCGCCGAGATGGGCATTCGCTCGGTCGCGATCTATTCCGACGCCGATCGCCATGCCTTGCATGTGAAGCGTGCGGATGAGGCCCACAGCATCGGTGCCGAGCCATTGGCCGGTTACCTGAATGCGCGCAAGCTGGTGAATCTGGCGGTCGAAACCGGTTGTGATGCCTTGCATCCCGGCTATGGTTTCCTGTCGGAAAACGCTGAACTGGCGGACATTTGCGCCGAGCGCGGCATCAAGTTCATCGGTCCATCGGCTGAAGTGATTCGCCGCATGGGCGACAAAACCGAAGCCCGTCGCAGCATGATCAAGGCAGGCGTACCCGTCACCCCGGGGACCGAAGGCAACGTCGCGGACATCGCCGAAGCCCTGGTCGAAGGCGACCGCATCGGTTATCCGGTCATGCTCAAGGCCACGTCCGGTGGTGGTGGCCGGGGTATTCGTCGTTGCGACAGCCGTGAAGAACTCGAACAAGCCTTCCCGCGCGTCATTTCCGAAGCCACCAAGGCCTTCGGTTCGGCGGAAGTGTTCCTGGAAAAATGCATCGTCAACCCGAAACACATCGAAGCGCAGATCCTCGGCGACAGCTTTGGCAACGTGGTGCACCTGTTCGAGCGTGATTGCTCGATCCAGCGCCGTAACCAGAAGCTCATCGAAATCGCGCCAAGCCCGCAACTGACCCCGGAACAGCGCGCCTACATCGGCGACCTGTCTGTGCGCGCAGCCAAGGCCGTGGGCTACGAGAACGCCGGCACCGTGGAGTTCCTGCTCGCCGAGGGCGAGGTGTACTTCATGGAGATGAACACCCGGGTGCAGGTGGAACACACCATCACCGAAGAAATCACCGGGATCGACATCGTCCGTGAGCAGATCCGCATTGCGTCCGGCCTGCCGCTGTCGGTGAAACAGGAAGACATCCAGCACCGCGGTTTCGCGCTGCAATTCCGGATCAACGCCGAAGACCCGAAAAACAACTTCCTGCCGAGCTTCGGCAAGATCACCCGTTACTACGCGCCCGGCGGCCCCGGCGTGCGCACCGACACGGCCATCTACACCGGCTACACCATTCCGCCGTTCTACGACTCCATGTGCCTGAAACTGGTGGTGTGGGCGCTGACTTGGGAAGAAGCAATGGACCGTGGCTTGCGCGCCCTCGACGACATGCGTCTGCAAGGGGTCAAGACCACTGCCGCGTACTACCAGGAAATCCTGCGTAACCCTGAATTCCGTAGCGGCCAGTTCAATACCAGCTTCGTTGATAGCCACCCTGAACTGACCAACTACTCGATCAAGCGCAAACCCGAAGAGCTGGCCCTGGCCATCGCCGCCGCCATCGCCGCCCACGCAGGCCTGTGAGGAATATAAGAATGAGCAAGAAGATCTTTGTAACCGACACCATCCTGCGCGACGCCCACCAATCGCTGCTCGCCACCCGCATGCGCACCGAAGACATGCTGCCGATCTGCGACAAGCTCGACAAAGTCGGCTACTGGTCGCTGGAATGCTGGGGCGGCGCGACTTTCGACGCTTGCGTACGCTTCCTCAAAGAAGACCCGTGGGAGCGTCTGCGCCAACTGCGCGCCGCGCTGCCTAACACGCGCCTGCAAATGCTCCTGCGTGGCCAGAACCTGCTGGGCTACCGCCATTACAGCGACGATGTGGTCAGGGCTTTCGTCGCCAAGGCCGCGGTCAACGGCATCGACGTATTCCGCATCTTCGATGCCATGAACGATGTGCGTAACCTGCGCGTCGCCATCGAAGCCGTAAAAGCGGCCGGCAAACATGCCCAAGGCACCATCGCGTACACTACCAGCCCGGTGCACACCATTGACGCGTTCGTGGCTCAAGCCAAGCAAATGGAAGCCATGGGTTGCGACTCGGTGGCGATCAAGGACATGGCCGGTTTGCTGACGCCATACGCCACCGGCGAGCTGGTCAAGGCGTTGAAATCCGAGCAATCGTTGCCGGTGTTCATCCACTCCCACGACACCGCTGGCCTGGCCACGATGTGCCAACTCAAGGCCATCGAAAACGGTGCCGACCACATCGACACCGCGATCTCCAGCTTCGCTTCGGGCACCAGCCACCCAGGCACCGA